>JAYVUC010000095.1:0-22668 GCA_043788295.1 Phycisphaerales bacterium
TCCGCCAGGGGGCCCACCAGCGACATGCTCGGACGATCCAGAATCCCACCCGTCATAATCACACGCACCGAAGGCTTCTCCAGCAACGCCGACGCCACCAAGAGCGCGTTCGTCACCACCGTCACCGCAATATTCGGGATCAGCCGCGCCATCTCCCGAGCCGTCGAGCTCGCATCCAGCCCGATCACATCACCCGCCACCACCTCCCGAACCGCCCGCCTCGCAATCGCACGCTTCTTGTCCAGATTGATCGTCTCGCGCACGTCCAGTGGCAATTCGCGGCGGTCCGTCTCCACCACCATCGCCCCCCCGTGCGTCCGAATCAGCTTCCCCTCCGCGTCCAGCCGCTCCAGATCACGCCGAATCGTCTCCTGCGTCACCGTCAGCTCAGATGCCAGTGCAGCCACACGCACTCCCCCGCTCGCCTGAAGTCGGTTGAGAATCTCGCGATGTCGTTCCGATGCCAACATGTGACCGGACATCCTTTCCTAAACATGCATTGGGTCTAAAATCTGTGGAAATGTACGCTTGTCGCTTGAATCTGATGGATTATATCCGGTATGCTCCCCATCGGAAGGATATCTCTTGGTATTTCGGGGGTTCACTGTGTCTAGTCCCCAAGAATTCAAACATCATGACCTACCAACACGTTTCCAATCTGTGGGACTCCAACAAAGCCGCCACACTCGATCCTGTCGCCGCTCTCATCTACAGGTCCAACCTCCTGGGGTCTGACCAGCGGATCACCAACACCGGCGGCGGCAACACCTCCGCCAAGCTGCGAGACGCCGACCCGCTCACCGGCCAGCCCCTCGACATACTCTGGGTCAAAGGCTCGGGCGGCGACCTGCGCACCGCCACCAAATCAAACTTCGCCTCCCTCGCCCTCGCCAAGGTGCTCGGGCTCGAATCCAAGTGGAAGTCCGCCGAAACCCGTGGCGTGAAGTCCCCCATCGAAGACTGGATGGTCGGTGCATACCCCCACTGCACCCACAACCTCAACCCTTGCGCCGCCTCCATCGACACGCCCCTCCACGCCTTTCTCCCCGCGCCACACGTCGACCACACACACCCCAACGCCGTCATCGCCGTCGCCGCCTCCAAACGTGGCCGCGAGCTGACCAATGAAATCTGGGGCGGCAAGGTCGGCTGGACCCAGTGGCAACGCCCCGGCTTCGACCTGGGGCTCCAACTCCGCGACGCCCTCGCCGCCAACCCCGCCCTCACCGGCATCATCCTGGGCCAGCACGGCCTCATCAACTGGGCCGACTCCAACCACGCCTGCTACACCCTCTCGCTCGACCTCATCGAACAGGCCGCCGCCTTCATCGCCAGCCGCGACAAGGGTGACAAAACCTTCGGCGGCCCCGCCGTCGCTCCCATGGACACGCCCGCACGCGACGAGTTGCTCTTCGAGCTCCTCCCCTGGCTTCGCGGCATGGTCTCCAAGAGCAAGCGTCAATTCGCCACATTCGATGGCCGCGAGTCGGTCGTCCGCTTCGTCAACAGCCGCGACGCCGCACCTCTCGCCCAGCTCGGCACCTCCTGCCCCGATCACTTCCTTCGAACCAAAATCAAGCCGCTCCTCGCCGATTGGACCCCCGCCCAAGGCGCCGACGCTCTCAAGTCCGCCCTCTCACGCGGCCTCGAGCAGTATCGCAAGGACTACGCCGCCTACTACGACCGCTGCAAGCGCCCCGACAGCCCAGCCATGCGCGACCCCAACCCCACGGTCATCCTCATCCCAGGCGTGGGCATGATCGCGTTCGGCAAGACCAAGAGCGAGAGCCGCGTCACCGCCGAGTTCTACTCCTGCGCCGTCGAGGTCATGCGCGGCGCCGAGGCCATGGACCAGTACATCGCCCTCCCGCAGCAGGAGGCCTTCGACATCGAATACTGGCTCCTCGAAGAGGCCAAGCTCAAACGCATGCCCGCCGAGAAGGAACTCGCCCGCCACGTTGTCGTCGTCGTCGGTGCCGGCAACGGCATCGGCAAAGCCACCGCCCACAGGCTCGCCCGTGAAGGGGCCCACGTCGTCTGCGCCGACCTCTCCGAAGAAGCCGCACAGGCCGCCGCTAAAGAACTTACCGACCTCCACGGCCTGGGCATCGGCGTCTCGGGCACCGGCGTCAGCGGGTGCGGGCCCGCCATCGGCGTGGGCGTCGATATGACCAAACGCGACAGCGTCCGCGCAATGTTCCAGTCCGCCGTCCTCGCCTATGGCGGCATCGACTCCGTCGTCGTCACCGCCGGCATCTACATCGCCCCCAACCCCGACGGCTCCCTCGCCGAAGATGGCTGGCGCAAAACCTTCGAGGTCAACGTCATCGGCATGCACACCGTCGCCGACGAGGCCCGCAAAGTCTGGGCACGCCAGGGGCTCAAGGGCTCGCTCGTCCTCACCACCAGCGTCAACGGCGTTGTGCCCAAAAAGGGAAGCCTCGCCTACGACACCAGCAAGGCCGCCGCCAACCACCTCGTGCGAGAGCTCGCCATCGAGCTCGCCCCGAGCATCCGCGTCAACGGCGTCGCGCCCGCCACCGTCGTCGAGGGCTCAACCATGTTCCCGCGCGATCGCGTCATCGCCTCGCTCGTGAAGTACACCATCGCCCACGATCAGGCCGAGACCACCGAATCCCTCCGCTCCAAGCTCGCCGACTTCTACGCCCAGCGGACGCTCCTCAAGGCCGCCATCACACCCGCCGATCAGGCCGAGGCCGCCTTCTTCCTCGCCTCCGACCGCTCCTCGCGCACCACAGGCCAGATCATCCACGTCGACGGCGGCCTCCACGAAGCGTTCATGCGGTGAACCATTGACCACCAGCGTCCATCTCGCCATCGACCTCGGCGCCGAATCAGGCCGGGCGATGGTCGGCGTGCTCGCCGATGGCCTCTTGACGCTCCACGAGGCGCACCGCTTCTCGCACGGGCCGATCGACAAAGGCGGCGGCCTCTATTGGGATCTCGACAGCCTCTGGCGAGAGATTCACCACGGGCTCGCCGCCTCCATCGCGTGGTGCAACGCTCGCAACCTGTGCCTCGATTCCATTGGTGTTGACACCTGGGGCGTCGATTTCGCCCTCTTCGGCCCGTCGAATGAACTGCTCGCCCCGCCGCGTTGCTACCGCGATCCCAGAAACATCCCGGTGATGAAGCGTCTCACCGACAGCGACGACGGCAAAGCCATCTACGACGCCACCGGCATCCAGCTCATGGCCCTCAACACGCTCTTCCAGCTCGCCGCCATGCGCGACCACGAGCCCGACATGCTCGCCAAGGCTCGCCGGCTCCTCTTCATGCCCGACCTCTTCCACTTCATGCTCTCGGGCAACATGACCAACGAGCAAACCATCGCCTCCACAAGCCAGATGTACGACCCGCGCGCCGGCGAGTGGTCAACACGCATCGTCAACTCGCTGGGGCTCGCCCCTGGCGTCCTGGGCGACGTCATCGCCCCCGGCACGACGATCGGCACCGTCAAACCCGCGCTTCTCGCCCAGTGCAACGCATCACGCCCCATCGCCGTCATCGCACCAGGCGGGCACGACACCGCATCCGCAATCGCCGCCGTCCCCGCGACCTTGGGCGACAACTGGGCCTATCTCTCAAGCGGCACCTGGTCGCTTCTTGGTGTCGAGCTTGCTTCACCCATCATCAACGACGCCGTCCGAAGTGTCCCCTTCACCAACGAGGTCGGCGTCGGGCGCACCATCCGCTTCCTCAAAAACATCGCCGGGCTCTGGCTCGTACAGGAGTGCAAGCGCGACTTTGATCGCCTCGGCACCCACTTGGACTACCCGGAACTGACAACCCTCGCCGCCCACGCCGAACCCTTCCGCACGCTCATCGACCCCGATTGGCCGCCCTTTGCAATCCCCGCCGGCATTCTCGACAAGATCCGTCGCTTCGCCGCTGCCACAAATCAGCCCGTGCCCCGCACACCCGGCGAGTTCGTCCGTTGCTGCCTCGAAAGCCTTGCCCTCGCCTACCGGCGCGTGCTCGGCTTTCTCCGCCTCCACTCAGGCCGCACGATCAACGTGCTCCACGTCATCGGCGGCGGCTCCAAGAACGACCTCCTCAACCAGATGACCGCCGACGCCACAAACCTCCCGCTCATTGTCGGCCCCGTCGAAGCCACCGCCACCGGCAACATTCTCGTCCAGGCCATGGGTTTGGGCCTCGTGAACGGCCTCGAAGGCATCCGCAAAATCTCCGCCCGTTCCGCAGTGACCACCAGCGGCAACCCAAAGAACGCCGCAAGCTGGTACCCTATCGCCGCTCGCTTTGAGAACCTGATCGCACAGGCCAAGGACATTGCTCGATGACCCACGGCACCGCAAAGCCCGACGCAGCTCTCGCCGAACTGGTGGCGATGTCCAATCACCTGGGCGCGAAAGAGAACGACTACTCGATCATCGGCGAGGGAAACACCTCCACGACCGCGACCTCCGACTCCTTCTGGGTCAAGGCCAGTGGCAGCGAGCTTCGCACCGCCACCGCCGCCTCGTTCATCCGCCTCAGCACGCCGCGAGCCCTCGCAATGCTCCAGGGCCCCCAGCCCACCGATGCTCAGGTCACCCAGTGGCTCACCGCGTGCAAGTGCGACCTCGCCTCCACCGCTCGCCCTTCCACCGAGGCTCTCCTCCACGCCGTCTGCCTCGCCTCGCCCGGCGTCCGCTTCGTCGGACACACGCACCCGACCGCCGTCAACGCCCTCACATGTGCGACATCCTTTGAGAAGCTCGCCACCGTTCGCCTCTTCCCCGATCACGTTGTCGTCTGCGGCCCCGCGCCGCTCCTCGTCGCATACATCGACCCGGGCGTCCCGCTCGCAAGAGAGCTGCATCGCGGCTTGCAGATGTTCATCGCGCGCCACGGCCACGCCCCCAAGGAAATCCTGCTCCAAGGCCACGGCCTCATCGCCCTGGGCGCATCCAGCCGCGAGGTCGAGAACATCACGGCGATGTCGGTGAAGGCCCACCGTATCCTCGCCGGAACTTTCGCCTTCGGCGGCCCAAACTTCATGAAGCAGACCGACATCGATCGGATCCACGGGCGGAGCGACGAGGCGTATCGCCAGCGGGTCTTTGGTGGCTAGAGAACGAAGAAAGGGATTCCCATGACACAGCTTCGACTGGTCTCCACGCTTGCGGTGATGGCGCTGTTGGCTTTCGCGGGGTGCGACAAGAAGACGGATGCCCCCACCCCCAAGCCGGTGACGGGGACGTCCCCGGCCCCGACCCCCGCGGGGGCAAAGCTGCGGATCGCAGTGATTCCCAAGGGCACCACGCACGATTTCTGGAAGGGTGTGGAGCGCGGGGCCAAGCGGGCGGGGGAGGAACTGGGCGTCGAGATCGTGTGGAAGGGGCCCGCGCTCGAGAACGATCGGGCGCAGCAGATCCAGCTGGTGCAGCAGTTCGTGACCGACAAGGTGTCGGCGATCGTGCTGGCGCCGCTGGACGACACGGCGCTCCTGGGCCCTGTGAAGCAGGCGATGGCGGCGGGGATTCCCGTGGCGATCGTGGACTCGGGGCTCAAGGGCGTGGCAGGGACCGACTTCATCGGCTACTACGGGACGGACAACAAGGCGGCGGGGAAGGTGGGCGGGGCCGCGTTGGCGAAGTTGATTGGTAAAGGCGGCAGGGCCATCGTTCTGCGGTACAACGCGGGGTCGGCGAGCACGGGGATGCGCGAGGAGGGCGGGATCGAGGGGCTCAAGGAAGGTGGGGCGGTGATTGTGTCAGACAATCAGGAGGGGGGCGTGACGCCCGAGTCGGCCAAGACCAAGGCCCTGCAGATGATGGACACGATCAAGGGAGCGGCGGGGGTCTACACGGTGAATGAGTCGACGACGCTGGGGATGCTGCTGGCGCTGCGTCAGGCCGGGCTGGCGGGAAAGATCAAGTTCGTGGGGTTTGACGCGTCGGCGCCGCTGGTGGAGGCGCTTCGCAAGGGCGAGATCGATGCGCTGGTGGTGCAGAACCCGGAGAAGATGGGCGAGGTGGGTGTGCGGCAGGTGGTGAAGAAGCTCAAGGGGGAGGCGACGGAGAAGCAGGTGGACACCGGGGCGGTGCTGGTGACGAAGGAGAACATGGACACTCCCGAGGTGAAGGGGCTGCTGCCGGGGACTTGAACCAGGCGGGCGATATGGCCTCCACGACGATACAGAAACTGGCGAGAACGCTCGGGCCCCTGGCGGCTCTGGCGGCGGTGTGGGTGCTGTTTGCGGCACTCGTTCCCAGCGGTCGGTTCACGTCCGTGGACAACCAGCGGCTGATGTTGCTGCAGACGGCGGTGGTTGGCACGGCGGCGATGGGGGCGACGTTGATCATCGCGTCGGGTGGGATCGATCTCTCCATCGGGTCGACGGTCGCGCTGTGCACGATGGTGATCGCGTGGCTGATCAATCAGGGATGGCCGCCGGCGCTCGCGGGGCTGGTCGGCGGCGTGGGTGTGGCGATGGGCGTCGGTGCGTTGATCGGGGGGATGGTGACAGGGCGGCTCTTGCCCAGGCCGATCCCAAAGCTGGAGATGCCGCCGTTCATTGTGACACTGGGGATGCTGGGGATTGTGCGCGGGGCGGCGCAGGGGCTGGGCGGGGAGCGGCCCATGTATCCGGCGGATTCGGGCATGCTGCCGCATCTGATGGCGTCGGTGCCGCCGCCGGCGTGGATGCCACGCCTGCTCGTGTGGTTGCCGCCTGGGGTGTGGTTGTTTTTGCTGGTGGCGATTGGGATGAGCTTTGTGCTCAGGCGGACGGTGCTGGGGAGGCGGGCACTTGCGATCGGAGACAACGCGACGGCGGCGCGGTATGCGGGGGTTCCGGTGGATCTGACGAAGGTGATCGTGTACGCAGCGGGTGTCGGGTGCGGCGGCGTGGCGGCGGTGTTCCAGTTTTCTTACCTGACGGGCGGCGATCCGGGGACGGCCAATGGTTTGGAGCTCAGCGTGATCGCCTCGTGCGTGATCGGCGGGGCAAGTCTTTCGGGCGGGTCGGCGAGCGTGCTGGGGACGATGGTGGGAGCGCTGCTGATGACGGTGGTGGCGAACGGGTGCACGAAACTGGAGCTGCAGAACTGGGTGCAGATGGTGATCACGGGTGTGATCATCGTGGGGGCGGTGGGGCTGGATCAGGTGAGGCGGAAGGGGTGAAACTCCGCTGCGCGGGGGCGAGGAGGGTGATTTGTGAGCAGCGTGGGGGGCGGGGCGACTCGTGACACATCACGAGGACTCAGGCCACCCGCCTCTTCATGGCTTTCCCAATTGGTGGACCAACCACTTGTACGCGAGTGACCAGATGAGGAGGGCAAGCACGGACGTGAAGATGTGGCCGACAAAGACGCCGATTGCAATGTCGATGATGCTCACGCCCTTGCCTCGTCGTCGCTGATCTTCGCGCAGAGCGGCGAGCTGAATGGCAATATCGCCTACCTGCTTCGCGAGGGCCGGATCGAACACGTGAGTGGAAAGCTGCTCGCTCATATTGCTGTTCTCCGGTGCGGCGTTATTGCGTGATTGAGGCCCTGAATCGATAGGATACCGCAGGGACCTCTCGCTTGGGTTTGAGGCAGTGTCTGGGACCAATCAGCGGGGCTTTCGAAACTGATCGCAATCCGATGAGTGGCACGGAGAAGGAGACTCAGAGTTCTTGCCTACCCGCCGAAGTCGCCAAGGTGAAATCCGCCCCGTTGCCGCCTACACTCGCGAGGACTGAATCGGTGTTTCAGCACGGCGAGCGCTCCTCTCCATGCTGGACGATTCGGTAGATCTTTCGGTTGCGGGCTTAAAATGCCGCAGCAACCCACTCATACCTGGCCCCCGCCAGCTTGGAGGCACTTATGGACTACAAAACGGAGCAGCAAGTACTTCAGGAAATCGAATCCGGAGCGGACGAGGTGCGTTCTGCAGGGACGGAACTCGCCAATCGGATCAAGCAATTTGAAGCGTGGCTCAATAAGGTGCCCGGGCGCGTGCGTGCTGACACGGAGCTTTCAAGTAATCCGAACGGCCTCGAGTCTTCAATGCTGTGCTTTAGCAAGGACGGGAAAGGTTGGACCCTTTACCTCTACGACGAACACCACGGGTCGGACGAGAGCCGGAACTGGACCCCGCTACGAGACGCCTCCCTGGACGAGAAGGCGCGGGCGGTGGACGCGTTCCCGATGCTGCTTCGGGCGATGGCCGTAGCGCAGCGCCAACTCGTGGATCGTCTTAAGCGAACCACCAACGAATACGACGATTTTGCCAGGTCGATTGGGATAAAGGAGGGTGCGTGACGCATGACAACCCTAAATCCCTCCGGTCCGTCGCCTGAACCGCAACGGTATAGGTCTGCGCACGCGCTCCAGATGCCGCTGTTCGTCGTTGTCGTCGCCGTTTTGTTGGGTCGCCAGCCATCCGACGCAATGGTGGTCGCCACAGCCGTTACGGCTGTGTGCGGCGCATGTCTCCACTGGGGTCGTCACTTCCCTTTCGGAAAGAGGTGACAAGGAGTCCACCAGCCCGAACAATCTCTCAACACCCAACTTCGAACGCTATCACAAACGCGTCGTAGTCGAAAAAGTCTGTGGCTCCATCGCCGTCGAAGTCTGCGGTCTTGCCGGGTGGGCAACGGCCGCCCTCGAAACAGACCACGAACGCGTCGTAGTCGAAGAAGTCGAGCGCGCCGTCGCAGTTGAAGTCCGCGGGGCAAAGGGAGAAACTCACAGGCCCGCTGATCGTGGATCCGCACGCGTTCGTGACAATGCAGTCGTAGATACCTTCGTCGGCGCCGGAAGCCGCGATGATGGCGTAGTTGGCATCGGTTGCTCCTGGGATAGCGGCGCGAGGGCTGCCATGTCGCCATTGGTAGGTAAGCGGTCCTTGCCCAACCGCCGTCGTCGTAAACGGCGCGTCTCCTCCGGGGCAGGTAAACTGCATGGCCGGTTGTGCGGACAAGCCGATGCAGCCAAACTCCCAAGTTTCATTTGACAGAGTGGGGACGGTGTTGGGAGAGCCACCGAACATTACCGCAAGACCTCGGATCGAGTCGTACGCCATCGCATGGGTCCACCGCGGCCCCGGTCCACCGCCAGGCCGCCGATTCCACGCGGTCCCGTTCCATTCCCATGTCTCGTCACTCACGCCGTTCACACCCGACCTGTAGCCGCCAAAAAGCACAGTGACGCTTCTGGCCACGTCGTACACCATTGAGAGACCGTAACGAGGTGATGGTCCGGGGACAACTCTTTGCGCCCAATCACTTCCGTTCCATTCCCAAGTGTCACCATAAACATCCCCGTAATAGCCACCAAAGAGGACGGTCACATGCCGAACTGCGTCGTACGCCATCGCGTGCGACTCTCGTCGCAAGGGACCACCTGTAGATCGCTTCGTCCACGTGGTCCCGTTCCACTCCCAAGTTTCGCTATTCGGAAGGCCGCCATTCCGGCCGCCAAAGAGCACGGTGACGTTTCGAGCTGAGTCGTACGCCATCGCGTGCAATGTAGTCGGCAAAGGGCTGGGGGCAAACCGTTGAGTCCAGACGGTGCCGTTCCATTCCCAAGTTTCATCGCTATAGCCAGTGGCCGTTGAGCCGCCAAAAAGAACCGTGACACCTCGGGCCGAGTCGTACGCCATTGCGTGCGAGCTTCTCGGAGAGGGGCCACTCACAAAGTGCTGATTCCATGTGGTGCCGTTCCACTCCCACGTTTCTCCACTGAGAGCGTTGATGTGCGGCGTGTCCTTCAAGCCACCGAAGAGAACGACAACACCGCGCGCCGTGTCGAAGGCCATTGCATGGGTATACAGGGCGGAGGGGCCTGCAACGACGCGTTCATTCCAGACGCTCTCCTGGGCGTGGGCTTTCTCGGGCATATACGTGCACAATCCCAGGCACGCGAGTAGCGCGCGTGGAATCCCCAAAAGCAGAACGCTGAGTCTCGTACGGGAGATAGTGGTGTTGGTCATGGGGGCTTCCTGCTAGGCGAGGCCGAATTCTGATTTGATCCCGATGATTCCGCTCTACGTCGGGGCGAGTTGCCGCGTGCTCAAGACCATTTTGCTCGAGGTCGGGGGGATCCTTCACTCGATCGTGCTGCTTTCGCTCGTCATCCCGAGGATATCTCAACTGATGGCGGTCCGCCTGCGTGTTCTCGGGCCTCTGCTGCTGATTCTCGGGCCGTGTTCCCCTCGCCCGCCCCCGAATTCAACCATCTCGGGCCGCTGACCGATGCCACTCGCGTACAGCGTACCACGGCGTGTGGCCGGGGTGCAAGGGCGAAATCGCAAATGGCCAGATGGTCAAAGTGCCAAATGGCCAAAGCAAGGCGAGGAACCGGGCCGTTGTTCGGCTCTGTCCCCTTCCTTGCCTTCATTTGGCAATTTGACCCTTTGACCATTTGGCAATATTGAAAGGACCCCGTCATGCCCATCGTTCCCGACAAGAAGGTCGAACAGCTCCAGTTCTGCGAGTCGCACTGGCCGATCTGGACCACCAACGCGGCCCTGATCGGGTTGACGGCGGCCCAGACCACCGCGTTCAAGAACTTCACCACCGCCGCCCGAACCGCCTACGACGCGGCCCAGACCGCCAAGCAGGCGTACCGCGCCGCCGTCACGAACCAGAACCAGGCGCTCACGCTCGCGACCGCCAACGCGGCCGACCTCATCCGCGTCATCAAGGGCTTCGCGGAGCTGACCACCAACCCCAACGCGGTCTATTCGAGCGCGCAGATCCCGCCGCCCGCCACGCCCGTGCCCGCCGTCGCGCCCGGCAAGCCGACCAACATCGGGGTCACGCTCGAGCCCACCGGGGCCGTCACGCTGACGTGGGACGCGACTGACTCGGCGGCGAGCAGCGGAGCGTTCTTCTCGATCTCGCGCAAACTTCCCGGGGCCGCGGTCTTCACCGTGCTCGGCGGAGCGCCAGGCTCGACGGCCTCCGTACGGCGCATGTCGTTCACCGATGTCAGCATTCCCACGAGCGCCGCCGCCGACGGGGCCCAGTACATCATCCAAGGCCAGCGCGGCACGCTCATCGGCATCCCCAGCGACGCCGTGACGGTGCAGTTTGGGGCGGGGAGTGGGGCGGGGAGTGGGGCCGAGGTGGTGAGCAGCTCCATTCCGTTCAAGCAGGCCGCGTAAGGCGAAATCGAACGCGGAGGTGTGGGGGTCGCGGAGGTATCAGAGGAACGCGGAGAGGATTAAGAAAGGGTTCAAGGCAGGGAGGCGGATGCGACATCCGACCTCCCTGTTTCTTGCGCATGGCCACGCTCTCTCTTCACTCCGCGTACCTCCGCCCACTCCGCGACCTCCGCGTTCGATTTACTTGATTGGCGGCGGGCCCATCGGCACCGTCGGGTCGCCGAAGAACATGAACTTCATGCCCTGGAAGTAGATGCTCGCGGGATACCAGTCGGCCGAGGGTTTGAGCGTCGCCAGGTGCTCGTGTTCGTAGTAGTACGCGATCGCGTGCTTCCAGCACTCGCCGGCGGTGGGGGGCGAGGTGTGGGACGCTGGGTCGGTCGCACTGGCGGTTGAGAGGCCGTCGACGAAGCCGGCCATGAGGGTGAGGGCGGCGGGCTGGCTGCCGGTGTTGCACCCGATGTACACGACCGCGCCGCCCGGGCCGTCGCGCAGCAGACGCTCGCCCAGGCCCGTGCGGTTGTACTCACCCTTCGCGTAAATCGCCGGCGGCGGCGGTGGGGCGGTGAAGACCTCGCCGGCGTCGGAGCCTTTGTGTTCGATGCCGCTGGTGTCGGTGTAGGGCTCGTAGGGCGGGAGGGTGGCGAAGCGCGCGGTGGAGCAACCGGCGGACATCATGACCGCGGGGCAGGCGGCGTTGGTCATCTTGGCGATGGAATTGGTGGAGAGACATTCGGCCCAGACGTTGTCGTTGCCGTGACCGGCGTGGTGGATGAGGCGGGCGCCCGAGTTGATCTGGTCCATGATTCCCTTTTCGGTCGGGGGATCTTCGCGTGGGGTGTCCCAATGGTTGTTGGCGTCGCGATAGAAGAAACGAGAGGCAGTCCAAGGCGTGTGGGCACCCGCGGCGGGAGCTTCCAGACGCATCGCGAGCTCGGCGAGCTGCGGCCTGGCGTCCATCCAGCCGCCGACCATGACGACGGCGGCCTTGGGTGTGGCCTTCTCGGCCTGGACGGCCTTCTCGTAGGCGATCGTCTTGTCGATGACGATCTTGAGTTCGGCGGGCGTGCTGACGGGCCAGCGGCCCAGGGCGAGCTCGGGGATGTAGCTGATCTGGTCGTAGTTCATCGGGTCGGACTTGTTCTTTTCCCCGCGAACCTCACCGAAGTAGGCGGCGTGGAAGCCGTCTTTGTTCCCGTTCCAATCATCGAACGAGCCGTCGGCCTTGGCGACGTCGGCGTAGTAGAGGTCGCAGGGGTAAAAGGCGTAGTCGAAGGCGGGGGCGGTGACTCGATCGAGACACATGTAGCGAACCGGCATGATGTCGGCATCGCCCACGAGGAGGACGGAGGTGGTGCCGGTCTTCCAGTGGTTGTAGAGGAAGCGTTTGAGTTGTTCGGCGTCATCGGCGGCGGGCTTGGCGGCGTCGGTTGCGAGGGCGAAGGAGAGTCGCACGAGCTCGGTGTCGAAGCGTTCGCGCTTCTGCGCGAGGAAGGCGGTGATCTCAGGCGAGTCCTTGTCGGGGGAGAGGGCGTCGGCGAGGACGATGAGAAGTTTGGGGCGGGGGGGTGGCTCGAGGGCGATCAGGGGTGAGGCGGCGACAATTGAAAGGGCGATGGCGATCAGCATGGGGGGCTCCGGGGTGCCATCAGGATACAGCATCGCGACCGCTTGCACCACGGAATCCGAGGCTTCGCGGACTCAGCCTCGGCGTGGAAATCGCTCAACGGCCACGGCTGGGCTCGCGTGGTACGCTTCAAGCATGTCAACCACGCTGCGAGGGCGGATCGTGATCGCGGGAGGGAGCGGGTTTCTGGGTGTGTCGCTGGCGCGGCACTTGACCGAGTGCGGCGCAGAGGTTGTGATCCTGTCGCGGCGGAAGCCAGCCCAGAGCGCATGGGGCCATGTGGCGTGGGATGCACGGACGCTGGGGGAGTGGGCAACGTGTCTGGATGGGGCGGCCGGGGTTGTGAATCTCGTCGGGCGATCGGTCGATTGCGTGAAGACGCCCGAGCACTGCGATGAGATCCTGCGTTCGCGCGTGGAGGCAACGCGGGTGCTTGGGGAGGCGATGCGGAAGTTGCAGGAGGATGGTGGGAGGCCGCCGCCGGTGTGGGTGCAGATGAGCACCGCCCACATCTACGGCGATCCGCCCGACGTGCGATGCGATGACGACTCGCCCGCGGGCTACGGCCTCGCGCCGACGGTCGGGCGCGCGTGGGAGGCGGCGTTCGACGATGGACTGCTGCCCTCGCAGCGCGGCGTGGTGCTGCGGACGAGCTTTGTGATCGGGCGCGCGAACGCGGGCGGCGCCGGTGCGCTGGGCAAGCTCGGACGCCTCGCGCGGCTCGGCCTTGGCGGCACGGTCGGCAGCGGCCGCCAGGGAATCAGTTGGGTCCACGAGCTCGACATGAACCGCATCTTCGAGCGCGGGCTCCTCGATGCGTCGATGCGCGGCGTGTACGTCGCCACCGCCCCCACGCCGGTGAACAATCGCGAGTTTATGCGCGAGCTGCGCCGCGCGGCGGGTGGCCTTGGCGGTCTAGGTGTCGGGCTTCCCGCGTTCGCGTGGATGGTTCGCGTGGCCGCCCCGCTCATCATGCGGACCGACCCTGACCTCGCGCTGTGCGGGCGATTCGTGGTGCCGTCGCGGCTCTTGGCGGAGAAGTTCGAGTTTCGCTTCGCAACGGTCGCCGAGGCACTTCGAGACCTCTATTCATCGCGCGCGACGGCGTGACAATGTCACACTGTGCGCGCACAAATCACGATTTGCACCAGGATTCTCACGGTGCCATTCCAGACGTGTGGTCAGGACCCGTGGACCCGCGCGAATCGGGCCGCGCCGCGGGCTATCCACGCCCTACGGCGAGCAAGTTGCTCTCGGTGCGCACGAACCATGCGTGTCACGGTTCGGGTGTCCTTGGTCGGGTTGGTGGGTGCCAAAGGCGACCGACACTTTGAGCGTGCTCCTTGACACAGCATTGCCCCCCCTACCGTGCTTGGATTCGATAGGAGATTTGCCATGGCTCGATCGTCTTCAGTCTTCCAAACTTGGTGAGTTCTTGGCCGTTGTGGCGGCACTCGGGGCTTGCGCCGCGGTCGCACTCGCGACGGAAAGCGCGGCGACGCAGTGCAGCGGCGTGTGTACAGGAACTCTGACGTGCTCAATTGACGAGGCCGCCTGCTGCTGCAAGCCAAGAACCGCTGGCGCTACGTATGCTTGTGTTTGCCGCAAACCGGCGGACTGCAAGAACACGAAGACCGAATTGTGCCAGTAGGTCACAACCGCATCTTGCCGCCTCGCTGATGGAGTAGAGCGTGAACAAAGCCCAGGCTGGCGTGGTGGTCGTGGTGGTGGCCGGAGTTCTGGCCGTCGCGACGCGGCTATGGTGGTGGCCCAGTTCGCCTGCGGTGAGCACGGGTGTCGTTGAATTGATTGCGCAAGGGCGGCGTGAGTTTGCAAAGTTGTCCATGACCCGCACGGCTGACATTGACGCGGATGTGCTGCGCACGCTCCTCGCGGAGCAAGGCCACGCGGAAGGGACATGGCCCGCAGACGTGGGTGATCGGGATGGAGTGCTCAGGGCATTCTCTGATTTCTTCGTCAAGCGGTATGTGAGGCCGAACGTTGGCGAGTACATCTCTTGGCGGCGCAGCGCGGGGTATGTGCCCCGCGACTACGGGGAGTTCAACAAAGTTTGGGGTGTGGAAGATGACTATCTCGCGATTTTCAAAGAACTGCCCCCGGTGAAGGGCACCGAGGCGATGTTTCCGAGGTTCTTCGACGTTGGTTTGACAATGGCGAACGGGAGTATGAAACCGGTCGCGGTCACAAACGATTCCAGGGGGATCGTGATTGCGATTGGTGAGGTACGTCATCCGGGGCAGCCCCGCCCAGTTCTCTCGACCGAGATTCCTTCATCCCTCTGGCACGGCAAGACCTCGGCAACGCCGAGATGCTGGTGGGAACCCGTGCATAAGTGGGAGGATATTCTCAAGCGAGAACACAGAGTGGTCTGGGTTGAAATCGGCGTGATTGTGGAGTTTGGCGATGGTTTCCGTCGTCCATTGGTCCACTCGTTCTTCTGGGATCCGATCGACAAGCGATGGATGCTCGGGACGATCAACAGCTACAACGACGACATGACACGGATCACGGCCTTGGAGTACTGACCATGTGGGCCACGGTGCACAACGCCACTCGAACACATACCATTCTAAGCATCGGATTGGGGATTACTTTCCTCTGGGCGGCGGTCGCCAAGTCTCTCTCCCTCAACCAGTTTGCGACAGTTGTCAATCACCTCGTAGGCGGCAACGACCGGGGATCACCCCAGGTTATCTCGATCGCGCTGGGCGTCATCTCGTGGGAAGCGATGCTCGCTGGCTTGTTGTTGGCCGGAGTCTGGACTCGGCGAACCTACGGCCTTGGAATTGCGACATTGTTGGCCCTTTCACTCGTTTTGCTTCGTTTGTACTTTCACCCAGCTCCGACGACGTGCGGCTGCTTCGGTTTCCCAAGCACCGCGCTTGGACCTCGTGAGGATTCCACGCTGGGGCTTGTTCGCAACGCCTGCCTGCTCGTCGTTTGCGGGTGGCTCTTTGCCACAAGCTTGCGCCGGTCCTTGATTGGCCAGCCGCCGACTCGATCTGGTTTGGGCGGATCACAGGTGCGCGCATTCACGCTGATTGAGTTGTTGGTAGTGATTGTTGTCATTGCTACGCTCATTTCTCTTGCTGTAGGCACCTTGGGCCTGGTGAAAAGGCAGGGCAAGGCGGCCAGGAGTCTGGCAACCCATCAGCAGCTTGTGATGGCAGTCTCGATGTACGCTGTTGATGCGAAGGAATACTTTCCGTACATCGGCACGCCGGGAGACCCGAACGGGTCGCTGGTGGTCTCCGGGTTTGACCTGCGAGACGGCGCCGGGGGTGCGACGTACTTTGGCGCGAACATGTGGCATTGGGCGACGCTGATAGTGCCCAACTATTGGGCGGCTCGCAGCGCCATCGAGTCGGAGGCATCGCGCGAATCGGGTGAGCCAGGGGTGTTCCCCGGCTCGATTGTCTCATCAACCTTCTTCATCACGCACGGCTGCGCTGCGAGTGCGGCGTACTGGGGCGACGAGTTCGCACCATTCGGTGATCAGTATTTCCGTGGCTCGCGGCTTGGCGATGTGCGCTTTCCATCGGCCAAAGGATTGATCTGGGACGCGAGCAGCTACGAGTGTTTCGCACGCAGCAGGGATAGCACAGGAATCCTGATCTACACAACAGCACGCGCCGACGGCTCGGCGGGCACCATCGACATCGCTCATCCCCAGGGCGACGGCGTTGTCTATCGGCCATTCGGAGCCGTGCCGTTTCCCGTGATGGCCACTCGCCACGGGCTTGCGGGGCGGGACTTCTGAGCGGGGATCAGTGAGGCGCTGGGTGCGGATCGCCTCGACCTCGGGCATGACGTGGTCGGGGCGGTGCTTGCGGATGGCGGCCTCAAGGGCATCGCCATCGAGCACGTTCACGACCTCGAAGGCGTCGGCGACCTGCATCGGGGGCGCGCCGGCGTACGAATCGGCGGCCACGACGCGGCAGCCCAGGCGTTTGGCGGAGATCGCGACCTCCTTGCCCAGTTCGCCCGACCCCAGCAGCATGAGCGTTGGCATTTTCATGAGCGGAGGATACGGCCGGACGCGGGCGGGCCGGGGTGAAACCGGGGTCATATGATTCCCAAAGATTCCGGTTCGGCAGCTTTGGTAAACCCAGGAGGCACGCGATGACCAGCCAGTTCTTGTCCGAGATCGATTACAGGCCGATCATGGGTATGGGCATTGCGTATGCCGGGATCTTGCTGGGTGCGATCGCCATCATCGCGGGGACGATTCGGCAGATCTCGACGGCCCGGGCGAAGGAACAGACCAAGCGCGAGCTTGGGGCGTATGTGGCCGAGGGGTCGATGACGCCCGAGGATGCCGAGCGGATTCTGAACGCCGATCGCCCACGGAAGGGGTGCTAGGGGCGGGGGAGTGGGACGGGGCGGTTGCGTTGCAGGGCATTTGGTACACTGGCGCTCACGTGGCAAAAGCGCCGCGATGGAGACGCCCACATGAAATCTGCCCGAGTACTTGCGCTTGCCGCTGCCGCGATGGTCTTGAACGGGTGTACGACTGCACCGGCATCGTCGTCGCACGCGATCGACGATCTCGCGAGCCCGAAGCATTTCAAGGCGATGAGGGCGTCGAGTGCGGACCCGACGGGCAAGAACGGTGACGCGCGACCCATCGCCCCGGGCGAGACGCTCGTGCTGGCGGATGTGAAGGGGGCCGGCCGCATCACGCATCTGTGGACGACGATCGCGTCGCCCTCGCCGGATCACTTGCGGGAGCTGGTGCTGCGGATGACGTGGGATGATGCGGCGACGCCGGCGGTGGAGTGCCCCGTGGGCGATTTTTTCGCGCAGGGGCCGGGAAAGTATGTGGAGTTTGCGAGCTCGATGGTGAGCGTGGGCGGGCAGATGGCGTTGAATTGCTACTGGCCCATGCCGTTCAAGCGGCACGCGGTGTTCACCGTGACCAACGAGGGGGCGAAGGCGGTCGATTCGTTCTACTACAACTTTGATTACCAGCTTGAGGCCAGCGCGGCGGCGAACACGCGGTACTTCCACACGCAGTATCGCAACGCGTTCCCGGCGCCCAAGGGCGTGCCGCTGACGATCTGCGAGACCAAGGGCGCGGGGCACTTTGTCGGGACGGTGGTGAGCGTGATGGCCAACAGCGACGGGTGGTGGGGCGAGGGGGACGACAACTTCTTTGTGGATGGGAACAAGCAGCCCGACATCAGCGGCACGGGGAGCGAGGACTATTTCTGTGGGGCGTGGGACTTCGGGCACGCGTTTTGGACGCCGTATTTTGGCGTGACGTACTACGACAATGCGGCCAAGGGCGGCGAGAAGCGGGGGATCGAGAACACGGTGTATCGCTGGCACATCCAGGATGCGGTGCCGTTCACGACGTCGCTGCTCTTCACGCTTGAGCACGGGCGGGGCGGGTGGGACGAGGATCGCACGCCGCTGCGGAATCACTACACGACGCTGGGGCTGTACTACGTGGACCACCCGGAGAGGGATGGGAAGGGGATTGCGGCGTACAAGGACCGGGTGCCGGTGCTCTTGCCGATGCCGTGAAAAGGCGCTTGCAACAAGACCCGAAGCCGGACCGCGATAAGGCCGATCGAAAAGCGATGGCTTCGTCCACGAAGAGCAAGTTAGCGTGATCGAAACCTACCATTCTGCACTTGATCCAGGTCTCCGAATTCCAGGAGCCTTTGACGCTCATGCATGGATCGGCCATGACGGAGCCAAATGGGTACTCCTCAACTATCGTCGATTTGGAAACTGGAATGTCGCTCCTACTGCGAAGGACCATCCTCAGCTGGAGCATGAAGGGCACCCGGAGCAAACCTCCGCGGAACAACTCGTGTTCGAGTCGCTGCAGAGCGGGGTTACTTTTGTCTCGGACCGAAGCTACTGGCACCACACAAAGTGGTACCCCGCTTGGCTAGAGGCGCAGCCCGACGAGGCGCGAGCAAGAGAACGGTTCGTGCTGGACTCGCTTGTCCGTTGTTGGATGGAGCGAGAGAGTCTTCGTCTGAGGGCGTTCTCCTTCTGCAGGGGAATGTTTGCCTCGTTGCAAGTCACGCTTGCCGACTCTCTTTTGCCTGCCCCATTGTGGAAGTTAGAAGACGAGCGGATCGCGGAAATATGGGCTGGCGCAAGAGCAACGAATGCCGCCTTGGTGTCCATGTACTCTGCCCGGGCGGCCGAGTTGATGATGCTCATGAAATACCGACAGCTCTATGGTGAGGCGACCGACCTGTCCATATTGCAACTCCGGCAGTCGAGTGGCGAGTGGCAGTTTGCTGATATTCAGACAAGTACCGGTCGCATCGACGTAAAAAATGCGAGAGCACATCGGGGACGGGGGATTTATTCAGAGCACTGCATTTCAAAGCTAAAGAAGGATCGTGAAGGAGTTGACGTCGTCATCAGCGGAGTGCTTTCGGATTGTGAGCAGTGGACGACAGACCCATCACGTCCCGGGATTTGGCTCGGCGAGACGACTGCCGCTCGGATTGCTGCTCTGCAGGAAGAGTTCAACAAGCCCTACTTCAGTGTGTCACTGGCTAGGGCCGGACGACCCGAGCACTTTGTTCCGTCGTGGCTCTTCGACTTTCCGAGCATCTGCTATAAAGAGCGAGACAAAAAGCTTGAAGACCATGGGCTAGCGATGACAATGCCCACACGCCTTCCGGACATCTTTCTCTGTGCATTGGCATATAGCAACTCGTCAATGCAGAGTGATCCCCGTATCTTGGCGGAAGTCGCACTGTTGTCAGCGAGATTCAAGGATCTGCGCAGGCTGCGGCGGGGTGCACTCTTTCTCCACGTGCTTCATCGGTTCGTTGAGTGCATTCGGGCCGGCGAAGAATTTGCCTCAGATGTGCTTCGACAGATTCTCTTCCCTAGACGCGATTCTGTCGAAAGGCGAATGCCGTTTGGAATGTGCGATCCCTTGGAAACGATCTGGTCACTGATTGACCTTCTCAAGCGTGTTGCTATTGCATGCCGCGATGTACTGGCCAAGTTCAAGATGTTCAGATTGGCAGGTCCCAACATCTTTCAAGGCAGTACTGATGGAGAAAGTTGGCGAACGATTTATGCGTACTGCGGCGGGTGGTTCAACTCTCGTAGGCGGTGCGGGCTGATCCCACTCTTCCTTGGGGAGCATCAAACATGCCCGGAGTGTCTTCGGCTTGCATGTCCGCAATGCGGGTACTGCGGTCAAGGTTGTAGCGCGTGCGAACCGAGACAAAGACGTTCGGATGGCTAACCCAAGCCGAATAATGGACGTTGAGTCCGATGTCCACGTTGAAGTCACGCATATACTGGTCCGAACGCTCGGGGCGCGGCGGGACATGGGCTGGAAGCTCGTGCCACGCCGCTGAGATGCACCCGTTGAACCTGATCCGGTTTGTACCGGCGGAGGGAACGCGATGACGCCTACTGGCGGCCTGACGGCCGACCCGCTCGACATTCTGCTGCGGCACGACCACTGGGGGACCCGGCGGGTGCTGGAAATCTGCGCGACGTTGACGCCAGAGCAGTTTGAGCGGAAGTTTGAGATCGGGCCGGGGTCGTTGCACAACACGCTGGCGCACATGATCGGGGCGATGAGGCGATGGGCGGACCGGATCGCGGGGCGAGTGCTGCGGCCTTCGATCGATGCACTGAGGAGCGGGGCGACTGAGGCGTGGGTGTACACGCCGCAGGAGTTGATGGGGCTTCTGGATGAGGCGGCGACGGATCTCGCGGTGATCGCGACGGAGGCACGGCTGCCGGGGGGCGTGGGGCTGGAGTCGATTTTCGAGGTGCAGTTCGGGCCGACGCTGTACCGCTTCACGCGGGGCGTGGCCCTGGTGCACATCGCGACGCACGGGATGCACCACCGGGCGCAGTGCATGAACATGATCCGGCACCTGGGGTTGACGGGTCTTTCAGCGGCGGAATTGCCGGAGATCGGGGTATGTGATTGGCAGGCGGAGATTGAGACGAAGCAATTGGAACCATTTGTCAGGCGGAATCCCGCCTGAAGCAGGAGATTGGCGATGTCGACGATTGAAGTGAACAAAGCTCGCGGCTCCATTTCGCGGTTTGCATTGCCGCTGCACGGCGCTCGCAACCCCGGAAGTACGCCGGGCGTCACCACGCCGGGGAGCTTCGCGAATGCGCCGGATGTTGGCGGGCCGCTGATGTACAGCAGTCCCGATACGCCGGGGATGCCGGCGCCGAGTGAGAAGTCGGCGTGGGATTTTCTGCCCGAGGGGTGGAGCGTGGGGCGGCTGGAGCGTGCGAGCACGCCGGATGGCTTTGCGTGGATGGGACGCGTTGCCAGCGCGAACCCGCACGTGCCGGCGGCCGAGGTTGCGCCGGAGAACGATGGGCCCAAGGGGACGGCGGCGTGCTCGTGCTGCAAGGATGAGGCGACCAAGCAGGTTGAGTTTGTGACGGCGAGGGGAGAGCGGCGGCGCGTGGTGTATCCGCGCGGATTTGAACCGGTGACACAGCTTGAGTTTGCGAGGCTGGGGATTGTGACGCCGCAGATGAAGCGGGTGGCGGAGCGGGAGCCGCATCTGACGGCGGTGCAGGTGCGGGATGAGATTGCGGCCGGTCGAATGGTGATTCCGGCGAACGTAAATCATCTGAAGCACAAGCTCGATCCGATGGCGATCGGGCGGGCGAGCAAGACCAAGGTGAACGCGAACATGGGGGCGAGCCCTATCTCGTCGGGGACGGATGAGGAGGTCGAGAAACTGCAATGGGCTGAGAAGTGGGGCGCCGACACGGTGATGGACCTGTCGACGGGCGGCGACCTGGATGCGTGCCGCGACGCGATTGTGCGGAACAGCACGGTGCCGATCGGGACGGTGCCGATCTACTCGATGATCATCGGGAAAAAGATCGAGGACCTGGACTGGGCGACGATCGAGGCGATGCTGCACCATCAGGCGCGGCAGGGCGTGGATTACTTCACGATCCACGCGGGCGTGCGGCGGGCGCACCTCAGGCATGTGAAGAACCGGTTGATCGGGATCGTGAGCCGCGGCGGAAGTCTGCTTGCCAAGTGGATGCTGGTCCACGGGCAGGAGAACATCATGTACACGCGATGGGAGGAGATCTGCAAGATTCTGCGGCAGTACGACGTGACGTTCTCGATCGGCGATGGGCTTCGGCCCGGGGGCCTGGCGGACGCGACCGACGCGGCGCAGATCGCGGAGCTGGAGACGCTGGGCGAGTTGACCGAGCGGGCGTGGCGGCATGGGGTGCAGGTGATGATCGAGGGGCCGGGGCATGTGCCGTTCGATCAGATCGAGTGGAACGCGAAGGTGCAGCGGACATTGTGTCACGGTGCGCCGTTCTATGTGCTGGGGCCTTTGGTGACGGATATGTTCCCGGGGTACGACCACATCACGAGCTGCATCGGGGCGACGGCGATGGCGTATCACGGCGCGGCGATGCTGTGTTATGTCACGCCCAAGGAGCACCTGGGCCTGCCGAAGAAGGACGATGTGAAGCAGGGGTGTATCGCGTACAAGATCGCGGCCCACGCGGCGGATATCGCGCTGGGGATTCCCGGGACGCGGGACCGGGATGATGAGCTGACCAAGGCGAGGGCTGCGTTGAACTGGGAGAAGCACTTTGAGCTGAGCTTCGACCCTGATACGGCCCGGGCGTACCACGATGAGGACCTGGATGTGGATACGGATTTCTGCGCGATGTGCGGGCACGATTGGTGCAGCGTGCGGATCAGCAAGGAGATCCAGGAGTTCATGAGCGGGAAGGCGGAGGGGTTTGAGCGAGTGGGCGCGAACGGCAAGGCGGGAGCGCCGATCAAGAGCGCGGCGCTGACGGCCGAGCAGCAGGAGATTCTGACCAAGCGCGGCGTGCTGAGCCCGGATGAGATTCACAAGCTCGCGAGTAAGACGAAGAAGGCG
>JAYVUC010000096.1:0-19189 GCA_043788295.1 Phycisphaerales bacterium
GAGCCCAGAAAGCCATAGTCCTTCATCCACGAGTCCTGCAGGAACTTGGTGATGTAGCGCGAGCCGTTGTCGGGCAGGACGGTGACGATGGTCTTGCCCCTGCCGAGCTGCTTGGCGAGCTTGACGGCGATGTGGACGTTGGAGCCCGAGGAGCCGCCCACGAAGAGGCCCTCCTCGCGGATGAGCCGCCGGGCCATGGCAAAGGATTCTTTGTCGTTGACCTGATGGAACTCGTCGACGACGGAGTAGTCCATGGCGTCGCAGAGGATGTCCTCGCCGATGCCTTCCACCTTGTAGACGTGCGGCGTGGGCATGGTCTTGGTGTAGAAGTAGTGGTAGTGGACGCTGCCGATGGGGTCAACGCCCACGACGCGGACGCGGGGGGCGGTCTTCTTGAGGAATCGCCCGACGCCCGAGAGCGTGCCGCCCGTGCCCGAGCCGGCGACGAAGACGTCGAACTTGCCCTCGGTGTCGCGCCAGATCTCGGGGCCTGTGGAGAGGGCGTGGGCGGCGATGTTGTCCTGGTTGTGGTACTGGTTGACGTAGAAGCTGTTGGGCGTCTCGCGGGCGATGCGTTTGGCGGTCTCGACATAGTGCTGCGGGCTGTCGCCGGGCACGTCGGTGGGCGTGATGACGACCTCGGCCCCGAAGCCCTTGAGCATGTTGACTTTTTCGATGCTCATCTTGTCGGGCATGGTGAAGACGCAGCGGTAGCCCTTGACGGCGGCCCACATCGCCACGCCCTGGCCCGTGTTGCCCGAGGTGTTCTCGACGATGGTGCCGCCGGGCTTGATCTCGCCGCGTTTCTCGGCCTGATCGAGGATGTAGACGGCCATGCGGTCCTTGATCGAGCCGGTGGGGTTGAGGTGCTCGCACTTGACCAGCACGGTGGCGTCGTCGGGCCCGACGACCTTGTTGAGCTTGACGAGGGGCGTGTTGCCGACGGCGGCGATGATGTCTTTGTGAAAGGGCATGGCGTGTTTCCGGAAGAAGGGCGGGCGTGGGAAAGGCGGTGGCGTGGGGGACGAGGGGTGAAACCCTGGGCGGGAATCCACGGTAGGATGATGAACTCATGGAGGTTTACCGCATGTCGAAGCACGCAGATAGCCGGGCGTTGGCTGTCGTTGTCTTTCTCGTTTCTGGTGCCGTGGTGGGGCTCGCCTGCGGTGCTGCTGTGGCGTGCGTGATCCCGTCGGCGATGGTGCACGAGTCGGTCGATCCTGCGGGCAGATGGGAGGGGGCGGTCGAGGTGCCGGGCACGAAGCTGGGCGTCGAGGTGACGCTGGCGAAGGAGGGCGAGGGGTGGAAGGGGACGATCTCGATCCCGATGCAGGGGGCGAAGGATCTGCCGCTGGAGAAGATCGAGGTGATGGGCAAGGCTGTGAAGTTCACGATCTCGGGCATCCCCGGCGCGCCGACATTTCAGGGCGTGCTGGCTGACGACGGCTCGACGATCGCGGGGGATTTCAAGCAGGGCGGGGCGTCGCTGAAGTTCTCGCTCAAGCGGGCGGGTGAATCGGCAAAGGCTGCCGCCGACACGCTCGCGGACTTCAAGCCCTGGCTCGACACGGCCCGCGAGGCGTGGAAGGTGCCGGGCGTCGCGATGGCGGTGGTGAAGGGCGAGAAGATCATTTTCAACGAGGGGTCGGGGTTCCGCGACATTGAGGGCAAGAAGCCCGTGACGACCAACACACTTTTTGCGATCGGTTCCTCGACCAAGGCGTTCACGACAGCCACACTCGCGACGCTTGCGGATGAGGGCAAGCTGGACTGGGATGCCCCGGTGCGAAAGTATTTGCCCGAGTTCGCGCTCGCGGATGAGACGATCGCCGCGCACATGACGCCGCTGGATCTTGTGACGCACCGCTCGGGCCTTCCCCGGCACGATCTCATGTGGTACAACGCGCCATTCACACGCGAGGAGATCGTGCGGCGGCTGCGGTATCTGCCGGCGAACAAGGAGCTGCGGACGACGTTCCAGTACAACAACCTCATGTACCTGACGGCCGGTTACATGGCGGGCAAGATCGCGGGCAAGCCCTGGGAGGATCTCGTGCGAGAGCGGCTGTTCGTGCCGCTCAACATGCTGTCGAGCAATTTCTCGGTCAAGGATTCGCAGGCGACCGACGACTTTGCGTTACCATATGAAGAGCACAAGGATGAGATCAGGCGGCAGAACTTCCGCGATATCTCAGCGGCGGGACCGGCGGGATCGATCAATTCGACCAGCGGCGACATGGCCCGCTGGGCCTCGTTCCACCTCTCTAACGGCGAGTGGAACGGGAAGAAAGTCCTCGGCTCGGGCTCGCTCGACAAGCTCCACACGCCCCAGATGACGCTCAGCGTCCTCCCCGACCCGACCGATTCGGGTTCCATCGAGGTGGGATACGCGATGGGCTGGTTCGTCGAGGTTTATCGCGGTCACACGCTGATTCAGCACGGCGGGAACATCGACGGCTTCTCGGCGATGGTCGCCTTCATGCCGCAGGACAAGCTCGGATTCGTGGTGCTGACCAACAAGAACGGCACCGGATTCACAACGGTTGCGATGAAGCACGCGATCGATCGACTGCTGGGGCTTGAGCGGCGCGATTGGAGCGAGGAGGGACTCGCCAAGTCGAACGCCGCGAAGGCGATGGGCAAGGAGGCCGAGGCAAAGAAGGCCGCGTTCCGCGTGAGCGGCACCTCGCCCACACATCCGCTCAAGGACTACGCGGGCGAGTACGAGCACCCTGGTTATGGCATCGCAAAGGTCGAGTTCGATGGGGGTGCGCTGAAGCTCACGATCAACAGCATCGCCACGCCGCTGGAGCACTGGCACTACGACACGTTCAACGGGCTGCGGAACGAGGCCGATGCGATCTTTGAGAACAGCAAGGTCCAGTTCTCACTCAGCGTGCAGGGCGATGTGGCGGAACTGCATCTTGCGACAGACCCCACGATGGAAGACACGGTCTTCAAGCGCAAGGCCGACGCCGATCTGTCGGACCCCAAGCTTCTCGCGAAGTTTGCGGGCGAGTACATGCTGGGCCCGCAGAAAGTGAAGATCGAGGCGAGGCAAACGACGCTCTTCCTGTCCGTGCCGGGGCAGCCCGAGTACGAGCTTGTCCCCGCCACGGGTCGCGGGTACACGCTCAAGGGCCTCAGCGGGTTCTCCGCACGGTTCACACAGAACGACGACGGCACGGTGAAGGAGGTCACGTTCATCCAGCCCAACGGCAACTTCACCGCGACACCCGTTGCCAAGGGCAAGTGAACGCCCTGCAGGAGCACGCCTTGTTTGAGCACCGCTCGACTCCGCTGCTGCCGATCGCCAGATTCTGCCGGCGACAGCTCGCGTTCGCCGTGTACTCATTTGGCATCATCACGGCCTCCCTGGGGATCGGCGCTCTGGGCTATCACTTCCTCGAAGGCTGCGGCTGGCTCGACTCGGTCTACTTGGCGGCAATGATTCTCACTGGCATGGGCCCGGCGGTCGAGATCAAGCAAAGTGCAGCCAAAGTCTTCGTGACGATCTATGCGTTGTTCTCGGCGGTGGTCTTTTTCAGTGCGACAGCATTGCTCTTCACCCCGCTATTTCACCGCCTCATGCACGCGCTTCATGTCGATCAGAATGACGACGAAGAGGCACCTCGGGGCTGACTAGACTGCTCTGTCACCCTTCCATCCCCAGCGCATCTGAATATCCATGAAGACTTCCACACGATTGATCGGGCTTGGTTTGGGTGCCGCTCTGGCGATGTTCCTCGCAGGCTGTGGTGAACGCGCGGCCGTGGGTGGCGCAAGCACCACCCGCAGCACAGCCGGCAATTCTACCAAACCAATGCCGGGATCGGGCACCGCACCGGGTTCGACTGCCGGTGTTGCTGCGGCAGGCGTGGTCGGGTCTGAAATGGGCAAGGAGAAGGGGTCGATGGAAACCGCGATGTTCGGGGCGGGGTGCTTCTGGGGCGTTGAGGAGACATTCCGCCGCACGCCGGGCGTGATCGAGACCGCCGTGGGCTATGCCGGGGGCAAGACCAAGAATCCGACGTACAAGGACATTTGCACGGACGCGACAGGGCACGCCGAGGTGGTGCATGTCGTCTATGACTCTGCGAAGATCAACTACACGCAGTTGCTCAGCGTCTTCTGGAAGGGCCACAACCCCACGACGCTCAACAGCCAGGGGCCGGATTTCGGCACCCAGTACCGCTCGGTCATCTTCTACTACTCGCCAGAGCAGAAGCAGGCCGCGGAGGAGAGCAAGTCGAAGCTCGCGGCGAGCGGCAAGTGGAAGCGTCCCGTCGTGACGGAGATCTCGGCTGCGGGCGAGTTCTATAAGGCTGAGGATTACCACCAGAAGTACCTGATGAACCGAGGGCTCGAGAATTGCCACCTGCCGGATTATTCCAACGGCGAGTGACGGATCCGGTATCCTGAGCGCATGAGCGACGCCCAGAAACCCCAAGAACCCGCAACGCAGGCACAGAATCAGGCCTCGGCTTGGGGACTCGCCTCCAATTTCACAGCCGGGGTCATCGGCATGGGCTTTGTCGGATGGGCCTTGGAACGCTGGGTCTGGCCCGCCGCTGCCCCATGGCTCCTCATCGGCGGCATCGGCCTGGGACTCTTGGGCGGCGGATATAGCTTCATCCGCGGTGCCATCCGCATGAACAACTCGTGACGGGAAATCCGCCCCGCGACCCTCTCCAAACTCTGCCCTCACACTCGCCGGAAGGGAATGAGGACGCTATCCTTCAGCCCTCCCGAATATCGACCCATTCACGGTCCGAATTCCGGAGGCTTTGGCAGCAGGCTGGGCGTGGCTCACGGGGTTTGAATGTGTCAGACGATCAGAGGAACCATCCGGCTGTTTCGCTTCTCTCGCTCGCGGGTTGCACCGCGCTGGCGATCGTGGTGGGCGTGGCCCTGGTTGGTGTGGTCGCTACCACACTTTCCTGGGGGTCGGCCGCCGATACCGTGCGGGCCGCCGTGCTCGTCGCCGCCGTGATTCTCGCAGCCTCGCTCACGTCTCACGCCATGATCGTGGCGCTTCTCGACCCCGCCAGGGATCGCCTTGGCGGATTGGTGATAGCGGGGGGCATGTTCCGGATGCTGGCCTCGCTCTCGGCGGGCCTCTTTGTGTTCTTTATCGCCGCCCCCGAGGGGCGGATGTTCTGGTTCAGCTTTCTGTCGGCGAGCGTGCTGTCTCTCGCCGTCGAGACGTGGTGGGGGATCGCCGCAGTGCGTGACGAGCACTCGGGCGAGAAGGAGCCGTCAGAATCATGATGCACACGTTTCTCATGCTCGCCCAGCCGAATCCTGTCGACCACATGGCGAACGCCCCGTTCGTGATCGGCGACCTCTTTGGGATGAAGGGTGTCTGGCTCTGGTCGGCCCACGTCGGCAATCTCGTACTCGCCGGGATCTTCACCGTGCTTGTGCTCGGGTACGCGGCGAGCCGCATCAAGACCGGCCCCGAGTCGCAGGGGCATGATCGCTACGTGACCAAGGGTGCGGTCGCCCACGCGATCGAGGTGATCTGCGTCTATCTGCGGGACACGTCGGTGCGCCCCCTTCTTGGTGCCCGGACCGACAAGATGATGCCGCTCTTGTGGACATTCTTCTTCTTCATCCTCATCAACAACCTGCTGGGGCTCGCGCCCATCAGCGACACGCTCCACATTCTCGACCGCTTCTTCGCGGGCGAGCACGAGCACCTATTCACCGGCATCCTCGGGGCAACCGCCACGCAGAACATCTTCGTGACGGCAGCCCTGGCGATCATCGCCGCACTCGTCATCAACATCGCGGGGCTCCGCGAGCTTGGTGTGGGCGGATACCTCTCCCACCTCACCGTCGGCACCCCCTGGCCTCTGTGGCCTCTCATGATCCCCATCGAGATCCTCGGCACGTTCATAAAGCCCATCGCGCTGGCGCTGCGTCTGTTCGCGAACATGACGGCCGGGCACATCCTGGTTGCCGTGCTCTTCATGTTCGCTGTTCAGGGCATCGGGATGCTCCAGAGCGGTTCGGCCTCGGGGCTTGTGCTGGGCGGCGCGATCTCCGCGATCTCGGTCGTCGCCGCGGTCGCTATCTATTTCCTGGAGCTCTTTGTCGCCTTCCTCCAGGCCTTTGTGTTCATGTTCCTTGTCGCGGTTTTCATTTCCCAACTCAGCCATCATGATGAGCACGAGCATGATGAGGCACACGATCACGAGCACGCACCCGCTCACTAGAGCACCCCGCAAGGGGCCCGCGTGAATAACGGATTGGTCGGGTCTTTCGCCCGCTGCGGCACGCGGCGGGGGCCCGCAAGAGACAACCACTCGTGCAGTGTTCAGACCGAAAGGGTTCTCAGATGAAGAACAAGTTGATGATGATTGTCGGAGCGGCAATGCTCGGCACCCCGGCCATTGCCCACGCGGAGATCACCACGGGCCAGGGCCTCGCCGCCCTGGGTGCGGGCGTCGCGGTCGTGGGTGGCGGAATCGGCATCGGCCTCATCGGCAAGGGGGCGCTCGAGTCGATCGCCCGTCAGCCCGAGGCCAAGGGTCCGATCGTCTCCAATATGATCCTGATGGCCGCCTTGGTCGAGGGTGCGGCCCTCTTCGCGGTCGTCGTGGGCCTCCTCGTCGGCTTCGTCAAGACCTGAATCGATCTTTCGGGTCGGTGAAAGCCCTCCCGAAGGCTTGTCCTACTGCCTCACACGCGCATACCCGGGTCCGTCCGTTTCGATCGGAGACTGAACCATGAAACTACACCATCGCTTGAACGCCCACCCCACCGCACTTTTCGCCGCTCTCGCGGGGATCGCCATGCCGGCACTTGCCCTTGCGCAGGAGGGTGCGGCCAAGGGTGTCGAGCACGTCGCCGGGGAGCACGCACCCAAGGCGGGTGTGCTGCCGACGGTTCAGGAAGGCATCGTGCCGATGATCGTGTCCATTCTGGTCTTCGTCGTCGTCCTGGGCATCTTGTCCGCGTTCGTATGGCCCAAGATCGTCGCGGGGCTTGATGACCGTGCGAACAAGATCAAGAGCGAGATCAAGGAAGCCGAGATGGCTCGCCAGCAGGCCAAGGACGCCCTCGAACAGTACCAGAAGAGCCTCGCCGAGGCGCGTGCCGAGTCGCAGAAGATGATCGAGACCGCCAAGAGCCAGACGCTGACAATCGCGGCGGATCTGCGAGCCAAGGCCGAGCTGGAGCTCACACAGATGCGCGAGCAGGCCAAGCGGGACATCGAGGCCGCCAAGCGTGCGGCTGTGTCCGAGCTCTACGAGCAGTCGGCGACGCTTGCCACCGTGCTCGCCGGCAAGATCCTCAGGCGGAACATCAACGCTGGTGATCAAAAGGCCCTGATCGAAGAGTCGCTCGGACAGCTCGCGTTGATGAAGAGCTAACGAAAAACCAAGTTCACGCTCTACGACCACAAGACGGAGTTCGCATGGCACTGATCGAAACACAGCCCGACGCTCTTGCGATGATGTACGCCCGCAGCCTCATGGAGCTTGTCGAGGCAAAGGGTGGGCGCGACGCCGCGATGGACACGCTGGGCGAGCTCGAGGACATCGTGGAGATGGCCCGGTCCGACGCGAAGTTCGCCGAGTTCCTGTCCAGCCGCGTTCTGGCGGTCGCCAAGCGATCCAAATCGCTCGAGCATATCTTCAAAGACAAGATCAACATCACCACCCTCCGATTTCTGCAGGTCGTGAACGAGAAGGGACGCCTGAGCCGCCTTCCGACCATGGTCGCCGCGTTCGATGCGATCGTGCAGGAGAAGTTCGGGCGCGTCGAGGTCGATGTCTTCACCGCCGAACCGATCGACCCCGAGGTCTCGCGCCGAATCGCGGGCCGTCTTGGCGAGACGATCAAGAAGGAAGTCATCGTCCACCCATACACCGACAGCACGATGATCGGCGGCATCCGCCTTCGCATGGGCGATCAGCTCATCGACGCGTCGGTCTCGATGCAGCTTCGCAAGCTGCGGGATCGGCTCGCCAGTGGGGGCGAGAATAAGCTCAGGAACAACATAGGCCGCATCATCGAGGGCTGAGCCCTTCCACAGTCCGGTGCGAGCATCGAGAGGCAAGCAATGTCGAAGAAGAATATCGGCGCGGTGGATGTGTCCGGCAAGAAAGTCTTCGTTCGCGTTGATTTCAACGTCCCGATCGAATCTGGAGGTGGGGACGCTCGGATCACCGACGACAAGCGCATCCGCGCGGCTCTGCCGACGATCAAGAACATCATCGACCGCGGCGGCATGGCCATCCTCGCCAGCCACCTGGGACGCCCCGAGGGGACGGGCTACGAGGCCGAGTATTCCCTTGCTCCCGCTGCCAAACGCCTGGGCGAGCTGCTCGGCAAGCCCGTCGCGTTCCCGAGCCACGACTGCACCGACACCGCCAGCGATACCGCCATCGCCGCGATGAAGAGCGGCGACGTGCTGCTCCTCGAAAACGTTCGCTTCCACAAGGGCGAGAAGAAGGGCGACGCCGCCTTCGCCGCCAAACTTGCCCACGGGGCGGCCGTGTACTGCAACGACGCCTTTGGCACCTGCCACCGCCCCGAGGCGAGCATGGTCGCCGTGCCCAAGAGCCTTGGCACCAAGCCCAAGGTGGTCGGATTCCTGGTCGAGAAAGAAATCAAGTTCCTTGCGGGCGCGGTGACGAGCCCGGCCAAGCCGTTCGTCGTCGTGCTGGGCGGCGCGAAGGTCTCCGACAAGATGGCGTGCATCGACAATCTTTTGCCCAAGGCAAGCCACATCCTTGTGGGCGGCGCGATGGCGTACACCTTTATGAGAGCTCTGGGTAAGAACGTCGGCAAGAGCCGCGTCGAGGAGGATCGCCTCGCCGGTGCGAAGAGGACGCTTGATCTGGCCGCACGCCTCAAGTGCGAGCTTCACCTGCCGACCGACCACATCTGCTCGACTGAGTTCAACGAGAAGGCCGGCGAGATCAAGATCTTCGACGAGACGATCGAGAACGGGTACATGGGTCTGGACATCGGCCCAAAGACGCAGGCGAAATACGCCTTCCTAATCTCACAGGCCAGGACCGTTGTCTGGAACGGCCCGATGGGCGTCTTCGAGATGAAGCCTTTCGCCGTCGGCACGCTCGAAATCGCCCGCGTGATGGTTGACGCAACCAAGACCGGCACCACCACCATCGTCGGCGGCGGCGACTCCGCGGCCGCCGTCGAGCAGTTCGGTCTCGCCGACGGCTTCAGCCACGTCTCCACCGGCGGCGGCGCAAGCCTCGAAATGCTCGAAGGCAAGAAGTTCGAGAGCGTCGAGCTCCTCGACAACGCGTGAGGCGGTGGCATGACAGTCCTGGTGGCACGGTTCTCCGAACTGCGCCTTCGCCATTCAGTTCAGCAGCAAGGTCCGGCTCGGAGAGCCGGGCCACCTATCAATCCCAGATCGACTTGAACTCACCTGGCGTGCTTCCAGACGTGGTGAAGATGCCCATGTAGTTGTTCGTGCCCGCCTTATCGTCGGGCTCGTCGTAGTGCAGCATGTCTGGCCACTTCACACCGCCGGTATCTGTGTACGTGATGGTGTCGTCGCCCCACAGGCTCGTCTCGTAGTTCACATGGTTGTCGTTGTAGGCGATGTTGCCCTCCCACGTCGTTCGCGGGCCATGGATCAGCATCGTGTTGCTCGCACTGTCGTACTGCGGCGTCACTTTGCCGCCCTTCCCCTTCGTCACGCCCGTGAACAGTGGCCCGCGATTGCCGATCACCGCCCGCGCCGCCTCGAACGTGTTCGCCCACTTCGCAGCCCGCGGCCCACTGGGCAGCATGTGGGCGTAGCTGACGCTGCCACCCTTCGCCGATGTGAAGTCGGCGGAGAAGTTGGGATCCCAGACCGCGAGCTTTGGATCGACGGCCGTCGGCGGCGCTGAGTAGGAATAGTCGTTGCACATGTTGATTTTTCCGTTGGTCTCGGCCGGCGAGACGCAGATTTCGGGGCCGAAGAACGTGCCATAGATGAGCGTCGAGATGATGTTGGCGGTCGGGTCCTTGGACGCAGGGACAGCGTTGATGGTGGCGTTCGCCGCGTCAAGCACCGATGGCAGCGGGTATTGATCCTTGTTGCTCTGGGCGAAGAGGGCCAGCCCCATGCCGATGCCGCGAATGTTCGCGGAGCACTTGACCGCTGGATTGATACCACCGTGATGGTTTGTCGTAGGCAAGAATACGACCACCAAGAGCGTAACAACAACCAGAACAAGCAGCAGCTCCACAAGCGTAAACCCCCGCCCGCCGCGAGCATGAAATGCACTGGCCATGACTTACCCCTTTCGAGTTCGCCCGCCGCGAGATCGGCGGACGCCAGTCTGTACGTGGCAGACTCGTTAGGGTTGCGGGAAAGCGATCTGAACGAGCTGGCGAGGGCTTCTGGCTTGCAAATCTGAAATCTCAGATTTCAGATTTCCTCCACCCGCCTCGTATACCGCACTCCCCTCGCCCCAAGTTCCCCCAGCACCCGCTCCAGCATCCCCGGCACCATGCCGATGAACTCCGGTGGCACTACGCCCGGCTTCTTGAACCTCCCGCTCGCCACCTCGCGGGCCATGATCGTGCATGGGAACGCCGTTGTGCGCGACATACTCGTCGCCCCCGTCGCCTTGTCGTAGAGGTCCATGAGATCCCACGTCACTCGCTCGCGCTTTCCGGCGCGAGACCCCTCCGCAATGATCCGCATCACCGTCATGTCCTCCTCGCCCTCCTCATACGTCCACTTCGGGAACATGAGCGTCGAGATCACATCGAGCGGGCGAATCTTCACGCGGCCGCCGTCCGCGCCCGGCACCTCGATGGGCACCTGCGAGAAAAGCCCGATGTGTCGCAGCACTCGCATCAGCTCGATGTGCCCCGGATACCGCATTGTCTTCTCGATCATCGTGGGCACGCGCCCGCCCAGCGTCGTCGCGAGCGACCGCAGCCCGTCGGTGTTGAACGCTTCGAGCGTGCCCACACCCGCGAAGTTCAGGAGCTCCGGCTCGCTCAGTGCCTCACGCACAACCACCTGCCCGCGATCCACGATTCGGCTGGGCCTCACGTACTCCTCAAGCACATCCGCCGGGCTGAACCCCGCCTTGTATTCAAACGGCCACCTTCGCTCCCTTGGCAACCCGCCCACATAGATCGCGATCGAGTCGCACCGCTCGAAATACTCCACCGCGTACCCAGCGGCCATGTTCGACATCCCCGGCGCGACGCCGCAATCAACCACCGCCGTCACCCCATGCTGCCTGGCCAGTGCATCGAGCTGCATCGCGTCTTCCGCGAAAAACGAGATATCGCAATAGTTCTTCCCCGCCTCGATCACCGCCCGAAGCGTCTGGAGCCCGATGCGGCTCGCCAGCGCACCGCACACAATATCAAACGGTTCCACAAGCGCCTTCACCGTCTGCGTGTCGGCGAGATCAGCCAGCACCGTCTTCACCCGCCCGCCGCACCGAGCCGATGCCTTCGTAAGATTCTCGACTCGCACATCGGCGATGGTCACATCAAACCCGTGGTCGCGTGAAAGATCCCAAGCCATCACGCTGCCGACCATGCCCGCGCCCAGGACGATTGCCTTTGTCATACCCCGAGTCTATTCGCGGTCTGCCGCACAGGGAACGACGCCTCGTCAGAGGCCCAACTGGTTCTTCGACACGACCTTCCCGTCGTCGAAAATGACGGTGATTTCTGCCTTGTCGGATTTCCACAGATAGGTATCGCGATTGGATTCCTTGGGCTTGCCCGACGCCCCGGGAATCCCACCCACCATGTCGCTCGCGATCCGCGACGCCCCGCTCTGGGTCTGCCGCTCGCCCTGCCCGAGAATGCCGAGCACCTCCGAGAGCGACATGCCGACCTTGACCTTGTCGTAGTTTGCGGTGGTCATTTTGCCGTCGCAGGCGGCGAGGAAGGCAACACACACGACAGCAGGAACGATAAGGGTACGTGGCAGCATGTCAGCATCGTACGTCGGAGCCCACGGCGCAAGCCGGGGGGGGTTACCGCCCGTTTCCCAATCCTCCCCGGCTTGCGCCGGGGGCTCTGTTGAACGTGTATACCCTTCCTATCGCCCATGGCCAAGCCACCCAAAAAGCCCGAACCCACCGACGACCGCACGATTGAGAACCGCAAGGCCCGCCATCAGTACACCATCACCGACACGCTCGAGTGCGGCATCATGCTCAAAGGCCCCGAGGTCAAGAGCGTCCGCAGCGGGCTCATCTCCATCTCAGAGGGGTACGTGCGGGCCGACGCGGGCGATTCGCCCGGCTCGTCCATCCCGTCGCTCGTCGCCTTCGGCATCGACATCCAGCCCTATGGGCCCGCGGGCCTGAGACAATCCAACCCGAAGCGATCGCGCGTCCTCCTCGCCCACAAGCGCGAGATCATCAAGCTGGCGAGGCAATCGTCCGACAAGGGCATGACGCTCGTCCCGCTCAAGCTCTATTTCAAGAACGGGTTCGCCAAGCTCCTCATCGGCGTCGCCAAGGGCAAGCAGGCCCACGACAAACGCCGCGCCATTGCCGAACGCGAGAACCAGCGCGATCTCTCTCGCGTCATGTCGAAACGTCAAAGCCACTGACAGGCATTCTTTCCACAGAGAACCCAGTGGGCACGGAAAGGCACCACAGTGAATGGCTTTCCTCTGCGTCCTCCGGGTTCAAATCTCTTGAAAAGGCCTGAAAGCGGGCGAAGAGATTCGAACTCTCGACTTCTACCTTGGCAAGGTAGCGCTCTACCACTGAGCTACGCCCGCGAATTGTCATCCTGTGGCAAGATCGGACCCCGCCTCAGGGACCGTGAAATTAGTAGGCTCGGGGCCCAAAGTCAACCCCTTGCCCTCCAACCTTGACGGTTGCACGGGCCAGGGCCGTCCGAAAAGCAATCCCTTCTCAGGGCTTGCCCCGCGCCGCCGCGATCGCCGCCTTGATGTCGCCCACCGTCGCCCCAAATCGAAGTTTGATGATGCGTGCCGGGTCATAGCTCGTCCCCGGCCCCTCAAAGGTGGCCACAGGAATCCCGACCTCGTGAATCTCACTCATCTTCGCCCATCCCGGGGCGTCCTTGGGCGTCAGGTCAACCTGCAATGCTGCATTCCGAGGATCCCGCAGTGCTATCTCGACGTCAGAATCCTCGAACAGAACCTCCAGGAACTTGCAGTTGATGCACCAGATCGCCGTGTAGTCGGTCACGATCACCTTGCCATCGGCCTTTGCACGAGCCTCGACCTCTGCCGTCCACGTCGTCCAGAGATTCACTTTGTTCACCTGCCGATATGCCCACCAGACACTCGCGCTGGCGATCGCCAGTCCCACCACCGTGAACACCGCCCGCCTGGGCAATGATCGCGTGATCCCAAACGCTCGAATCACAATCCACCCGCCCGCCACCACACACATCGCCGCCACCAGACACCAGTGCAGGTTCCCCTTGAGCCCCGGATGGTCGGCCTGCAGGATCAGGAACGAAACGCCATAAAAGAACGCCGATGCCGCCAGCAGCAAGAGCCCCATCACCTGCTTCACAAGCTCGCTCGCAGGCCCAGTCCGCGGAATAAACGCGATCAGCCCGGGCCACGCTGCCAGCACTACATAGGGCAGTGCCATCCCCACCCCGATGCTCACAAACGTCGCCAGCGGCACAAAGTTGCTCGGCTGCTGCGTCGCCCACCCAAGCACCGCGCCCGCAAACGGCCCGAAGCAAGGCGTCCCCAGCACCGCCGTCATCAGCCCGAACAATATCGACCCATGCACCGTGTCGTGCCGCGGATTCACGGCGTACAACGCCTGAGGCAGCTTGATCTCAAACGCCCCCAAGAGCCCAAGCCCCATCACCGACACAAACACCGCAATCCCGAGCTGAAAATACGCATCCGTAAACAGCGTCGCCACCCCGGGAATCGCTTTGAACACCACAATCAGCACACCCATCGTGACCCAGAACAGCACAACTCCAAACGCCGTCAAAAACCCAAGCAACAGTGTCCGCCCCCGCCCGCCCCCCGCGTGCGCTGCCGCCTGCTGAAGCCCGATGATCTTGATGGGAATCACCGGCAACACGCAAGGCGTGAGATTCAGCACAAACCCGCCCACAAGCCCGATACCCAGCACCGCCAATAATCCCATCGTTCCTGACGTCGAGATCGTGAGCCCAAGTCCCACATCGAGCCGGTCGCTCGTCGCGTCGCTCGCCGATGGGCTGATGGCAGTCGGCGGTGCTCCATCGAATGTGCTCGGGTCGAAACCGGCGATCGTCTTGAAGTCAAACGCCGGCGCAGCCACATCGACCGTCAGGTCCACCACCGAATCGTCATCGGCCGGCCGAAGACAAATCATGTCGTCGCACGGCTGATAGCTTGTCGTGAGTTTCAGCGAGAGCAGGCCGGGCTTCACATCCGCGCTCAGCGTGATGGGAATCTGCACTACAACCTTCCCTTCCAGGAACGGCAGGCGGCCTGTCACTTTCCCCAGGGTCACGGACTTCACCGTCGCCTTGGGCCACGTGATCGTCCCAACCCTCACCGGCGAACCCTTCTGGAATGCCACCTCCGTCGGCACCGAATCAAGATTCAAAATCGCGTCGGGCTTCTCAGCATTCGGGTAGATATGCCACCCCTCGTCGATCTCGATCGTGAGCGTCACCACCGCCCTGCCGCCGGGAGCAACCACGGTCGGCGTGGCCGTTGCCGACACGCGAACCACAGGCGGCTGAGCGACGACGGCCGTGGGCCAAGCGAGCGCGGCGAGCAAGAACACGAGATTCCGCACAAAGACCAAACAAAGATTCTGTGTCACGCTCATGGCAGACATTAGACGACACCAGGCGGGCACAGGGTTCGCCCAAGTGCCTGGGATTCACGAGGTATCGGGCGTTGGCGGCTGAGCGGAGGCAGCGGTTTTCAGTCGTCCGTGACAATGTTCCGATAGTTCGGTTGTCGGGCACGCAGAATCCCTATGGCTGACCTCCTGGACCAATCCGAGATCGATACGCTGATTTCGGCGGTGTCCGACGGCGCGGTCAACATCGCGCCCTCGACCGAGCCCAGAGTCTTCACACGCCGCAAGCTCGCGGGCGATGTCGAGATCAAGGACTACGACTTCAAGCGTCCCGAGCGCGTCAGCAAGGACCAGATGCGGTCGTTGCAGACGCTCCACGAGGCGTTTGCACGAAACTTCGGCGCTTCACTCTCGGGCTTCCTACGCACGATCGTGGAGGTCAAGGTAGCGACCTGCGAGCAGATGACCTATTCGGAGTTCATCAGCGGACTACCCAACCCAACCAGCTTCAACCTCGTCAACGCCAGCGGGCTCGAAGGGCAGATCTGCCTCGAGATCAGCCCGCTCATCATCTATCCGATCATCGACCGTCTGCTGGGCGGCACAAGTCAGGATCTTTTCATCCCCCAGCGTCCCATGACCCTCATCGAGCAACGGCTTATCAGCAACGTCACCAGCCGGGGGCTCACCGCTCTCTCCGAAGCATGGTCAACCGTGCGTCCATTGGCATTCACCATTGTGGCGACCGAGAGCAACCCGCAGCTTGTGCAGATCGTCCCGCCCAACGAGGTCGTGATCGTGATCGGGTTTGAGCTCAAGATGACAAGCCGCGCAGGCACGATGAACCTGTGTATCCCCTACAACGTGATCGAGCCGCTCATGGAGGAGCTCTCAAGCCAGAGCTGGTTCAGCGCAGCCAAGAGCCAGCGTGTTCCCGAGGTCGAGAAGCAGATCTCGCGGACCCTGGGCCGGGCGGGCCTGCGCGTTGCCGCCATGCTCGCCGAAACGACCATCACGCTCCACGATCTCCTCGTGCTCGCCCCGGGCGACGTGATCACAACCGACAGGGCAGCCTCAAGCCCCATAGTGGTAAGCGTCGAGGGCGAAAGGAAGTTCACAGCCCAGGTCGGGCAATGCCGCGGGCAGCGCGCGGTGCGAATCGCAAACCCGATGGGCGCGAACGACCGCGTGTGATTCGCCGGGATTCCTCGCGGGTCGCGAGGGACTTCATTTCCCACAGTGCTCAGGGTCGCTCGCGGCGATTCAGCACTCGCTCTCGAACGCGATCACGAAATCGTCATAGTCAAAGAAGTCGATGGCGGTGTCGTTATTGAAATCGGCGGTCCTGCCCGGGGGGCAGGCTGCGCCCTCGAAGCACGTGATGAAGTCGTCGTAGTCGAAGAAATCGACCGCCCCATCGCGGTTGAAATCCGCCTCGCAGCTCACAAGCTCGTCGAATATCGTCTCGATTTCCAGCTGCGCTTTCAACGCCGCACCCCAGGGCGTGTAATGGACACCGTCGGTCGTGAACGACCCGACGTGCCGAGGCGTCCATCCCGCCTCGTCTGTCAACCTGCGGCTGTTGAGCGAGAGCACGTGCTTGTCTTCGCGGGCGATGATGTAGTGAACGCCCGCCTGCTGGTCGAGGTACTGCGTCGCAAGCTCCGAAAGGCCGTTGCGCAGCGGGTCGCTCACAAGAATGATGGGCAGCTCGGGCCGGGTCGCACCGCGAATGAACTCGATCAGCCGAACGAGATTGTCGTGGAATTGAAGCGGCGTGTACCCGTTGCCCGCGTCGTTCGCGCCGTAGCAGAGGATCGCGTAGTCAGGGTCCATCTTCCTGAGTACAGGTGCGCATTGCTTGTGTTGCAGAAGGATCGTGTCGCTCGTGTACCCGCCCTGCGAGAGGTTGGTGACGACCATCCCGTTCTGCCGTGCCGTGCTCGCGATGCGGCACGTGACGATCTCGGTCAGCCGATCGTGATCGGTCCCGAACAGCTCCACTTGCGTGTACTCGTTTGGATTGCCCGGCGGGAGCGGCCCCAGCGTCGCCGACGCGAGGCGGTGGTCGCGGTGATCCAGATCCTGCTGCGCCGCCACAAAGATCGTGCTGCTCACGTAGTAATTGGGCGTGGGAGTGGGCGTCGACGACACCCGCACCACCACATCACCGCTCGCGATCGACGAGCGGGCGATCACGTCGACGCTGATCCCACCCGACCTGTCGAAATAGTTGTGACGATAGGAAACATACGCCAACGGGTTGACGTCCGCCGCATCGTGCTGCAGCACGATCAACTGCCCAAAGAGCTGATTGGCGTTGATGTTGGGCGTCTGAACGCTCGATGTGATGCACGACGTGATCCCCGGCGGTCGCTCCTCGCCCGGCATCGGCCCCTGCATCACGCCCGGTGCGGCATTGCTCGCGCGCACGAGCCACTGTGCCCATGGTTGCCCGCTGCCCGTGCTCACGCCCAGCTCGATCCAAGGGGTCTCGGGGCAGTTGCCATACCTCTCATACAGCTCATAGTTGAACCGCGGAACATAGATATCGCCAAGACCAGATGGCGACGTCTCCTGCGAGTCCCCGAACATCAACGCACGAACCGTTCGCGTACGCGCACCCTCGAACAGTGCCGTGAATACCTCGGGTGACTGCGTGTACAGATACGGCACCTCATCGAACCTGGGCGCCTTTTCCGGCGACGGATCATCCCCTGGCATCGGCTGCCCAAGGCAGCCCGCCGCGATCGAAAGAACACAGATGGCGGCCAACGGCCCGTGAAAGTGCATCAGGGGCCACTATACCGGCGCAACATGCCCACATCACCAGTGGTTGCATTCGGAACCGCTTATCGGACGCCAATACTCGCATTTGGATCAACTGTACTGTCTGAGTCAAAGGGGCCATTCGGTCACGCGAGCGAGATCGCACCGATAAGCTCGCTGATATTGGACTTTCCCTGACGCGCAACCCACCGCGATAGCCCTTTGGCGATCTTGAGCGGCGAGCGCGGATCGGCGAAGAGGCCCGTGCCCACTTGCACCGCTGTCGCACCCGCCAGAATGAACTCGGCCGCGTGTTCCCAGCGCATCACGCCACCGATACCGATGATGGGCGTCTGCGTTTGCTTGCACACGCGGCGATACGCGTCGTATACCAGCTTGACCGCGATCGGATGGACCGCCGGCCCCGAGAGCCCGCCGGTGATGTTCGCAAGCCTGGGCTGCCGGGTTTCGACATCGATCGCCATCGCGGGCGTTGTGTTGGCAAGGCACACCGCGTCGGCGCCGGGGCGGGAGTTTGGGCCGGCTGGCTGGGCCGGCGCGTCGATCGCCGCCCGCACAAGCTCGCAGATCCCTACTCCAGCGACCGCCACCGCGACAGGCGAGAGCTTGACAAAAAGTCGGCTGTGAGTGAGCACGGGCCGGACAGCCGTGATCAGCTCGCGCAGCATCGCGGGGTCGGCCCCAAACTCGCAGCCCCCGTGAACATTCGGGCACGAGACGTTCAGCTCTACCGCGTGGATCGACTCGATGTCGTCCATCGCAGCGGCCACGCGGACGTAATCGTCGATCGAATACCCCGCGACTGAGCCGATGACGCGCGTCGGGATGGAGCTGATACGCGGCGCCACCGCCGCGATGAACTCGTCCACCCCGATATTCGCCAGCCCGATCGCGTTGAGCATCCCCGCCTCGGCGGGCAGAATCCGCCACGTCGCGTTCCCCTCACGCGCGAGCGGCGTGATCGACTTGGTCACCATCGCGCCCGCCACCGCCAGATCGAGCACGTCGGACATCTCGTCGAGATACCCGGCCGTTCCCGCCGCCAGCATCACCGGGTTGCGAAGGCTCAGCCCCGCCAGTTTCGTGGCGAGATTGCTGGCGGGATTGGTGGCGAGCGATGACACAGGCCAGAGGGTACGACCGATTTGATGGTGTTGATGTGTTGGCGTGGCGTCATCCCCAAAAATAGAGATCATGCGTCCCCCCTCTTCGCATATGCTGCTAGACCAATGGGCATCGGCGACCTCTACGAATCTTGGCGAGAACGTCGGCAACAGTCGATGGAGATCCGCGTCATGATTGTTCTTGCGGCCCTGTTTTGCCTCGGGGTCTTCGTGACCGTGAAAGAGCTGCGATACATCTTCTTCGGCAAGCTCGCCCAGGCCCAGTTCGTCGAGACCTACAACGAGACGACTCGAGGAAAGTACGGCAGAAAAACCAACACCCCTCATGTGCGGTACAGGTTCAACGACGAGGCGATGGTCGGCATCATGGTCGAAGACCGATTGGAATCTCTGAACAATCGCGCAACCGCGGCGTGTGAATGATCGTATCGGATGTCGGCCCGCGGTGCGGGTCGCACGGAGGCGCGATCATGGGTGTGCGGCAGAATGAGTCGATGGGGTTTGTGG
>JAYVUC010000097.1:0-6082 GCA_043788295.1 Phycisphaerales bacterium
CCCATAAAAATATCTCGCGCACACTCACCCTCCCCGTGCGCACCTTCGCGTCCCCACGCCCCATTCCTGAATGGTTCCACTTCCTTCAGGACTCCTCTCGCGGTGACCGACTCCTCTCCATCTCCCGCCGCCAAACCCCGCGAGACAATGACCACCTCTGACTACCCCGTCGAATCCGCCGGTTCCTGGTGGCCCGGTTCTCCGAACCGGGCATTTGGGTACCGAAGATCATCCCGCAAGGGTGATCCTCGCTCGGCACACCATTCGCGCATGGTCGCCCGCGAGGATCACCTGAAGCAGGATGATCCTCGCCACTCGAATTGCATTTCATTCACCCCGCCGTGCGCAGTTCGCTGTCAATCTCAGGCCGCCAGCGCCGTGCCTTCGCAGCATCAAACCGCGTGGGAAGCCGCTCGGGTACTTTGGCGTCAACAAGGTACCGAACGATCGACTCGGTCATATCGCCCGGCGCGAGGCGACCGCCCGACCAAAAATCGTGATCGCACCACGCGAGCCGCACCTCGTGCTCGGTGGTCTGGCCCGCGTCGGGATGGTCGGAGCCATAGTTGACCGCGACGGTGCAGAGCCACCCGCCGGGAACATCCTGGACCGTTCGGCATTCAACTCTGGACCGCGTGGCTTGAGACATAGTTGGTTTCCGGGCGAGCAAACGGAACCATTCCGCGTCCTCGCCGGTAGGATTCGACAGATACAGGGTACCGCTTGAACCGCGACTTGCAAGCCGATCTGAATAACCTTCAACGACATGTTCTTTCTGCTCGAAACCACCCGCCTTGGGCTCACGAATCTCCGCCTGCACCTCCTGCGGACGGTGCTGACCGCGCTTGGCATCATTCTGGGCGTGGCGGCCGTCATCATCATGGTGAGCCTGGGCGAGGGGTCCAAGCGGGTAGCCCTCATGCAGATCGACCGGCTGGGGGCGCGAAATGTGATTCTGCGGTCGCAAAAGCCACCCGACGAGCAGCGCCAGCAGGCGGGGCAGCGGCAGGGGTGGATCAACAAGTACGGGCTCACGCGCGACGACGTGGACGTGATGCGCGAGAACTTTCCCGATGCCGTGGTGGTGCCACTCAAGGAGGTCGGGAATCAGATGGTGCGGGGAAACGTCCGCAAGTCGTCGCAGGCGTTTGGGACAACGCCCGAGCTCTTGACGGCGGCGAATCTGACAGTCGCACGCGGGCGATATCTGTCGCAGCGCGATGTTGATGAGGGGTCCAATGTCGCTGTAATTGGTGCGGATGTGGCGCGGCAGTACTTCAAGCTCGAAGACCCGATCGGCGAGACCCTACGAATCGATGACCGGGCCTTTGTGGTGGTGGGTGTGCTTCAGCCCGTCGGGCTCGCCGGCGGCGCGGGCGCGTCGCTCGTGGGGCGCGACATGGACCTGGACATGCACATCCCCATCACAGCAGCCGATCAGGGCTTCGGCGACATCACGATGAAGTGGGGCTCGGGCTCGCGGCAGATCAGCAACGTGCAATTGTCGGAGGTGTACGTGGTGTCGCCCGACCGCGATCGCGTGATGGCGGACTCAAAGCGGCTCGCACGGATCGTCGACACAAGGCACCCCAAGATTCACGACGTGGGAATCAAGGTGCCGTATGAACTGCTCGAGAATGCCGAGCGGATGGCGCTGACGTACAAGCTGGTTTTCGGCGCGGTGGCGGGGATCGCGCTGGTCGTGGGCGGCATCGGCATCATGAACATCATGCTCGCGACGGTGACCGAGCGGACACGCGAGATCGGTATCCGCAGGGCGCTGGGAGCGACGCAGCGGCACATCCTGCTCCAGTTTCTCGTCGAGTGCAGCGTGATCTCGAGCGTGGGCGGGCTCATCGGGGTCGCCCTGGGCATCGGCGGATCGCTCTTCCTGGACTGGGGCGTGCCCAAACTCCCCAAACTCCCCTACGTCGGCGAGTTCTTTCCCGCCGACGCCTCGTTGCCAACAAGCCTCACGCTTGGCTCGATCGTGATCGCCTTCAGCGTCGCGTTTCTCACGGGGCTCGTGTTTGGAATCTATCCCGCGAGGCGCGCGGCCGCACAAGACCCCATCGTCGCGCTGCGATATGGATAAGGTTCATTCCAATCTGGCCCGCGCGGCGACAATGGCGGTGGCGACGACGCCCGGGCCCGTGCCGCCGAAGATTTCGCGGCGTGCGAGGCCCGATTCCAGCCGAAGCGAGGCGTACACGTCCTCGTTGATCTGCGGCGAGATCGCGCGAAGCACGTCGATGGGCAGGCTTTCGAGACGCTGGTGCTTCGTCATCGCGAGGCGGACGAGCCTGCCGACTTGATCATGGGCGTCCCGGAATGCGACGCCCTTGCCCACGAGATAGTCGGCGAGCTCGGTCGCGTTGGCGTAGCCGTCGAGGGCTGATTCGCGGCACACCTCGCGATTGACCCTGAGCCCGTCGAGCACGCGCGGCACCACACGCAGGCACATCGAGAGCTGCTCCATCGCGTCGAAGAGCGGCTCTTTGTCTTCCTGCAGGTCCTTGTTGTACGCGAGCGGCAGGCCCTTCATGGTCGTGAGGATGGAGACGAGCGAGCCGATCATTCGACCGGCCTTTCCGCGGAGAAGCTCGCAGGCGTCGGGGTTTTTCTTCTGCGGCATCAGGCTGCTGCCGCTGGTCACGCTATCGGGCATCTCGACGAATGCGTACTCCTGCGTCATGAACAGGATCAGATCCTCGGCCATGCGAGAGAGATGCACGGAGGTCTGCGCGAGGCAGAAAAGCGTCTCGGCGATGAAGTCGCGGTCGGCGGTCGCGTCGAGGCTGTTGCGGCTTGGCGCGATGAAGCCCAAGTCTTCGGCGAGCTGAACGCGGTCGATGGCGTAGGTGGTGCCCGCGAGGGCGGCAGAGCCCAGGGGCATGATGTTGACACGGCGGCGACAATCGGCGAGGCGGGCGGCGTCACGCTCGAGCATTTCCTGATACGCGAGCGCCCAGTGGGCGAAGAGGATCGGCTGGGCACGCTGCAGGTGCGTGTATCCGGGGACGATCGTGGCCTTCTCACGCTCGGCCAGTTCTATCAACGAGCGACGTGCCTCGCTAATCTCGCCGAGTCGTGCGTCGATCGCGTCGCGGGTCCAGAGCCTCACATCTGTGGCAACCTGATCGTTGCGGCTTCGCCCCGTGTGAAGCCTCTTGCCCAGGTCTCCCACCATCTCGATGAGACGGCGCTCGACATACGAATGCACATCCTCGTCCGAAGCGTCTTGAATAGAACCGCGAGCGGGAGCGAGCGAATGACTCGCGGTTTGCTCGGGCACTTCGCTCGCTGACGCTCGCGGCTCTGCTTTGGCGAACTGTGTTTCGGCGAGCAGGGTCCGCAGCGCGCTCGTCAAGTTGCCGAGTTCCACTGGCATGAGCACACCCGTACCCGCGATCGCCTTCGCCCACGCGATCGAGCCCTCAATGTCCTGCCTGAGTAATCGGTAGTCAAACGGCAGCGAGTCGTTGAGTTGCCTGAACAACGGATCGGCCGCACGTTCGAATCTTCCGCCCCACAATGCCATGGGTTGTCCTTTCGTACTTGGAATGCAGTTGTGATGGAGAAGAAGGCATCAAGGCATGCGGCATCGAGGCATCGAGTGCGTCACTTCGCCGCCCCGCGTTCCTTGAGCGCACGAATCCGTTCCGGCAGGCTCAGCAGCCGGATGAACCCGCCCGCGTCCTTCTGGCTGTAAACGTCCTCGCCCTCGAAGCTCACCATCTTCTCGGCGTAGAGGCTGTTGGGGCTTTTGCGCTTCACGGGCGTCGCCGTGCCCTTGTACAGGCGGACGACGATCTCGCCGTCAAGTCTTTCGGCGATCTTCTCCGCGCAGGCCCACAGTGCTTCACGCAGCGGGGTGAACCAGCGGCCGTCGTAGACGAGTTCGGCGAACGTGAGTCCCAAGTGCTCGCGGTAGTGCAGCGTCTCGCGGTCGAGGACGAGCTCTTCGACGGCTCGCAGGGCTTGGACGATCACGGTGCCACCGGGCGTTTCGTAGAGACCCCGGCTCTTCATGCCGACGCGGCGGTTCTCTACCAGATCGACGCGGCCCACGCCGTGCGCACCAGCGATGCCGTTGAGCTTGTCGATGATCTCCCACGCGGCGAATTGCTTGCCGTTGAGGGCGATCGGGCGCCCCTTGGAGAACGTCAGCGAGACATCCTCGCTCTTGTCGGGTGCCTTCGCCGGGTCGGCGGTGAGCATCCAGGCGTCTTCGGGCGGGGCGTTCCAGTGGTTCTCGATGTCGCCGCCCTCGTGGCTGATGTGCCAGAGGTTGCGGTCGCGGCTATAGATCTTCGTCGCCGATGCGGTCGTCGGGACGTTGCGCTCCTTGAGATAGTCCAGCATGGCAAGGCGGCCCGAGAGATTCCAGCGGCTGTCACGCCAGGGGGCGATGATCTCCATCTCGGGCGCGAGCGCGCCGTAGGCGGACTCGAACCGCACCTGATCGTTGCCCTTGCCGGTGCACCCGTGCGCGAGGGCGGTGCAACCGGTTTTCTTGGCGATTTCGACCTGGCCCCATGCCAGCACGGGGCGGGCGATGGCGGTGCCGAGCAGATATCGGCCTTCGTAGACGCCGCCGGTGATGATGGTGGGCATCACGAACTCGTCGACGAACTTGGTCCGAAGATCGACGACGTGGCATTCTTTTGCGCCCGAGTTGATGGCCTTCTTCTCGACGCCGGTGAGTTCGTCGGCGCCCTGGCCCACGTCGCCCACGACGCAAATGACCTCGGCACCGGGAATGTTTTCTCGGAGCCAGGGGACGATGCAGGAGGTGTCGAGGCCGCCGGAGTACGCGAGTGCGATGCGATTGGTCATGGTTGAGTTCCTTTTTCACCACAGAGGCACAGAGACACAGAGAAGGAGAGAAATGAGACCGAGCGAGAGGTTGATTCTTCACCTCGCCACTGTGCCACCCTGTCATTTCGCCACTTCATCATTCTCTCTCTGTGTCTCTGTGTCTCTGTGTCTCTGTGGTAAGTTGTCTTCACTCCGCAAACATGTGGTACAGCAGCGCACACTGTGCGTGCATTCGATTTTCGGCCTGGTCGTACACGACGCTGATGGGCGAGTCCATGATGCCGTCGGTGACTTCCTGCCCACGTTTGGCAGGGAGGCAGTGCATGAAGACGGCCTGCGGCCCGGCCTTGGCCATCAGTGCCTCGTTGATCTGGTATTTCAGGAACTTCTTTCGTTCGCCGGCCGAGTGGGCCGACTCGCCCATGCTGACCCAGACGTCGGTGTAGACCGCGTCCACACCCTTGACGGCGTCGGGATCGTTGGTGACGGTGATGACGCCGCCGCCGACTTCGGCCAGCGTACGCGATTCGGCCGTGATATCGGCTCTGGGCTCGTGCTCCTTGGGCGTGATGGCGATAAGTTCAGCCCCGAGGATCGCCGCCCCGTGCATGAGCGAGTGGCAGACATTGTTGCCGTCGCCGATGTACGCGACGCGGAGTCCGCGGACCATGCCGTGACGCTGCCAGAGCGTGAGGTAATCGGCCAGGGCCTGGCACGGGTGGTACAGATCGCAGAGTGCGTTGACGACGGGCACGCGGGCGGCGGAGGCGAGTTCGGCGACGACGCTGTGCCTGAAGACGCGGGCGACGATGAGGGAGACCCAGCGTTCGAGGTTCTTGCCGTAGTCGGTGACGCTCTCACGCTCGCCGAGGCGCTGGGCGGAGTGGTCCATGTAGATGGCGTTGCCGCCGAGCTTGTTGATGCCGACCTCGAAGGAGATGCGGGTGCGGAGGCTGGGCTTCTCGAAGAGGAGGATCGCGCTGGTGCCGCTGAGGGCTTTGGAGAATGGGGTGTAGTCGCGTTTCATCGCGGCCGCGGTCTCGAAGAGGCCAAGGATAGTCTGCGCGTCAAGTTGGGCGAGGGAGAGAAGGTCTGAGCCGCGAAGATGTGCCAGTGAGTTCGTCATATCTCGATGCCCTGATGCTTCGTGCCCTGATTGCTTCGTGCCCTGATGCCTTCTTCTCACCCGACAATTGTGGTGCCGACACTTCCACCGGCCAGGTATGTCAAGAGTCCGTCGGGATTCTCACCGGACATGATG
>JAYVUC010000098.1:0-13878 GCA_043788295.1 Phycisphaerales bacterium
GCACGCTCGGCGCCTCCACGCCGGTGATCTGGGGCGGAGACTTCAACGAGGACGAGAACACCAACGGCCGCGACGGGCCGACCTTGTGGATGACGCGAGCGGCGACGACCAGCGGCGACGGGACCGACCGCGACCGCACCGACAGCACCTTTGACGACTCGCGTGATCCGTTGAACGCCGCCGGTTCAAACCGGTACACGCAGGGGTCTAGCAAGCTCGATTACATCTGCTGGCAGGACTCGATCGCCACGCTCCGCCGGTCGTATGTGTATTCGGCGGCGAGCGGCGGTCCGGCGGCGTATCCGCCCGAGATCATCGGCCTGCCCACGCCCGCGCTTGCCACCTCGATCGCGTCGGACCACAAGCCCGTGATCGCCGACTTCATCCTGCCCGCGCCGCCCGCGCCGGGAGCGTTCGCCCTCACCACACCGTCCAACGCAGCGGCCGATGAGCCATTGACACCCACGTTGACTTGGACAGCCTCGCCCGCCGCGACGAGCTACACGCTCACGGTCGCGGGCAATGCGGCGTTCACGGCCCCGATCATCTCGCATTCCGGGCTGACCGCAACGACATACGCGGTGGCGGGGGGACAGCTCGACCACTGCGGGACGTACTACTGGAAGGTTGTCGCGGTCAATGGGTTTGGATCGACGGCGTCAACGCCCGCGTCCAGCTCGTTCCGCACGATCTCCGCCGCCGATTTCAACGACGACGGCGCGGTCGATTTCTTCGACTATGACGATTTTGTGACGTGCTTCGAGGGCGGCACGTGCCCCGCCGGAAAGACGGCCGACTACAACAACGACACGGCGGTCGATTTCTTCGACTACGACGAGTTTGTCGCGGCGTTTGAAGCTCCCTGCTGAAGGGTCATGCCTTGGGGAACAGGAATGCCGACGGGCGTGTCTGAGCGTGGCCGCCTGCAAAGACAACGTGCTCGTAACCCTCGTGCATCGACGCCGAGCCGGTGAGGCCGTCCTTGCGGAGGGCGTAGAGGGTGACGTTGAAGGCGGGAATGCCGCGAGCAGTGAGGTGGCGGCGTTCGCGCGTGCGATCGGCGATGCGCTTGAGCACGTGCAGGCACGCGGCCTCGGGCGTGTCGCCAGCTTCCATGCGGGCGACGACCATCGCTGCCCCGCAGACCTGCATCACCGCCTCGCCGCGGCCTGTTGCGCCCGCCGAGCCGACGGCGTTGTCGGTGTAGAGGCCCGCGCCGACGATGGGCGTGTCGCCCACGCGGCCCGCGATCTTGTACGAGAGCCCCGAAGTGCTGGTGATGCTGGCGAGATCGCCCGAGTCGTCGAGGGCCGAGAGATGGATCGTGCCATAGGTGAAGGGAACCTTGGGCGCGGTGGTCGAATCGCCGGGTGTTGGAGCGGCGGTCCCTGGCGTAGCGACGTTTTTGGTCGGATCGGTGTTGCCGGCCCACAGGGCTTGTCCAAAGCCGCTGCCCGCGTCGCCCGCGAGCTCTTCGGCACTCAGCCAGCCGTCCTTGGTCGAGAGCGTGGACTTCCAATCGAGCCACGCGCGGCGAGACTTGTTGGTGAGCAGTTGCTCCTCGGGAAATCCAAGCGCCCGGGCGAACTTCGCGGCCCCGTCACCCACGAGCAGCGTGTGATCGGTTCGCCGCAGCACTTCGAGGGCGAGGCGGGAGACATGGCGAAAGCCGCGAACGCCCGCGACGCCGCCCGCGCGGTGTCGCTTGCCGTCCATGATTGCGGCGTCGAGCTCGACGACGCCATCCTCGTTGGGCAGGCCGCCGAAGCCGACCGAAAGCTCCTCGGGGTCGTCCTCGACGATGGTGATGCCGGCGACGAGGGCGTCGAGCAGAGGTTCGCCGCGTGCGAGCCCTTCGGCGGCGCGGGTCACTGCGGGCGTGCCGTTCCAACTGGAGATCATCACGGGGCCGACTGGGTTGGGTACGGTCATGTCTGATGGTGGCACACCACCAGCGGGTGCGCGTACTTCCTTTCATCGACATGATACAAGCACAAAGAAAGACACGCCCCGGAGGGGTGTGCCACCAAATACACATGCTTCACAGAACCGGTCATTTGCCAGCGGGAGCTGCTGGGGCCGCAGCCGGCGCGGCCTCGGGCTTGCCGCTCTGCTTGGCGACCTCACCCAGGCGGCTGAAGTACTTCTTCACCGTTTCGCGGAGTTCGGGCGGCACCTCGCCGTTGCTCAGAGCCTCGGCCGCGTTCTTCTTGCTCGCCTCGACAACCTCCGCGAACTCGGCGACCGATGCGCCGATCATCTGCTCGCCCTTGATGTACTGCTTGCCGATGATCGGGCCCTTGCCAGCCTTGGCCTTGATCTTGGCCTGCTCGGTGGAGAAGTCGGTGGGCGTGGAGCCGCTGCGGTCGCCCTGACCCTTGCCCGGCCCGCCTCCCTTGCCTCCCTGTGAGAACTTGTTGCTGTCGCCTTCCTTCCACTCGCCCGTCTGTGAATCCCACACGAGGCTCTTGGAGCCGTTCTTGCCGTCACCGTTTCCACTGCACGAGCCGCCCATGCACTCGCCCATCGCCTCCATCTGCGACTGGCACTCGGACATGGCGGCCGAGAGAGCCTTGGCACTCTCCTGCATCATCTCGCCCTCAGAGAGCTGCGAGCTGAGCTCGGACATCGAGGCGTTCTCGGATTGCGAGTCGCCCGATTCCATGCTGCCCGAGCACTCCTTCATGCTCTTGGCCATCTGCGATCCACTCTTGCACGCGCTGGCCTTGGCCGAGAGCTGCTTGGCGAGCTGCTGTTTCTGTTCGGGCGAGAGGTTTTTCATCGCCTCCATTGCCTTGGCGATCATCTCGGGGTTGGCCGCGAGCATCTTGGCGAGTTCTGCGGCCTGCTTGGAGTCCATGCCCGCCTGTTCCATCGCCTTGGCCATGTTCTTGGCGGCGTCGGAGTTCTGCTTGAGCTGCTCGGCCAGCTTGCCCATCGCCTCGGCGATCTTCTTCTTCTCCTCGGGCGAGAGGTTCTTGTCCCCAAGCTTGGCCTTGAGGTCATTCAGCGCCTGGTTTGCCTTGGCGAAGTCGGCCTTGGCGAGGCTCTTGTAAAGATCGTTCAGCTCCGCTGCGCCGGGGTGCTTGAGCTGCGCCATCATGTCTTTCATGGCGTCGAGCTGCATCCCCTTCTCGCCCTTGGCCATCGCTGCCAGCTTGTCGTTGAGGTCGGTGAGCCGCTTCATCTCGGCGGTGCGCAATGCCTCGGGCTTGACCGCCCCCGCGGGCTGCAGCTCCTCGGGCTTGTTGGGCTCGCCCAGGTCTTTCTTGAGTTCTGGATCGATCTTCGCAAGCACCTTGTCGAGCTCTTTGCGCTTCTCGTCGATCTCCTGCTTGACGGTGATGATCTGCTCCTGCCGCGCCTTCTCCTCATCCTTCTTGGCCTTGTTGCCAATGACGTCAAATATCGGGAGCGTCCACGCGATGCCGAGCATCACCGCGGCCGCCATAGGCCAGTACCACTGCCTGGGCATCTCGATTGGAATCGCTCGCTTGATGTCAACGCCGATCGCCTTCGCACGGGCACTTTCGACCACCAGCTTGGACCAAGGCTCCTTGGGCTCGCCGATCTCAATCGCGGTGCTGAGTGATTCACGCAGCTCGGCCCGCTCATCGAGCACCCGTGCGGCCTTGGATGTGCGAGGGCGAGTGGCGATCGACCACGAGAGCGAGCCCGCCGCGACGATGCCGCCGGCGACGAGCATGACCGTGTTCCATTGGAGCGAGAGCGCGAAGACCTGTTGCACGATCCGCAGCACGACCATGACGACCAGGGCGAGCGTCAGTGCAAGGACCACCGCGCGGATGAGCTCGATGAGAAAGAGCCTGCGACCCGCGTTCTGAACCGCACGAAGAATCTCATTCATGGAATTGCTCCGTTTCAGCTTCCCGGGCTCCACGCTCTGGCCAGCCCTGCACCAAACTCCCACCGACCCTTTCATCATACCGTACGAACGCAACCCGGGTGCATGTTCTTGCCATCTGCATCGGCCGATCTTGAAGCGTGAGATAGGAGATTGTGGTTCACTGATCGTGGCCTGCCATGCAGATTCAGATTGTGTCCAACTTCGTCCGCAATATGCCCTGGGATTCGGGGTGGTGGACCGTTGTTCTCGCCCGTTGCTTTGTCGCACAAGGGCATTCTGTTCGTATTCTGGTCGATGGGGTCGAGTCACACGCCACGCTGAAGGGTCTTGAGACCCAGATTTCCCGGCCCGGCAGAACGCACCTGGGGGCCAACCCGCAGCATTTCGCGGCACGGGCTCGTGCCGCTCGGGCGGCTGCTGATGGAGCCCTCACACTCTCACTGACCGGTTGGGTGCCGGGCGATCTGTGGCTCCCCCTCGATCTGACGCCAGGAGAGCGCGTGCGAGCGATCTTTCGCGACCTGCGGCCGCTGTCGGCGGTCATGGAGTTCGTGCATCATCCGTGGCTGATCCACGAGGCCTTCGCACACCGTCGCGCGTTGCAGCAAGCGGTGAACGATGGTTCGGACACAGTGCGATTCGGAAACGACAGTGGTGCCGCCCGGGGGATCGGTCACGCGAGCCCGCACGCGGCCGACACTCGGGATCAGCACGCGGGCGAGGCGCAAACGTTGCGGAAATGGCTCGGCATCGAGGACGACGAGCTTGTCTTCGTTCTTTCCGCGGCGGAAGCACGACCCGTTTCCCTCGGACCCATCACCCGAGGCTTCGCCGCCCTGTCGAAGGGTCAGGGCGGCCTGCAGCGCGCAAAGCTGGTCGTTCTGACCCGCCGGCAGCACTCGGTCTCGCGCCTCATTCACGACACCGGCTGCGACGACGGCGTGATTGTCATGGGGCTCTCGCGGCGGGTGGAACTCCCGCTCGCGCTTGCCGATGTGGCGATCGCGGGGCCTCACACTGGCGGCGTCGCCAGCGGCCGATGGATTTCCGATGCGATTCGCGTGGGGATTCCGGTGGTCGCGTCGGAGGCTGCGTCTGGAGCCGAACTGGCCGCACGCGGTGGGGCGGCGATTGTGCGGTCGCACGACGCGCGAGGTTGGGCCCAGGCCTTCTCACAGGCTCTCGACACAGCGTGGCGGCATGTGGCGGCCGAGCGTGCACGGGCTGTCGCACCTTCGCTCTCAGTCGGCGCGATGGTCCAACGGCTCTTGGCCCGCGTACGCTCGCCGAACTCGTGATCCGACCGCACTTCTTTCCCGTCCCGCTCATGTCGAGGCGAACGCTCTCGCTTGAGCTCGCGTCCACGCTCTTCTTCGCGTTCGCACTGGGCTTTCTCGAGGCCGGCACGATCAGTGTCTTTCTCAAGCGAGCGTTCGACGGCACGACCGACCGCTCTGCGGGAAATATCGCGGTGGTGCTGGCGGGCGCGTCGAGCGAGATCGCCAACATCATCAGTTTCGGCTGGATCGCGCTGAGCCACGGCAGGCCCAAGGTGCGGTTCATCAACATGCTGCAGGCGGGCGTGGTCGTCTGCATCGGTTGCATCGCTTTGGTGCCGCGAGACGCGATGGGGCGCTGGCTTGCGATGGGACTCGTGCTGCTCGCGCGCATTTTCTGGTCGGGAGTGGTGACGCTCCGAACCGCCGTCTGGCGGGCGAATTACTCGCGCCATTCGCGGGCACGTATCGTGGGGCGACTTTCGGCCATCACGCAGGTCGTCATTGCCTCGACTGGACTGCTCGTGGGTGCGATGCTCGACTGGAACCTGGAGAGCTTCCGTTTCGTGGCGCCGATCCTGGCTGTTCTGGGCATCGTCGGGCTCGCGTTCTACGGCCGCATCCGCCCAAGGGGTGAGAGGTTCGCCCTCATCCAAGAGCGTGCCCAGCCCCGGGCGGCCGGCGTGATGCGTCCCTGGATGGGCATCGTCTCGGTCCACCGCATTCTGCGGACCGACAGACGCTTCGCCCAGTTCATGGCGTTTATGTTCCTGCTTGGTCTTGGCAATCTCATGGTCGTGCCGTGCCTTGTGCTCGCCCTCAGCGACCGGTTCGAGCTGGGCCGTGATCCATTCAAGTCAAGCATTCTCGTCACAACGCTCGTGCCCAGCATTTTGATGCCCCTGGCGCTTCCGATCTGGGCCTCACTCCTCGATCGTGCGCACGTCGTTCGGTTTCGCGCGATTCACGGGTGGGCGTTTGTGCTCGCATCCGCGCTCTTTGCGATCGGGGCCGCGTTGTTGAGCTTCCAGATCGTCCTGGCGGGCTCGGTGTGCTGGGGGATCGCCATAGGCGGCGGCGCGGTCGCGTGGAACATCGGGCACACCGACTTTGCGCCCCCGGGCTCCACTTCCCACTACATGGCCACGCATGTCACGCTCAATGGTGTGCGCGGACTTGCCGCGCCGCTGCTGGCGGTCGGCATGTACCACTGGCTCACCAACCACCGTGAAGGCCTGCCCATTGAGCCCGCCGCCATCGTGCTCGGTTTCGCGTGTCTTGTGAGCATCGCCGGCACCCTTGGCTTCGCGTGGCTTCGTCGCTCGATGAACGTCGCGGGCAGGCCCCCGGAGGTCTGAACCCGCGCAGACGTGGCACACCCTCTGGAACGTGTGCTTCTTGCTGGCGAACCATGCGGAAGTGAGCGGGCAGAAATGCTCCCAGGGGTGTGGTGCCAAACGCGCGCGGTGTCACCCAACCCGACTTAGAATGCCCCCATGATCATCGACCTCCGCAGCGACACCGTCACCCGCCCAACCCCCGAGATGCGACGCCAGATGGCAAACGCGGAGGTCGGCGACGATGTGCTGGGCGACGATCCGACGATCATCCGACTTCAGGAGAAGTTTGCGGCGTTGTTGGGCAAAGAAGCCGCGTGCTATGTGCCATCGGGCACGATGGCCAATCAGGCCTCGATCAGGGCACAGACCGAGCCGGGCGACGAGGTGATCGCCCACGAGGGAAGCCACATCATCCACTATGAAACTGGCGCGCCGGCGGCGCTCTCGGGCGTGATGATTCGTCCGCTCACCGGGGTGGGCGGGACTTTCGATGTCGATCAGCTCGAAGAAGCAGTCCGCCCGTATTCGCCCAACTTCGCACGAAGTCGCCTGCTCATCATTGAGAACACGCACAACCGAGGCGGGGGCACGATCTGGCCCCTGGACCAGATCAAGCGAGTGACCGCGCGGGCCAAGGTTCTGGGGCTCAGGTGTCATCTCGACGGGGCGCGACTGTGGAACGCGTGCGCCGCGACGGGCGTCGCGCCCGCCGAATACGCAAGTCACTTCGACACCGTCGCGTGCTGCTTCAGCAAGGGGCTCGGCGCGCCGGCGGGGTCGGCGGTCGCGGGCGACACCCAGACGCTCTTTCGCGTCCACCGTTTCCGCAAGATGTTCGGCGGGGCGATGCGTCAAGCCGGCATTCTCGCCGCGGCGTGCATCTACGCCCTGGACAATCACCGCCAGCGGCTTGTCGAGGACCACGCCAACGCCAAGCGACTGGCTGTGGGCCTCTCGCAGATCCCCGGGCTCTGGGTCGATATGGCGGCGGTGCAGACCAACATGGTTTTCTTCGACCTTGACTCTTCGGTCCGGGTGAACGCCGCCGATCTCTGCCAGAAGGCCGAGGCCCAGGGCATCAAAATGCTCCCCGGCGGTCCGCGGCGCATCCGGGTCGTCTGCCATCTCGACGTCACGACGGCGATGATCGACAAGGCGGTCGAGCAGATCGGCATCACGCTGGGAGCGGTCGCGGCCTGATCGTGTCGGGTATGCTGCGAGTATGCCAAAGACCACCCACTCCCCCGTGTTCGCATGCAAACCCGGCACCAAGACGCGTCTCGCGTCGATCGATCCCGCGTCAACCGCGGGCATCGACAAGCAGCGCGCCGCGTTTGAACTTGAGCACAACCGCGAGGAACTCGGCAAGCTCCAGTACCGCCTCTGGGCGCAGAACACGCAATCGCTCCTGGTCGTGCTCCAAGGCATGGACACATCCGGCAAGGACGGCGTCGTCCGCCATGTCGTGACGGGTATGAACCCCGAAGGTGCGAAGGTCGTGTCGTTCAAGAAGCCGTCGGAGATCGAGCTGGATCACGACTTCCTGTGGCGGATCCACGCGGCCTGTCCAGCCCGCGGCGAGGTCGCGGTCTTCAACCGTTCGCACTACGAGGACGTGCTGATCGTCCGCGTGCACTCGCTTGTGCCCGAGGAAGTCTGGAGGCCGCGATTTGAGATCATCAACGCCTTCGAGCGCTCGCTGGTTCGAGAGGGGACCACCATCGTCAAGATCTTCCTGCACATCAGCAAGGACGAGCAGAAGGGGCGGCTCATCGAGCGGCTCAAAGACCCCGAAAAGAACTGGAAGTTCAATGCCGGTGACATCGAGGAACGCAAACATTGGGATGAATATCAGCGGGCGTATGAGGATGTTCTGGCACGTTGCAGCACGCCCGAGGCGCCGTGGCATGTCGTGCCGGCGGATCACAAGTGGTACCGGAATTGGGCGGTAAGTGAAATATTGCTGACGACCCTGAGGCGGATGGCCCCCAGCGCGCCCCGCGGGCGATTCAAGGTCAAGAGCTTCAAGTTCGACTGAGCGCGGGGTATGGTGCGGTGGGGGCGGGTGAAAAAGAAAGCGACCCCGGCTCAAGGGAGCCGGGGCCACATGTTCACGGATTCAGAAGGGCTTTAGCCCAGAAGCTGGAGGACCGACTGCGGGGACTGGTTGGCCAGACCCAGCACGTTGGACGAGGCACTCACCATGATCTGGTTGCGGGTGAGCGAGGCCGTCTCGGCGGCAAAGTCGCTGTCGCGGATCACGGACTGAGCGGCCTGGGAGTTCTCAAGGGCGACCCCGAGGCTTCGGGTGGTCGCACCGACGACGTTCTTCTGGAACGCGCCCAGTCGGCCGCGGAGCGACGAGACCTGGTTGACCGCCTCGGAGACGATCTTCTGCGCGGTGTCGAGGTTGGTGGTCGTGAGGCTGTTGGTGTTGCCGCTGGAGAGCGAGCTGAGGAAGCCAAGGGTCGAGGTTCCCAGCCGGCGGATCGAGGTGTCGCCCACGCCCAGTGAGACCTTCCCGTTGATGTCAACCTTGCCGGCGAGTTGGAACGTCGCACCGCCGCCTGTGATGGTGCCGGTCTGGGCGCCACCGACGGATCCAAGGGTGTTGGCGGTGCCAGCCGCGAAGGTCAGTTCGGCGTCGAGGAAGTCGGTGCTGATCTTGGCGGTGCGGCCCTTGCCCACGGCGATGATGCCGTTGATCGTCGCGCCCACGTCCTGGCCCGCGTCGGTCACACCGTTGGTGGCCGATGCGAAGCCGGTGTGCGTGGCGGCTTTGACCCTGTTGAAATTGGTGGCGGACATGTTGTAGACGCCGTTGCCGGTTCCGGTGATGTTTCCGGCAGTGACGACCTTGATGCTGACAAACTCAGACGATCCGTAGTCGGTGCTGTAGAGGCGAACACCCGTACCGCTCTTGGAGGCCGACACGCCGGTGACATCCTTGAAGGTGTTGATGGTGTCGCGGATAACCGAGACATTGGTGCCCGAGGTGAAGCTCAGCTCGCGGGCGCCCTTGCTGCCCTTGACCTCGATGACAAACTTGTTGGTGAGGCCCGTGCCCGAGAGGCTGATGTTGCTGGTCGCCATCGAGAGGTATACCCCGCCCAGCTGGGCCGACTTGGTGACCACCGCGTTGAGGTTCATGCTGCCGCCGCTGAACTTGGCGGCGTTGATGCGGAAGTCCGCCACGCCCGCGGCCATGCCGCTGACCTTGAAGTCAAAGTTGCCGTTGAGGAGCTTGATGCCCTGGAAGCTCGTGCTCCCCGAGATGCGGTCGATGGTCTGAAGGATCGAGTCGACCTGGAGCTGGTTCGCGTCCTTCTCCTCAGGGGAGAGGCCCGCAGTGCTGGCGGTGTTGGTGACCAGGCCCTGGAGCTCAGTCAAGAGGCCCGAGACCTCCTGAAGACCGCCCTCGGCGGTGTTCACGACCTGGTCGGCGCGCTCGGCGTTGCTCAGGGCAGCGCCGGTCGACTTGATTTCCGACCCCAGCGCCTCCGAGGCGATGAGACCCGCGGGATCGTCCTTGCCGCGGTTGATTCTCACACCCGTTGACAGTCGCTCGAGCGACACGTTCAGCGACTTGTGATTCTGGTTCAGCACGCGCTGGGCGATCATGGACTGGACGTTTGTATTGATACGGCTCATGAAATCCTCCGTGAACAACTCCGGACGGTCGGTCACACCTTGTGAATCCGTACCAGAGCCCGATCCGCGCCGGCGAGCACACTGCTCGTTTGGGCCCTTTACAGGGACACCATTCGGCTTGCCCGGCCTTCCGTGCCGGGGCTTGCTGTGGCTCTGCGGAACATCCGAGAGCACCTGACCCCACAGTCATCGGCGGCCACCATCCCGGGGTTTACCTGTGCGGAAGAAAATACTCTCAGTCCGGCGGCTCAAAAATGAAAAGGCCCCGGCGAGAGTGCCGGGGCCTTGGGATCGTGCTATTTATCGGATCATCCCAGCAGCTGAAGAACCTGCTGCGAGGTTTGGTTCGCCAGCGAGAGCACGCTGGTGCCCGCGCTGGAGAGGATCTGGGCCCGAGTCATCGCGCTGGTCTCGGCCGCGAAATCCGAATCGCGGATCTGAGAGTTGCTCGCCGTGAGATTCTCGAACGCCGACTGGAGGCTCCGGGTGTTGGTCTGCAGGACGTTCTTCTCGAACGCGCCCATGCGGCCCCGCATCGTGGAGATCTCGTCGATCGCCTTGTCGAGAATGTCGCTCGAAGTGGTGAAGTTGCCGCTCGCCACCGCTTGCGAGATCGAGTTTCCCTGCCCGGTCTTGACCGAGGAGAGGAAGTTGAGTGCCCCGTTCACCAGGAGCCCCCCGATCCGCGATGCCGCCACGCTGGGAACCCCGAAGTTGGTCTGCTGAAGTGCGGTCACGTCCTGGCCCAGTTGGAACAGCGCGCCTCCGCCGGTCACATAGAACGTGGAGGCCGTCGCCGCCGGGTTGGTTGCCAGGGCCGTGTTCAAGAGCAGATCGGCACCCAGCGAGCTTGTGTTGACCGAGACGGATAGCCCGCGTCCGGTTGCAAGAGATCCGTTGACGAGGGCGGCCACGTCCTGACCCTTGTCCTGCTGGGCGGTGGTGAGACCCGCTGCGGACCAGTTCGCAGGCGAGCTGAGAATCGTGGGGTCGGCGTTGTTGGCGAAGGCCTTGAGGTTGGCCGTGAACGAGTCGCCCGTGGGCGGGGCACCGACGCGCTTGACGCTCACAAAGGCGTCGCTGCCGTAGTCCGAGCTCGTGAGCTTGAGTCCCGACGCCATCGTGTTGTTGATGAGCGAGGCGGTGACACCCGTGAAGGCGGTGGTGTTGTTGATCGCCTTCATCACCGACGAGAGCGGGGCGCTCTTGGGGAACTGGATCGTCTGGACGCCCTGCTTGCCGCTCACCTCGAGCGTCATGGCCGAGAGAAGATACCCGTTCGTGGCGCTGACGGGGTTCAGGAACAGAGCCGCTTTCTGGGCGCTGGTCACGACCTTCACGTTCACCTGGAGCGAGCTCTGCCCCACGAGGCTGGCGCTGTGGATCGTTGCCTGGTTGATCGCGCTGGTGGCGACGCCCGAGAGGCTGTAGTCGAGGGTCCCGTTGAGCAGCTTGAGCCCCCCGAAGCTGGCCGTGTTGCTGATGCGGGTGATCGAGTCGATCGCCGAGTCGATCTGGAGCTGGTTGGCGTTGCGCTCGTCCTCGCTGTTGCCGCCTGTGTTCGCCGACTCGACAATGAGGCTCTTGATCGAGTTGAGAAGATCGCTCACCTCGTTGAGGGCCGACTCGGTGGTCGCGATCACGCTGCTGGCGCGATCGGAGTTTTTCATTCCGCTCGACAAGCCCTGGATGTCGGACTTGATGCGCTCGGAGATGATGAGCCCTGCGGGGTCATCGGCACCCCGGTTGATCTTGAGGCCCGTTGAGAGGCGCTCCAGATGCAGCGTGAGGTCCTTCTGCGACTTGGTGAGGTGCGACTGGGCTACGACGCTCGAGATATTCGTGTTGATACGTGACATGGGCAATCCTCCATGATTGCGGTGTGCTCTGAATCCTTCGATCCGTTTCGTTCACGCCTGAGTTCGAGATTCTGTCCTTTGGTCCCCGGCTAGCCCCGCCTTGCGATGGCGGGCTGGGCTCGTGTCGCCGTCGCGCCGGGTGAGGGGTGCGGTGGCTGGGTCTCTGGAGGCGGCTGGCTTGCCACCACGACCGTCGCCATCAATCGCATTCCACCGTTCTTCGCCGGGGCACGCGCCCCGGATGTGCTCCGATTCTTCGCCGGGCCCGGCATCACGCCGGCGGGACCGATCGTCGCAGAGTCCGAGGGGCGCCGCGTGTCGAATCCATCGACCTTCGCCGCCGCCTCGTTCTCCCGCCTGATCGCCTCGTACACCTCCTTGCGGTGTACCGCGATCCTGGCCGGGGCCGAGATGCCAAGGCGGATCTTGTCGCCTCGCACATCCACGACCGTGATCTCGATCTCGTCGCCGATCATGATGGTCTCGTCGCGTTGACGACTTAGTACCAACATGGTTAGTCTCCTTGGAACGAACGCACCAGGTAGGGCGTGTAGTGTGTGTGTAGCATCCCGGGGGGCCCTTGGCCCGTGCCGACTCGTAGTGGGATTGTTTCAGGCAGTAGTTCATCGTGGGCCGCCCGCATCCCACGCGATTGCTCGCGTGGCTGCGCCTGCGGATTCTCTCAACCTCGGGCAACAACGCTCGGCCTCAGGCCGACATCGCCCGCACCGCCGCCCGCTCTTCTCCGACCGCCACCAGGTGGTGGCGCGTCGTCCAGCGCTTGTCGGCCAGCACGATCTGCTCGCCCTGCCGGGTCAGCGTGTTGATCACAAGCGGTCCCTGCAGGTTGCCCGTGAGCACCTGCTCGACCTTGTTCACGATCACGAAGACCTGGGCGTCGGCAAGCTGCTGGAGACCCAGCTCCTGCATCTGCTCGGGCTTGATGGGCACCTCGTAGTCCTTGTAGAACATCGAGGGGTCCGTGATGACGAACGCAAGTGAGGGCTCGTCCAACGATTGCAGCCACAAGAAGGCCGGATCGTTGCCGGGCTCCAGAAGGCAGAAGCGCTTCTGGCTCTGGAATCCAAGGAGGCCCTTGGGGAAGGTGATCACCCGATCATCCGGGATCTCAACGGTACCAAATCGAGTCGTCCGCACGTGCATGGGTGCGCTCCGCGTCATTCGGCCAGACATCCATCCATTGCCCGGCGGAATCCCCGCCGGGTGACATCCTGTCATCCTGCATCGCCGAGGCCGATCGGCGTGCAAGACCCTTTTCAATCCCGTTCGCCGGCTCTCGCCGGCGTCCCGAGTCCCTTGCCTTCCTCACTGCAGGAAGTCGAGCAGCGTTCGCGTGAGCGTCGCCGAGCTTGCCTGATACCCCGCCGTGAGCTGCGTCTGGAGCTGGCTGAGCCTCGTCACCGCCTCGGCGTAGTTCACGTCCCTGAGATTGCTCCGCACGCTTGTGTCCACGAGGGTCTGATCCTCTTCCAGCTTCTCCGCCGAATCGACCCGCTGCTGGTAGCCGCCCACCAGGCCTCGAACCTCCGTCAACCGGCTGAGGTTCCCCGCCAACCCTTGACTCGCAAGCGCGATGCCAGACGTGTCGTTTCCGCTCAATGCGTCGCGAAGATCCATCAAATGTGTGAAGATGTTGTCCACACGAACCGTCGCCGCGTCCTTTCCGTCGAACGTGCTCGTCGCCGGGTTGTACGTTCCTGCCATGAGACCAAGGTCCGACGCCGCCTGCGAGTTATTGAGCTGCCCGATGCTGACGGGCGACGCGAACGCAGCGTTTTGGCTGATGACAAGCCCGTTGCCGTCCGCCGCGAGCGCAACCGAGCAGTCGCCCGGCGCAAGTCCTGCCGCCGCAAGCTGTGCCG
>JAYVUC010000099.1:0-12031 GCA_043788295.1 Phycisphaerales bacterium
CCCCCCCTAAACGCGCGGTCGCGCGCGAGCGTCAGCGTGAATCCGTATCACTTGTCCTTGGGGTCGATGCCCATGCCCTTGCGATAGGTCGGGCTCTCAGGGCGCTTGGGAGGCATCCACGCCTTGGTCTTGAGCTCCTCGTTGAGATGAGCGATCGCGGCATCAAGCTGCGGGTCACCGCCGTTGACCATCTTCGACGGATCGTCGAGCACCTCGATATCCGGGTCGGTGCCGTGGCCTTCGATGCCCCAGGTGCCGTCGGTCTTGTAGAACCCGAAGTTGGGCACTGTGATCGTCCCACCATCGACAAACGCCGGGTTGCCCGAGATACCCACCAGCCCGCCCCATGTGCGTGTGCCGATCAGCTTGCCGAGCTTGGCCTGCTTGAAGAGCCACGGGAACATGTCGCCGCCCGAACCGGCAAGCCCGTTGATGAGCATGCACTTGGGTCCAAAGTGGGCGTCCATGGGCCAGGCCCAGTCGGCACCCTCGCGGCGTGCCCAGAAGTTGGTGTTGGGGCGGTTGAGCAGCTCGATGAAGCGGTTGGGGATCTGCCCGCCCCCGTTCCAACGCTCGTCGATGATCAGCGCCTGCGTGCCGCGCTGCCCGAAGAACTGCCGGTACAGGTCGTTCTGCCCGTCCACGCCAGTGTTGGGCACATAGATGTAGCCGATCTTCCCGTCGGTCTTCTCAGTGACATAGGCCCGCTTGTGCTCGATGTACTCGCGATAGCGGAGGTTGCCCTCGCCCCCGATGGGCTTGATGAGAATCTCGCGCTCCTTGCCGTCCATCGTGGGCTTGGCGTTGAGAGTGAGCGAGACGATCTTGCCCGCCGTTGCGACGAACGGGGCGTAGGGATCCTTCGCGGTGTCGATCGGCACGCCGTTGACCGCGAGGATGAAGTCGCCGACCTTCGCATCGACGCCGGGCTGGCTGAGCGGCCCCCGGGCGTCCGAGTCCCACGCGCCGCCCTCGACGATGTGGGTGATCTTGTACGCGGTTTGTCCGTCGACCGTGTCGAGCACCAGGTCGGCGCCAAGCAGACCGCCCGCCACCGTGGGTTGATCCTCGACGTCACCTGGGTTGCCCAGATACGCGTGCCCGATGTTGAGCTCCGAGATCATCTCGGCGATGATCCAGTTCACGTCCTCGCGGCTCGCCGCGTCGTCGAGCATCGCGCCGTAGTGGTCTCGCTGCACAGCCCAGTCCACGCCGTGCATCGTGGGCTCGTAGAAATAGTCCCGCATGACGCGCCACGCGTCGGTAAAGATCTGCTTCCACTCGGTGTGCGGGTCGATCACAAGGCTCATCCCGGCGGTTGGCACCGCCTGCGCCTTGCCCCCGCCGCTCGAGGCATCGACGATCGTCAGGCTCGCCCCGCGCCCGACAAGCAACTTCTTCCCGTCGGCCGAGAGCTGCCAGCCCCCGCCCGTCGTCACCGATTCTTCCTTTGGCTCCGCAGCTTTGTAGTCGAAGATTCGGATGCCCGCGTCGCCCCCGCCGCGCGATGAACCCCGCGTGAAGATCAGCTTGTCCCCGTCGCACACGGCAAGCTGCCCGAACGACCCGGGCCCGATGGGAAGCTGCATCGAACGCCGCTCCAGGCCCTCAAAGTCGATCTTGACTTCTTTGGGCTTCTCGCCCGAATCGCTCTTGGACTCACTGGCCTTGTCCTCAGGCCCGGCCGCCGCCGATCGCTTGGCGGTCCACTCGCCCTTGTCCTCCGCGACCGACCAGGTGCCCGTGATCTGCCCGTCCTTGAGCGTGCCCGCCATCGTGACGACGCGAGGCCCGACGCTCACTGAAAAGCTCAGCTCGCCCGTCGCTTTGTCGTACTTCCCGTTGATAGCGCCCGAGCCCATCATGCTCACAATCGAGCCCGAGACCACGCCGCCCTCGCCCAGCTTGAGGTTCAGCACGATTGGCAGGCCCGCCGCCAGCTCGGGAACGTTGCCCCTGAGCGTGCCGTCCCACTTGCCCGAGACGCCGTCGTCAGGGGCGGCCTTCTTGGCCTCGTCCTTCTTCTCGTCTTTTTTCTCTTCGTCCTTCTTGGTGTCGTCCTTTTTGGCGTCTTCTTTCTTGGAGTCGTCCTTCTTCGCCCCGTCCTTCTTGTCGTCCTTCTTGGGCTCATCCTTCTTGAGCGTTTCCTCGTCGCTCGTTGTGAGCCACGGACTCTTCACGTCCTTGCGGAGCGGCGTCATCAGCAGCACCTCGCTGTTGGTGTACGCGTATGTCCCGTCGGTATCCGAATAGACCGGGTTGTTCACCGCGGCATTCGCGGAGTAGAACAGCCAGTCGCCCTTGCGATCAAACGCCGGCGCACCCGAGGAGAACATACCGCCCGTCACACGGTGCTTCTCGCCCGTCTTCGCCTCGGCGATCCACACAGACGACTGCCGCGACGCCTCTTCCATTCGCGCGTACGCCAGCCATTTGCTGTCCGACGACCAGCTCGCGTTGACCTGGCCCATCGACGGATCTTTGTCGATCACCTTGGTCTCACCCGTCTCCACCGTCGTCAGATACACGCGCCCGCCCTGATCCGTGTACGCGATCATCGTGCTGTCGGGCGACCAGTTCGGATTGAACCGATACCCCGGCCCCAGCGTCGTGAGCTTGCGCGGCTCCTTCTTTGCTTCGACGGGCTTCACCTCGACGGGCTTGGCCTCGGGCTGTGCCTCGGGCTCCACTTTCTTGTCATCCTTTTTATCATCTTTTTTGTCTTCAGCTTTTTTGTCTTCAGCTTTTTTGTCGTCCTTTTTCTCCTCGGGCGGCTTGGCGTCCGACGCCCGAACCCACAGCTCGTTCTCGCCCGTCTTGTCGGAGAAGTATGCGATCCACTTGCCATCGGGGCTCCACGACGGGTCGTGTTCGGCGACTCCCGCCGTGTGCGTGAGGTTGCGGATCACGCCCTCCTTCGCCGGCGCCGACCACAGCTCGCCCCGGGCCTCGATCACCACACGCTTGCCCGAGGGGCTGATCGTCGATCCCGCGATGTTGTGGGCCGCATCGACCGTCCGCGTGCGCACCTTGGGGCGGTCGCCTGGGATGGTCACCTTCACCTCGGCCGACTGCTTCGTGCCCAGGTTCAGCAGCATGAGCTTGGACCCAAGCTGGAAAACCACCTCACCCTTGCCGCCCGAGCCCGGCCCGACGCTGGGCCACCGCACGTCATCGTCCTTGAAAGTGGACACTTGCTCGCGCTTGCTGGTGGCGATCGTGTACGACCAGATGTTGAGCCTGTGCTCAGGCCCATTGTCCGACAGGTAGTACACCACCGACCCGTCGCCGCCGGGAACGTACATGGGGAGCGTGTCGGTGCCCTCCCAGTCGGTGATCTTCTTGGCCGAGTTGTCCTTCAGGTTGTAGAGCCAGATGTCGGTCTGCATCCCGCCGCGATATCGCTTCCATGTGCGTGTGTCGATAGAGTGGGGCGTGTAGGCGAGCGTGTTGCCGTCGGGGCTGATGGCGTTGTACCCGCTGTAGGGCACCGGGAGCTTGGTGTACTGACCGCCCGTCGCCGGCACGGTGTACGCCATCGGCTGACGCGCGAGCCCCGAGAGACCGCTGGTCAGAAACACGAGATTCTTCCCGTCGGGCGTCCAGTCGCACAGGTTCTCCGCGCCGGGGTGATAGGTGACCCGTGTGGCGACGCCGCCTGTGGATGGAATCGTATAGATGTCTCGCCCGCCCTCGTAATTACCGACAAACGCGATGGTCTTGCCGTCGGGGCTGAACTTGGCGAGCGTCTCGGCACCCGGGGGGCTGGCCAGAGGCTGAGCCTGCCCGCCGGCCTTGGGAACGATCCAGAGGTCGTTCGCATAGCTGAAGACGATGTGGGTCGCCGAGACATCGGGCCACCTCAGCATCCCGGCGTTGGGTGTGACGTCGGCGTGAACGCTCGCGGCGACCCCGCAGACGAGCAGGAATGCGAGCGTGGAACGATTGCGGATCAGTGCTTTCAAGTGAATCTCCGAAAGGTGAAGTGCCATGACACGAACCACGGACCAGCGCCGCGCCATGACGTGGGGGGCCGATTATAACGACAAGTAGCAAGATGGATGCACTGTCCCTGGTGGCCCGGCTCCCGTCGCCCAGTTCTCCGAACTGTGCCCATTCCCCTTGGCTCACTGTGCCGAACGCCGAAACACACCGATAATTCCTTCAACGACGCTGCGGAGCATGCTCCTTGGTCGAGGTGGGTCGGGAAACTCCGAGGGATCGGGCGGCGTGCCCTGCACGGGGTCTGGGGAGCCCTCCTGCTTGCATTCTCGCAGCAGTGCCGCCAGTGCTTCACTCGCCGCCGCCGCCGTGGCAACAACCGGCCCGCAATCCACAAATCCAAGCACCCAAGCCTCAAGCGCCGCCCGGGCCACATCCTTTGCGTTCGCCCGAGCACCCGCCCACGTCTTGCGAGCCGATCGGCCAGTCGCCAACTCAATCGCAATCGTGGCGAGGCTTCCCACTTCCTGGGCCGCAAATCTGAACGCCTCGCCGCTCGACTTTGCCGACTTTCCGGCAAGGGCCGCCGCGAGGCCGAAGTGCTCGACCAACACCTTCCCGTGCTGATCGACCAGCACCTCGCTCATCCCGATCGACCCATGCACCACCTCCCGTGAGCGCGCGTCACGAAGAGTGGCAAGCAGCGGTGTCATCGCACGCAAGACTTCCGGAAGCGCAAGCCGTCCGCCACGGCCTTCCAGCAGCATTTCGAGCGTCACAAGCCCCTGCGACGCGCCGGTGTATGGAGTGACAAGCCCGATCTTGCCCGGCGTCCAAAGCGACCAGCACTCAACGCCCAAGGTTGACGAAATGCCCTTCGTGGCCGCCGCCCAAGCCTCGATCCTGCCCACCCCCCGCCTCTGCTGTGACTGCGAAGCACCGATTTCGATCACATGGACGACATGACTGGTGTGCTCTCGCTCATGCACCGCCAAGAGCCGCCTCCCGACCGAAGACGGCGGCAACTCGCGCGTGATGACATAGGGTCCAAACGCGGTCTGGCTCAAGCCGGGCTCCTGGAAGTTGAGGGCACAACGCGATCAATCCTTGGCACCTCAACGATGTTGGGACTCACCCGACACGATTTCCACATTGATAGGATTACGTTTGCATTTCGATTGGTGTTTGGTTCTCGGCTCTTGCCCGACCTTCCCGATTCGCTACACTCTTCCACGTCCCAGGACCGACTTCTACAGTGGTTCTTGGGTGGTTCGCTCCCTGGCCCTCCCGGTGTATGCCGAGGCGTCTTGGAAGCGTGCAGGACGAGACGATGCCTTTGGGCACAAAACTGGATGTGGTACTGGTCGCCGCAGGCCCCACCGCGTGGGACGAGCAGCACCGCCTGAGCGGTCAAGTGGACCTGCCGCTCGCAGCGGCGGGTATGCGAACCGCGATAGACCGGGCGGCATTGATCTCGGACGCGATAGTCATCCTGTGCAGCTCCGATGAGGCGAGCCGCCAGACCGCCGAACAGATCGGCAAGGTCACCCGTCGGAAGGTCAAGATCGTCGCTGAACTTGCGGAAATGAAGCTTGGCCTTTGGGAAGGCTTGCGGCGAGAAGAACTGCTCGAGCGATGCCCCAAGGCCTGCCGCGGGTGGGAAACCGACGGAGCTGCGATTGTCGCTCCGGGCGGCGAAAGCTGGACGCAGGTTCAGGAACGGGCCATCCCGACCATCGCGGCGGCGATCGCCCGTGGCAAGGGGCCGATCGTCATCGTGGCCCGGCCCATCGTGCTGGCGGTGATCGGGGCCTGGCTCGACGGCAAAGCCGGACTTCCCGAAGACCATCACTGCAACGAGTGCGTCGAAGACTTTGGCACAATCGACCGCCGGTCGATCGACCCGTCCAGGGTCCAATCAGGCGGGCTCGTCGGGCATGTGGCTGCCGGCCTGATGGGAATTGCGACCGTGGGGATTGGGGGCGGGATGGGATTTGTGGGAAACGTCGCATGGGCAAAAAGGTTGTAGAATCTATTTCACCTCACGTGTCGCCTTGGTCATGGATTGACCCGGGACGATCGAGTTCAGATACGGGTAAGGTCAGGTTTGCGGAACATTCAGGTCAGGCCGGGTTCGGAAAGGGCACGCCGAAAGCGGCCGCCGCGAAGTACGAATGACATGAACGACCACAGGGCCCCAAGGACGGAAGGCCGACAGGAAACCAGAGAAATGACACAAGTAGCACGGACATGGACGGACGTTCGCCCGGTTCGCAAGGCCGCCATACCCGAGGGCCTGTGGCTCCGCTGTCCCGGGTGCAGCAAGATGGTCTATCGCCGGCACCTTGAGGCCAATCTCCACGTCTGCCCCGAGTGCGGCCACCACTATCGCATCTCTGCGTCCGAGCGCGTCAAGCAGCTCGCAGACGCCGATTCGTTCGTGGAGATGTTTAGTGGCCTCATGCCGACCGATCCGCTGCGCTTCAAGGATCTCAAGACGTACAAGGATCGTCTGCTCGCTGAGCAGCTCAAGACGGGCCGAAGCGACGCGGTGCAGGCGGGGCGATGCTTCATCAAGGGCCGCGAAGCGATGCTCTGCTGCCTTGACCTGACGTTCATGATGGGCAGCATGGGGAGCGTGGTGGGCGAGGCGATCACACGGACGATCGAGACCGCGACTGCCGAAAGCCTGCCCGTCATCATCATCAGTTGCTCGGGCGGAGCCCGCATGCAGGAGGCTGGCCTCTCGCTCATGCAGATGGCCAAGACTTCAGCAGCACTGGCGCGGCACGACGACGCCGACGGGCTTTTCATCAGCGTTCTCACCGACCCGACCACAGGCGGCGTCACCGCGAGCTTCGCCATGCTGGGCGACATCATTCTCGCCGAGCCCCAGGCTCTGATCGGCTTCGCCGGCCCGCGCGTCATCCAGCAGACGATCCGCCAGGAACTGCCCGAAGGGTTCCAAAGGTCCGAGTTCCTGCTCAAGAGCGGAATGGTTGACAAGGTCGTTCCACGCTCGAACATGCGAAGCGAGATCGCCCGCATCATCGACTACGCGGCCTGATCCCCCCCCCCAGCACGAGTCGGCTAACCTCGACCTCATGATCGAAGTCTCGGCACAATCGACAATGACTCCCCGCGCGCGCTGGCGCACGCGGGGGTGGTTCCTCGGCCTCGGTTTGCTTCATGCGGGACTCCTGCTGCTTGCCTTTGAGCCCGTCGGACTGTGGTGGACCGCGTTCCTCGCGCTCGTCCCGCTGCTCATCGCCAGCAGTCGCGGACCCATCAGCATCCGCCACGCGCTCATCCTCTCGGTGGGAACATGGCCACTCACCGCGATCCATCACGTCTTCATCCTCGACATCGCCACGCCGGGCTACCCGCCACTATTCATGTACCTCTCGATGTGGAACGGCGTCTTCGTGTGGTTCCTTTCACGATCCGCAACACAGTTTGCTCGCGTGCCGCTCTGGCTCGCCGCTCCGGTCCTGTGGACCACCTTCGAGATGCTGCGGGCCCAGGTTCTTTTCGACGGCTATGCCTGGTTTCTGCTCGGACAGCCGCTGATCCGCTCGCCCCTCGCCGCCGCACCTGGCGCGATCGTCGGTATCTTCGGCGTCTCGTTTCTCGTTGCGTTCGTCACAGCCTCAGTGTTCTCGATCATCTCTCACCGCGGGAAAAAATCCGCCGGCCCGCTGGGAGCACTTCTCGCGGCTACCGCCGTCTGGGCCTTGGCGAACTTCACTCCTGCGGACGATTCGAGCGGCAAGACCATCCGCGTGACGGTCGTACAGACAAATGTGCCCCAGAGCAACAAGCTCAAGTGGAACGCCCAAACCGCGATCCACGACTTTGATCGTCTCTGCGAGCTGACCGTCCTGGCGGCGAAGGACAAGCCCGACCTGGTGGTCTGGCCCGAGACCATGAGCCCAACGTGGGTTATGACCGATGCCCAGGTCGAGGAGACACAGGCCCTACTCGAGCGACATCCCAGGCTGCGCGGTCTCAATGACTACATCACGATCGGCCGAATCGTTCGAGGCCTGAGCCAGTCGCACAACCTCACCATGCTCGTCGGCCAGGAGTCCTTCGACGGCTTCGACATCATCGACGACGGCGACGACTCCCATCCCACCTACGACGCCAAGTACAACAGTTCATACCTCGTGGATCATGGCGGCGTCGCCCCCGAGCACTACAGCAAGCTGCTGCTCACACCCTTCGGCGAGACGATTCCCTATCTCCGCTCGTGGCCCTGGCTTCGTGACCAGCTCCTCTCCTTCGCCGCCAAGGGCATGAAGGTCGATCTCTCGGTCGGCACAAGCCCCACCGTCTTTCAGGTCAAGACCGCGGGCGGCGAGGTGCGGGCGGTCACGCCCATCTGCTTTGAGTCCACCGACCCCGAGCACTGCCGCTACCTGACCTACGGGCAGAGGGCCTTTGGCTTCGGGGCCGGTGTGCGGCGTGCCGATCTCCTGGTCTGCATGACCAACGACGGGTGGTTCGGCACTTGGAATCCGGGCCGGACCCACCACCTGCAGCTCGCCCAGTGGCGGTGTCTGGAGCTGGGCATGCCCATGGCTCGGGCGGCAAACACGGGAATGTCGGCCTTTGTCGACGCCCGCGGGCGCCTCCAATCGCCACAAGTCAGCGGAACGAACCACATCCCAAGCGGCAACCTCAATGGCGGCAATCTGGGCCGCGATGGGCTATTGACCTTTGATCTCCGAACCGTCGTCGAACCGACGATGTACGGGAGGATGGGAAACGTCGTCGGGTGGGGTTCGCTCGCGGCGACAGGGATTAGTTTGGGATGGCTGATACTATCGGCAGTAGCAAGACGCTCGGCAACGAAGCCCAAAGGGACATGAACATGCAGGCATCGACCTCTTCTCGTTCGACTCTCGCCATTTTCGTGGTTTGCGGGCTGGCGCTCGCTCTGGGTGGAGGGGGCTGCACCGCAAGCCGCGCCGAAAAGGTCAATCCAAACTTCGTCCCCGCGCCCGCGACGGAAGTGGCCGCCCGTCCCGACCCAGCGCCGCATCCGATCGCTGCAGCCCCCGCAGCTGTTCAGGCAGCCAAGCCTACACCCGTCGCGACCAAGCCCGCAGCACCCACCAAGCCCTCGACCGCGCAAGGGCGCGAGGCCGCGATCGACCTTGACGACCCCGCCACTCCTGTCGCCACGAGCAAGCCGGTCGCAGCGACACCGAAGCCCTCGCCAATCCCGACACCCGCGCCAAGAACTACACCGTCTCCCAACCCGGCACCGACTCGGCCCGTTGAGACCGCTCCCAGCGCGGTTCCGCCCGCAGCTGCCAAACCGGGGTCGCCTGCGACCAGCGTGGGCGAGCTGCGCGAACGAGCGATCGACACCATCGATCGGGCGAGCAAGAGCACGCAGAGCGATTTGCGGGCCAACGCGATCGAGGCTGCCGGGCTCGCAATGCCGCGGCTCGAGCGTGTCATTTCGTCGGGCCTGAGCGACCGCAACGAGGGCGTGCAATCAGTTTCGGCAATGACGGTCGCAAAGAACCGTCTGGTCTCGATGGTGCCCCGGGTCAGGCCCCTGCTGGAGAGCCAATCGCCTTACGTCAGTTCCGCCGCGATCATGGCCCTGTCCAAGTGCAGCGAGACGATCGACGATGCCAAGGTCGCCAAGCTCGCCGAACTTTTGTGGACAAACGACTCGCCGCGCGTGCGAAGCCACGTCGTCTATGTCCTGGGCGAGATCGGCAACCCATCGGCGTTGCAGATGCTCAAGCAGGCCGCCAGCCTCAAGATGCCCAAGGCCTCTCCCGCCGAATCCAGCCTGATGATGCTGCAATTCGCCGAGGCGATGGTGAAGCTGGGCGATCAGGCGCAGATCGAGCCATTGCGGGCGGCTCTGCACCCATCACGGCGTGAAGACCTTGAGGCCGCCGCACTCGCCGCCCAGATTTTGGGCGAGCTTCGGGACAAGCGCCCTATCGATCAGCTCGTCTATCTCACCGCGTTCCAGGATCCCAAGACCAAAGAGATGTACCCGGCCGAGGTGCGAATGCAGATCGCCTCATCGCTCGCCAAGCTCGGGCTCGATAAGGGCGGCTTTGTCGCCGACACCTACATCGCCGACCCGAACCCTCAGCTTCGGGCCCAGGCGGCGGCGGTTTTCGGCGACACGGGCCGGACCGACCATTACCCGAAACTTGCCGTGCTGCTCGAAGACCCCGACGAACGCGTGCGCCTCTCGGCGGCCTATGCAGTCCTGAAGGTGCAGCGCAAGGCGGCCGAGACCGACGGGCGGTGAGTCATGGTTCGCCGCACTGGCGGCGGCGGGTCGGCCCGGTTGACAAGGCCGAGGCATTCGGGTATTTATCCGCCCTCACGGGACGAAAGTCGCTGGGAGGCATGGCAGGCTCCTACACTCGGTCCCTTTGATGGAACCCGTGCCCGTTGGCGGGACGTAGATGTTTACCCCGACGCAGATGGCGTCGGCCCGACCTGGAAAGCAGTGCCCGACCGGATGCGGGCTTGTAAAGTTTGTAGGGCTTGTAGAATCACGCGACAAATGGGGCCACGTATAGGGGTGCCCCCCCCACCATCCGCCTTGATCGACCTCCGCGCTGTCCCGCCACCAAGCCAAGGCCGGGACAGACCAGGAAGGCTCGAAGAAACGCGGACGGAGCACAAAGAGCAGCGCTGAGAACGGTGCCGCGATAGGAGTTGACCGTGCACAATGTGACGAAGATTTTGGTGGTATTTGCGACGATCATGAGCGTCTTTCTGTCCGCTCTGGTGATCTCGTACTCGGTCAACGCCGACCGGATCCAGGCCGACTACACCAACGCCCTGGCCGCCAAGGCGTCGGCCGAAGGTTCGGCCGCGACTCAGGCCATGGCCCTCCAGGCGCACATCGAGGAGGTCAAGACGCTCAAAGGCCAGGCGACCAAAGAGGACACTGACAAGGCAAACAAGATTCGCGCGCTTGAGTCGCAGATCGCTACCATGATGGGCTCGCTGCGGGCTCTTCAGGACAGCTCCGACAAGAACAGCGCTCTTGCGGTGCAGCTTGCGAGTACCAACGAGACGCAGACCTCGCTGATCTCGGGCCTGCGCAAGGACGCCGACGACAGCCGCACGAGTCAGGTGACCACCGCCAAGCAGAACGCCGAGCTTGAGAAGGCGATCGCCGATCTCCGCCGCACCTACGAGGCCGCCGAGAACGAGAAAAAGCTCGTCCGCGAGCAGCTCGCCGAGGCCAAGGCCCAGATCGACGCTCTCCGCCAGAACGGCGGGGGCGTGAGCACGAGCGCCGCGACCGAGCCGTTCAACTACACGGGCCCGACGATCTCGGGCAAGGTCGAGGAAATCTCGACCGAAGCGGGCACAGGCTCGATGCTTGCGAAGATCAGCGTGGGAACCAACCACAACGTCCGCGAGAACATGAAGATGGCCATCCGCCGCGACAACGAGTTCATCGCCAATGTTGTCATCGTCAAGACCGACCTGCAGTGGGCGATCGGGCGTATCGACCTTCTGGGCCGCGCCGTCACCGTTCGCGTGGGCGACGTTGTTCAGAGCGACCTGCACTAAATCACACCGTCCCCAACACCCGCGAGTCGGCCGCAGGCCACGCACACGGGAATCGGAGTATCACCATGGGTCAGTTCGGAATGCAAATGCCCGGGGGACGCGCCCAACGCGGCTCTTCGCTCGACGTCTTCACCGTGATGGCCTTCCTCGCCTTTGTCGCCCTCGTCGCCGCCTGCGTCGCGATGTACCTGGCCGCCGTCAAGCTCTCTCCCCGCGGCAGCCCGTTCGAGATGCAGAACCCCGGCGCGGGAAAGATCGAGTTCTCCAAAACGAAGTGAACGGATCACAGCAAGCGGCTCAAATGAGCACGCCCCCGCGACGATTCTCATTCGGCCCCGCATCTGCGGGGCCGCTGCTCTTTTCACGGTGCGATTCCCGCAAGAACGGTCAAGCGGCAGCCGCCGGCACTTGAAATCCACCGGGACGAGTCTACATTTCTCCCTACCGCTTCGGTGAGAACCGGGGCGGCGTCACCATGCCGGGGCGGTAGCTCAATTGGTTAGAGTACCGG
>JAYVUC010000100.1:0-6098 GCA_043788295.1 Phycisphaerales bacterium
CTTCAAAACCTCCGGGGTGATTCCCCTCAAATCGACTCTCTACTTCGACCTCATGCCGGGAACACGCCATGCTTCCGTTGCAGGGCGCGACGTGAACCAACCAGCTCTTCAGAACGGGTTGTTGATCCAACCAAACGACCGACCGTTCCCCTCGCTTCCCTCAAAGCGCTTCCAACCCCCAAGCCCGCCCGCGTAGAAGTGCCGCGCCGCAAGGTCTCCTGCCACCCGCTCGGACTGCGCTCCGCCCTTCTGGTGCATGAAGGAGCTCGCCGAACCGTCGATGTACGCGATGTTTCCCGCTCGGGAGTGACGCGTGGTGATCTGGTCCTGGCTGTAAAACATCCCGTCGGGATAGTCGGAGTTGCTGATCCAGGTGTTCTCCTCGACAAAGAGCGGGAGAGACTGGAACCGTGTGATTTTCCCCGCCGACTGATCGACCGCGTATGTGATCGTGTAAGGCGGAAGGCTGTCGAGATACGCGCCCGTGTCGGTGAGAAAGCCTGCCTTGGTGTCGGTGCTCAGGCGTCCCCCCACAAGGCATCCGACGAACGTGTAGTCAAAGTCGACCTCGGTGGTCAGGCTCGTCTGCGAACGGACCGAGCCATCCTTGCTCCGACGCTTGTTGGTCGGGCATTCTCCGATCTTGCCCGCGTCTCCCAGATACCCGTACGCAAGGCCCGGCAAGGCCGGACCACCCGGATTGGCAAGGTTGGGAAGCCGCGCCCATGCTGTGTAGTTTCCCTGCCCGCCCAGATTCACCTGCGGGACATAGAGCCCCTGATCGTTCACCTTGTCGATCCAGAGCCTTTCCTTGTAGTCGTTGGCGTAGAGCGTCGCGGCCGTCCCCATCTGCCGGATGTTCGCCAGGCACACCACCTGCCGGCCTGCGTCCCTTGCTTTGCCGAGGGCCGGCAGCAAGAGCCCGATCAAGAGCGCGATGATCGCGATCACCACCAGCAGCTCGATCAGTGTGAAACCTGCAAGCCGCTTCGCCGACACCGCGCGTCCGCCCGAATACCTGTTCTTCATCGACTGCTCCTTGGAGCTTGTGTCACGATCGACTGTCCGCGGCGGGCTCAACAGCCCGCCTCACTGACTGCCTGTTCGCTACGCCTTGGGGACCGCCGGCGAGATGCGTGTGCCGTCGGGCAGCACACGGATCGCTACTTCGGGAGGCCTGCCGGTGGTCCGGTTGATCTCAAAGAACGTCTGCCTGGCAAGCCGGATGGAGGGCGGCGTTGAACCCGTGGGGTCCGACATCCGCCGCGTGAGCCACCTCGCCGCCTCAAACCCGATCATCTCCGCGTCCTGGCACACAGCGGTGAAAGGCGGGAAGGTGTGCCGGCGAATGTCGCTGTCGTCAAAGCCCACGATCGACAGATCCTCCGGCACGCGTACGCCCAGCTCCAAACAGCGGCGTAGCGCTCCGACCGTTGCAAGGGGATTCGTAAGGTACACCGCCGTAGGCGGATTGGGCATGTTCAAAAGCCTGGTGATGAGGCTCGATCCGCCCGCGCTGTCGCCCGAAATCTCCAGCATCAACGCCGGCTCGGGCTTGAGGCCGTTCTCCTGAAGAGACCGTTCGTACCCGGCGCGGCGGTCAAGATGGTCAGTGTCGGGAATCCGGTGGATCCCAAGTGCGATCCTCCGATGGCCCAAGTCGATCAGGTGTTGCACCGCTCGGCGGCTGTCGTCGCCCGACTCGCAGCACACGAAGTTGATCGCCGGATCATCAAATCGGTCCGCCACGACGACGAACGGAAAGCCATCGGCAGCGATCGCACTCGCCGTCGATCGGCTTTCCTCGAACGTTCGTAGAATCGCGCCGCGGAGGCCCTTTCGACGCAGAAACTGCGAGTGGCTTTCTCCAGGCAGCTTGTCGCGCTGGATCGAGATGATCTTGAGGTCAAACCGCATCTCGTTGAGCCCGCGAAGGACGCCGATCATCAACGCAGACTCGAACGCGCCATAGTCCGCGCGAACGATTTCACCGGGGTACACCAGCCCGATCACTGTCGAGGAGTGGGTCTGCGCGGCCATCGAGATATAGCCGACCTCACCAGCGGCCTGGATCACCCGCTGACGGGTTTCCTCGTCAACGTGAGGGTGGTTGTTGAGTGCCCGTGAAACGGTCGCAACCGACACGCCCACCTTCGCTGCCACTGATCGAACAGATGCCATGCGGTTCTCCGAGTGTCCGCTGTTCAGGAATCTGAAACAGACTGGAACTCAGCGCAGTCTACTGAAACAAGCCTTTCCGTCAATCGCCATTTCATGGGTTTTTTACAAAATAGTGACCGCGAATTGCCGATATCGCAAATTACCGCATGTTTCATGGTGTTACATGGGCTTAGAATTTTTTGCGGGCAGTTGTGGAAAAGTTCTGCCACACCAAAGGCTCTGCCGCAGGCGACCCTCATGGCTGGAAAGCCGCCATTTGCCAAATCCGGTACGCTGCCCTCATGATTCTTTTTGTCCCCACTCTATTTGCCGTCGGATTGACATCCTCTGAGCCTGCCTCATGGGGGGCTCGCCTTGACGCGCTCGTTGCCGGCCACCCCGCGATGGTCCACTCAACCACGCTGTCGACCTCTGCGGGCGGTGTGCCCATCCGACTGATCACCGTGTCCGGTGCGGAATCACCTGCCACCCCAGCCTCACTCCTGCTGGTCGCCGGAGCTGATGGGCGTCACCGCATCGGGGTCGAGACTGCCATCGGGCTGGCCGAGCGGCTTGCTGAGAACCCGCCCGAGTGGCTCAAGAAGACCACGCTGCACATTGTGCCGTGTCTGAATCCCGATGCGTTCGCGTACCCCGCCCCCGCCATCGATTCGGGCCGCCTGCGTCTGCCGGGCGATGCCGATCACGACGGCCGTATCGCCGAAGACCCCGCCGAAGACCTCAATGGCGATGGGCTCATCACCATGATGCGTGTCCGCGATCCCGCTCCCTCCACTGGGCTCATCGCCACGCTTTGCGATGATCCGGACCATCCCGGGCTCATGAAGTCGCCCGACGCCGCCAAGGGCGAACGCCCGATGTATGCGGTGCTCACTGAAGGCATCGACAACGACGGCGACGGCCTCTACAACGAGGACGGCATCGGTGGCTCCGCTGGCGGCGGCATCGACTTCGACATGCAGTGGCCCGGCCAATGGCCCGAGTTCAAGGACGGGTCGGGACGCCGCCCGCTGCAAATGCCCGAAACGCTCGAACTCGCCCGATGGTGTGCGGGACATCCTGAGCTGGCCGGTGTGCTGGTTTTTGGTCGCCACGACACGCTTGTTTCGATTCCCGAGGCGGGCAAGATGGACCCGTCGGGCCAGTTACCCCTGGGCATCGAGAACGACGACAAGCCGGTCTACGAACTCCTCTCAACGCGGTTCAAGGAGATCACCGGCATCAACGAATCCCCCAAGGTTGATCTCGCAGGCTCGTTCCTCTCATACGCGTATTCCAGCCTCGGCGTTCCCGCGCTGGGCACGCCCGTGTGGGTTCGCTCCGACCTTGTCAAGCCAGAAAAACGCACCCAGGCCAAGCCGGAAGTTGTCGCACCCGCCGATCCCGCCGCACCTGCAAATCCAGCGGCAGAGGCACCGGCCACCGACAAGCCAACCCCCTCGGGCCTGCCTCCTGCGCCCAAAGCAGAGCCCAAGCCCGAGGTAAAGCCCGAAGCATCTCCGACGCCCGAAGTCAAGGTTGAGTCGGAGACAAGGCCTGGCGGCCGCGGCCGCAACAGGGGCGGTGTGGGCGGTGTGGGGGGAGGGCCCCGCAGTGGAGGAGGTGGGGGCCGGCCCGGTGCCGCACCCGCGCCCGAAGCCAAGACCGACGACGACAAATGGCTCAAGTACTTCGACGAGCGCGTCGCCGCGGGTGGCCAGCCCGGCTTCATCCCCTGGGCCCCCTTCAATCATCCGCAGCTCGGCCCCGTCGAGATCGGCGGCTTCATTCCCGGCGCCAAGCTCAATCCGCCCGAGGGCGAACTCCCCGCACTCATCGCCCAGCAGGCCGAGTTCCTTGCCGACCTCGCGTCCAAGCTCCCCGTCATCGAGCACAAGGCCTGGGCCACACGCCTCGCCCCCGGCCTCTGGCGCGTCGATCTCCGCCTCACCAACACGGGCCGCCTCCCCACGCACCTCGCCATCGAGGCCAAGGCCCATCGCGTGCTCCCCACCATCGCCAAGCTCGGCGTCGAACTCACCGCTCTCGAAGCTGGCCGCAAAATCCAGAAGGTCGAAGCCATCGCCGGCAACGGCGGCACCTTCGACGCCACTTGGACCGTCCACGCCGCCGACGGCTCCACACTCCACATCGCCCTCACCGATCCGCAGATCGCTCCCCGTGACATCGAGGTCCAGTTGATCCAGCCCACCCCGCCCACCGTGACCAAGCCCGCCCCGCCGGAGACCAAGCCATGAAATCCCTCACCCGCTGCATCCTCGCGGCCTCTCTCCTCGCCGCCCCGTTCACGCTGGCCCAGCAGGACATGCCCTCCAAGGTTCCGCTGGTCTTCGATCGCTACCACTCCGTCGAGGAGATCAACAAGGCCCTCATGGACCTCGCCGTCACCTATCCCGACATCTGCACGATCACCAACATCGGCAAGAGCTTTCAGGGCCGCGACATGTTCGTCCTCACCATCGCCTCCAAAAAGGACGGCGGCGTCTTGGCCAAGCCCGCGATGTGGATCGACGGCGCGGTCCACGCCAACGAGATCCAGGCCGCCGAGGCTGTCCTCTACACCGCGTGGTACCTCACCAAGTCGTACGGCGTCAACAAGAACCTCACCGACCTGGTGGACCGCTGCTCCTTCCACCTTCTGCCCATGGTCAACCCCGACAGCCGCGATGTTTGGATGAAGAGCCCCTCAACGCCCAACAACCACCGGCACGATCAGCGTCCCATCGACCACGACCGCGACGGGCAGATCGGCGAGGACGCCCCCGACGATCTCGACGGCGACGGCAGCATCACGCAGATGTGGAAGGAAGACCCGCAGGGCCGCTGGGAACGCGACAAAGCCGACCCGCGCATCTTCCGCCGCCTCGCGCCCGACAAGCAACCGGGGCCCGGGGTGGGGGGCTGGACCAGCCTGGGTGAAGAAGGCCTCGACAACGACGGCGATGGCCGCATCAACGAGGATTACGACGGCGCGGACGACATGAACCGCGACTGGCCCGCGGGCTGGCTGCCCAGCTACATCCAGGGCGGCGCGGCCCCCTTCCCGCTCTTCTGCCCCGAGACGCGGGCGATCTCCGCCTTCATCGAGCCCCGCACCAACATCGCCGCCGTGCAGTCGTATCACAACGCGGGCGGCATGATCCTGCGCGGCCCCGGCGCGGGCTTCCGCGAGTGGGCCTATCCGCAGCGCGACGTCGCCGCCTATGACCAGATCGCCAAAGTCGGCGAGCAGCTCCTCCCGTATTACAAGTCGATGATCATCTACAAGGACCTCTACACCGTCCACGGCGGCTTCGTCAACTGGGCCGCCGAATCGCTGGGCATCTTCTCGTTCACCAACGAGATGTGGAACCCCGCGATGTACTTCCAGCGCGACCAGACCAACCCCAACGAAGAGCAGCAGTGGCTCTGGCGCGACCGCATGATCTTCGGGCAGACTTTCACCGACTACAAGGAGTTCAACCACCCCAAGTACGGCAAGGTCCTCATCGGCGGCCTCAACAAGTGGTCCAGCCGCAGCACGCCCACGTTCATGCTCGAAGAAGAATGCCACCGCAACTTCGCGTTCACCATGTACCACGCCGACCAGACCCCCGAACTTTCCCTGCTTCGCAGCAAGGTGGAGAAGATGAGTGGGGGGGCGGCCAGCGGCATGTGGTCGGTGCAGATCGAGATCGCAAACTCCCGCCTCATCCCATCGCGCAGCGAGCACGCCCGCAACAGCGGCATCGGCTCCCCCGACATCCTCACGATCGACACCGCCCCCACCCCCACCCCCGCCGCCGGCACCGGCACTTCAGTTGTCGCCGCCTTCCGCCTCTCAAGCTGGCTCGACGAAGACCCTGATCCAATTCTGCATGAACCCGCCCGCATCCAGAACGCGGGCGGCGTCCCCGGCAAGGGCTCGGTCATGTACC
>JAYVUC010000101.1:0-8151 GCA_043788295.1 Phycisphaerales bacterium
CCTCTGCGCTCTCTGCGACCTCTGCGTTCAATCTCCGGTCGGTTGCACTTTCGCCGCCTTTCGGTCATACTCCGCCCCATGAACAACCTCGCTCGCGGGATCGTCTCGGAATTCATCGGCACCTTCGCCCTCGTTTTCTTCGGCTGTGCGTCCATCGTCATTGGCCAAAAGGCACTGGGTGGCAACGGCTCCCTCATCACCGTCGCCCTCGCCCATGGGCTCATCCTCACCATCATGGTCACGGCCTGCATGTACATCTCGGGGGCCCAGTTCAACCCGGCCGTCTCGATCGGGCTCCTCCTCATCGGCAAGCAGAAGCCGGTTCAGGCGGTCGCCTTCATCGTCTCGCAGCTCGCCGCCGCCGCCGCCGCTGCGGGCGTGTTGCAGCTCATCCTCTCGCCCGATGTCGCCAACGAGGCCACGGTCAAACTCGGCGCGACCATCGGGATTCTCACCGTGCACGACAACACGCAGGGTGTCTTTCTCGTCGAAGCAATCGCCACTTTCGCCCTCATGACCTCCATCCTCATGGGCACCGTCGATTCGCGGGCCCACAAGATCGGCGGCTTCACCATCGGGCTCACCGTCGCCGCTTGCATCCTCGCGTTCGGGCCGCTCACCGGCGCGTCCATGAACCCCGCCCGCACCTTCGGCCCCGCACTCTGTGGCAACCACTGGGACATGCACTGGGTCTACTGGGCCGGGCCCGTCTTCGGCTCGTGCGTAGCCGCCTTTGTCTATAAGGTCGTATGGGACAGCAAGCCCTCGGCCTGATCCCTATCCTCTGCCCCATGCGTCGCGCCGCCTTCACGCTCATCGAGCTTCTCGTCGTCATCGCGATCATCGCGCTCCTGATCGGCCTGTTGCTCCCCGCACTGGGTCACGCGCGTCTCGCGGGCAAAGCCACCGCGTGCCTGGGACGCCTCGAACAAATCGGGCACGCGATCGCTTTGTATCAACAGGACTTCGACAACGTGCTTCCGCAGGCCAAGGGGCCGCTGCCGGCAGGGGGGCAGGCCGTCATCGGTGCCCTCTTCGGCGGCAAGAAGGGCATCCTGCCCTTCTACGGCATCAAGACGATCGGTGCCGAGAAACGCCCGCTGAACAAATACCTCGGCGACCGCGTCGTGCCGCCCGACGCTGACCCAGGCGTGTTCGAGATGCCCGAGTGGAAGTCCCCTGTCGATGGAGGCTCGGCGAACACAGGCGTCCCGATCCCGGGCCTCGACCGCTGCGATGTCATGTACGACTTCGTCGGCGCGAGCTACACCCTCAACGACCACGCCCTCGATGGCGAGGATCACGCGACGCTCGTGCCAGTGGGCGGCGGAAAGATGCCGTTCCTCGTGCAGCCCTCCAAGACCTGGATGGTCGGCACACACCCGATCTACAACTACCAAGAAGACGGCGACCGCGGCCAGTCGTGGTACCTCAAGGGCAAGGTCGAGGCGAACCTGCTCTTCTGTGACTCCCACGCAAAAATGCGCATCACCATCCCCAAGGGCGTCGTGAACACCACCGACGACTACACCTTCCTGCCATGAAGTCTCAGGGTGGCAAGGATCATCCCGGGTGATCACTGCGTGACCAGCAGCTCCTCGCCCTTCACCCGCGACTCGATCATGCCGGGAAGGTCCGACGGATCCCACACCGCCGTGCGGCGGCAGAAGCGGAGGGTGGTCTGGCCGAAGGCGATCTCATCGTCGTTTGCAAGCACCGTCTCGCGGCGGATCAGTGAGCCGTTGAGTTTGGTGCCGTTGGCCGAGCCCAGATCGGCGAGCATGTAGGCCTTGTGCCCGTGGTCGAACCAGATGCGGCAGTGCTCGCGAGAAGCCTTCTCATCGGAAAGCTGCACATCGCAGCCCGCCAGGCGACCCAGGGTGAACGTGCCGCCCGCGATGGGACAGACGGTGCCGCGATCAGGACCGGAGATGAAGAGAAGCGAGGCCATGGGGGCATTCCTTTGCGGGGTGGGATACGACAGGGCACGACACCCGTTCATGCGAGTTTCGTCCGCGGATTGGCGGGAGAAGATCGCGGATGGGACAAGTTTTTCCTGTTTCCGTCGCGAAATCCCTTGGGTAGGGGTGGCGAGGATCATCCCGATAGGGTGATCCTCGCTGGGCGGCCTCCCGCGCGGGCTACACCCCTGGTCATCCGAGCGAGGATCACCGAAACGGATGATCCTCGCCACCCGCGATCCCCGCCATCCTGTCACCCGTATCATGGGGACTTATCCCAAAGGGGCTACTGATGCGATTGACGATGGTCGGGACGGGTTATGTGGGTCTGGTTACCGGGGTCTGCTTCGCCAACACGGGCAACGATGTGACGTGCCTTGACGTGGACGAGGCGAAGATCGCTCGTCTGCGGGCTGGCGAATGCCCGATCTACGAGCCGGGGCTCGAAGAGCTGCTGGAGCGGAACATCAAGGCCGGGCGGCTCAAGTTCACCACCGACCGGGCTGCGGCGTACAAGGGTGCCGAGGCGGTCTTCATCTGTGTGGGCACCCCCAGCGACGAGCGGGGGCACACCGACCTGCGGTACATCGATCAGGTGGCCGACGACATCGCGACGGCGATCAAGGCTGCGACGATCAAGGCTGCGACGATCAAGGCCGGTTCGACGGAAGCCGGGAGCAAGACGCTGACGGTCGTCGTGAAGTCGACGGTGCCCGTGGGCACGACGCTGCGGGTGCGAGAGAGGATTCGTGCGGCGGCTGGTGCGGCGGCGAACTTCCGCGTCGCCAACAACCCCGAGTTCCTGAAGGAGGGCGACGCCGTCTCGGACTTCAACAAACCCGATCGCGTCGTCTGCGGCGTCGAGGTGGCGGCGGGCGGCGCGCTCGATGAGCACGCCTCGGCCATGTTCCGCCGACTTTACGACCCGTTCGTTCGCAACGGTCACCCCGTATTCATCATGGACATCCTGTCGAGCGAGATGGTGAAATACGCGAGCAACAACTTTCTCGCGACCAAGATCAGCTTCATCAACGAGATGGCCAATCTCTGCGAAGCCCACGGGGCCGACATCGACGAGGTGCGCCGCGGCATGTGCTCCGATAAGCGCATCGGCAACCAGTTTCTCTATCCGGGACTGGGTTACGGCGGCTCGTGCTTTCCCAAGGACACGCTCGCGTGCATCATGATGGGCGAGAAATCGGGCGTGCCCATCGCGGTGTCCAGAGCGGTGCACGACACGAATCAGCAGCAGCGAGAGCGGTTTTTCGCCAAGATTCAGGGCCATTTCAAGAAAGACGGCGGCCTGGCGGGCAAGACACTGGCGTTCTGGGGGCTGGCCTTCAAACCCAGAACCGACGATGTGCGGGAATCCCCCGCCCTCACGCTCATCCGCCGCGCTGTCGGCTTCGGGGCTGCCGCACGCTGCTACGACCCCGTGGCGGCGGAAACCGGTGCCCGCGAGCTGGGCCCCGTGCCCGTGATCTGCCGCGATATGTACGAGGCCGCCGCCGGAGCCGACGCCATCGTGATCTCGACCGACTGGGACGAGTTCAAGAGCCCCGATTTCGAGAAGCTCGCGTTGATCATGCGTGGGAAGATGATCTTCGATGGCCGCAACCTCTACCGCCCCGCGACCATGAAGGGCCTGGGGTTCACATACGTCTCGGTAGGCCGCGCGGCGATCTGAACGCGTCCCTGGAACATCCCCCGCGCGGTTCCGGTACGATCTTCCCGAGTGACGATGCGGCCGCCCACACATCCCGACCCACGAAGCGACGTGATTCTCGTGCAGCTTGCCGCGAAAGGTGACACGCTGGCGTTCGCCGCGCTGTTCAATCGCCACAAAGACTACGCGATGCGCCTCGCGATCCGATTCTCCGGCGATCACGAGGTCGCGGCGGATGTGGTGCAGGAAACCTTCATCTACCTCCTCCGCAAGCTCCCAACACTCACCCTCACCGCCAAGCTCACGACCTATCTCTACCCCATCGTCAAAAACGTCGCCTTCACCGCCCGGCGCAAGGAGCGGCCCACGCTCCGTCTCGTCGGCCAGGAAGACGACGAAGGTCCAGGTTCCGCAAAGCCGCCCGAGAGGCCGACGGTGGGGGCATTCGAGGCTGTGGTGAACCGGTTACCGGAGCATCAGCGCGAGGTGCTCTTGCTGCGGTTTGTGGACGACATGAGCATGGAAGAAATCAGCACTGCCGCAGGGATTCCCGTGGGCACGGTGAAGAGCCGCCTGCACCTGGCGATCAAGGCGTTGCGGGAGGATCCCGAGACGTCAAGGGCGTTTGATATTGAGGGGCTCGGTGGGGTGGGGGGTGCAGGCGGTGGCGTGGGCAGGGACGGGGCGGTAACTCCGCCAGGATGAGAATTTGTGAACCCGCAGGCGGGCGGGCGCGCTGGAGGATTGGAAGCCATGAGTACCGACGATTACAAGCCCGAAAGCGACTTCGACCCCAAGGAACTGGGGCCTGGGTTGCTGTTGGACAGCCTTCCCGAACGGGTGGCGACCGATCTTCGCAGTGCGTTTGGGGCAAAGGAAGCTGCTGAGGTACCGGAATGGGTGGGCCTTGCTGTACTCGAAGAGTTCCAGGGACGGCAGCAGGTGGTGAGGGGGCGGCAACGATCGATGCGGTTTGCGGCGATCGCGGCGGCCTTGGCACTGGCGATCACGGCGGGGATGCGGTTTGGGAACGTCGCTGCGAAGAGGCCGGTGGAGTCAGAGATTGCGATTGGTAGCCCCGCGATGCCAGGTGGAACCGGGGGGCTTGAGAATCGGACGCTCGCGATGCGAAAGGGCTTTGGTGAAGACCTTGGGAGAGAACGTGCGGCAGTTGGCGCGACGCCCATGTCGGCAGCACCGAGCCCGGTGAAATACGCGTCCAAGACGGGGGCGTCGACCACGAGCAATCTTCCGAGCGAGGAGATTCGATTGGCAAAGCGGGCGGTGACGCTCGATCTGGACCACAACGGGCGGACCGACATTCTCGACGCGTTGATGCTGGCCAAGACGATCCTGGATCCTGGCTTTTTCCCGGGGTTGGATCTGGACACCGCCAAGCAGGAGGAGCCGGTGGGGATCTTGCTTGCGAAAGCGGAATCGACGTGGGATCTGACGCACGACGGGACGGTGGACGACAAGGACGTTGACGCCCTCGTGGCTGAGATTGTCAAGATCGGGGGGGCGTGATGAACGTGAGGCAAACGATTGCGCGGGTTGTGCTGTGTGGGCTCGCCTGCGGGTCGATGGGAGTTGCGCCGGGCACGAGCGAGTCGGCGGAGTTCGCGTGCCAGCCTGAGAACGCGATGGCTGTCCGGTTTGAGGCGGTGGATGTGTTTGTAGACTCTGGAACAGTGCCGATGGCGGCGTACGAGATCGAGTTCAGGGCGAACGTGGCGGGCACCGAGGCGGCGGGCGAGAATGGGCGGGCTTTGCTTGTGGGTGTGGAGGGGGGCGTACACAAGGCGTTCACCAAGCCGCCGTATTACGACCCCGCAGCGTTGCAAGGCAACCGGATCATCGTTGCGGCGCTGTCGGTGGACAAGGAACTGCCGACGGGGAACACACGGGTCGCGCGGCTTCATGTCCAGGTGCCCGCGAAGTCGATGCCCGATTACGCCTGCGCGATCGTGGTGGCCGGAGATACCGACGCCAAAGAGATCAAGGCGACCGCCACAGTGAGGTTGGCGGACATGGGTCCCTCGACCGCTGCGGCACCTGCGAAAGCCGACGCACCCAAGGCCCCACTCGCGCCGCCCCCCCCTGCTCCGGCCCCCGGTTCACCACGCTGAAATCACAGTGAAATGACGCGGCGATGCCGCGAGATGACGTTCCGGCACTCCCCACACGACCGACCCTCGCGGAGATTCGCATGAAGAAGATGACATGGCTCAACACCTGCTCGGCTGTCGCTGCGGTTGCCGCCATCAGTTTGTACGCGATCGTCGGGTGCCAGTCGAGCGAGAGGGCCAACTCGGTTGTGCATGGTCCCGAGAACAGCCCGAGCCCGACAGGATTCAGCCCGCTCGGCGCGGGCTCTTACAGCGAGTCGTTGGTGCAGGTCGGTGGCCGCCAGACGCCATCGGTGCCCATACTTGGGGACATTCCGATCGTGGGCGAACTGTTTTCCCGCCAGTACAAACTCGAAGAGTCAAAGGCTGATGACTACTCAGAGACTCTCCAGGGAGCCACAGGTGCAACAGGGTCCCAAGGACAGGCGGGCAGGTATGCAGTCGGCGGCCTCGGCGGCGGTGGTGCGAGTAAAGTCGTTCGTGGCGAGGCCGAGTGGAGAGAGAAAGCAGCAATCGACGAGGCGTCGTATCGCCGGTCGCTCGTGGAGCGGCCCGAGCCTCGATTCGATGAGGAGCTTTGGGTGATCTCCAAGGCGCCCGCCGTGCAGGGTGCCGCGGAAGGCGTGAAGGACAAGACGTTCGATCGGGCGAGCGCACGGGCGGCCGAAGTGGACGATCGCCCCGGCTCGGGCGGGCTCGTGTGCATGGTGCCGTCGCCGGGGCGCGTGCCCAGGGAAGTGGCGGTGCCGCTGAAGCACACGGATGTGAAGGCGTCGGTGAGCGGGTTTGTGTCGCAGGTGAGCGTGACGCAGCAGTTCCAGAATCCCTATAGCGAGAAGATCGAGGCGGTGTATGTCTTTCCGCTGCCCGAAGATGCGGCGGTGAACGACTTTGTGATGAAGGTCGGCGACCGGACGATCCGCGGCATCATCCGCGAACGCGGCGAGGCCGAGCGTATCTACGCCTCGGCACGGTCGCAGGGGTATGCGGCGAGCCTGTTGACGCAGGAGCGGCCCAACATCTTCACGCAGAAAGTGGCGAACATCGAGCCGGGCAAGTCGATCGACATCAGCATCACGTATTTCAGCACGCTGGCATACCGCGATGGCGCGTTTGAGTTCGTGTTTCCGATGGTGGTGGGGCCGCGGTTCAACCCGCCGGAGAGCGAGGGTGAGCGGTCGATCGGGATCAATGGTGTGGGGGGTGAAGGAGTCGGCGCGGTCACGCGGGGCGCGACGGGTTCGAGCGGGCAGGCGACTGAAGTTCAATACCTTCGCCCGGGTGAGCGAAGCGGGGCGGACATCGCGGTTGAACTGTCGATTGACGCGGGAATGCGGATCGAGTCGGTCAAGAGCGCGACGCACGCGGTGGACGTGACCCGAGAATCACCCTCGCGGGCACGCGTGACGCTTGGAAGGCTGGATCGGATTCCAAACCGAGACCTGGTGGTGCGGTTCGTCGTTTCTGGGAGCGACGTGCGGACAGGAATCGTGCGGCAGCAGACCAAGGACGGCGAATATTTCGCAATGATGGTGGTGCCACCAGCGCAGTTGGAATCGGTGAGGCGTGGCCCGGTGGAGTGGGTCTTTGTCGTGGATTGCTCGGGGAGCATGGAGGGGTACCCGATCGCCAAAGCCAAGGAGTGCGTGGTGCGGGGCCTGAGCAAGCTCCGCGAGGGCGACAGTTTCCAGATCATCCGATTTGCCGCCGAGGCGGGGCTCTTCGCACAGGCACCGGTGCCGGCGACTGCGGAGAACATTCGCCGCGGGGTCGATTGGACGAACGGGCTGAGCACGCTGGGCGGCACGTACATGCTCGAGGGCGTGAAGGCGGCCCTTGGCTATCCCCACGCGGCGGGGCGCGAGCGGGTGGTCTGCTTCCTGACCGACGGGTACATCGGAAACGAGCGGGACATTTTGCGCGAGATTCGCACGCTGCTGGGCCAGTCTCACATCTTCAGTTTCGGCGTGGGGTCATCGGTCAATCGGTCTTTGATGGACAGCATGGCGCGGATCGGGCGTGGGGCGGTGGCGTATGTCGGGCCTCAGGACAATGTGGCGGACGCGATAGATCCGTTCTTCGATCGGGTGACGCACGCGGCGATGACAAACGTTCACATCGACTTTGGCGGTGCGGAGGTGACGGATGTGTATCCGAGGCGGCTCCCGGACCTGTATGTCGGGCGGCCCATCATGGTGATGGGGCGGCTTGCCAGGGGCACCAATGTCGGGTCGGTGCGGGTGATGGGGTCGATTCGCGGGAGTGAGACGGTGCGTGAGGCGGAACTTACGACGGCATGGCCCCAGAGCTTGCGGCGCGATTCGGCGATCGGGTCGCTGTGGGCTCGCGGACGCATCGCGTATCTGTCGGACGAGATGCTCGCGGGCAACGCCGA
>JAYVUC010000102.1:0-4781 GCA_043788295.1 Phycisphaerales bacterium
CTGCGTTGCGGCCGTTTCGTGGGGGCTCTCAGACCCCTCACGCCGCGAACGAGCCGTGGCCCTGCTCCGCCCATTGCTCGGGGAGAAGCACTCGCCGGCCGAGTCGGCTGTGGCGTCGCCGTATTTGGTGCGCGACGACAGGGTCTCTTTCAGTCAGGAGACGCTCGTCGCGGCGGGACTCCGGCTGGAAACCGTGCGGAGCACCGACGAGCCCGTGCTGCTCAGGATTACCGGGCGCACCGGGCAGAACGCGGAAATGGTGACGCATGTACACGCACAGTTTCCCGGGCGAGTCGCCGAGGTCGGCGTGCAGTTGGGTTCGATTGTTCGTGGACCCGGAGACCCTTCGGGGCCGCAGACCGTGCTCTGCGTGGTGGAATCGACGGACCTCGCCGCGGCCAAGAGCGACTACCTGAAGGCCAAGGTCCAACTGGAAACCGACCAGGACTCGCTTCGGCGCGCCGATAGTCTGGGCAAGAGCGGAGTGGTCTCGGAAAAAGCCCAGCGCGACGCTCAGGCAACAGTTCGCAAGAGTCAGGCCGACCAAGAGGCCGCGCGCCAGCGTCTTCTGCTCTTCGGCCTGTCCGAGCAAGAGATGGGCGGCATCGAGACGCAGCAGGGGCGCGAGCGGACGCTCTACAAGGTGCTCGCACCGCGCTCGGGAATGGTGACGGAGAAGAGCACATCCCCGGGTGAACTTGCGGACCCTTCCACCAACCTTTTCACAATCGCCAACACCTCCACGCTATGGGTGTGGGGGGACGTGTACGAGCACGACCTGGCGCGCTTGAAGATCGGCCAGCCGATGCTCGTAACCGTCGCGGGTCACGAGGGTCTGCCGATCCAGTCCTCAGTGGACTGGATCAGCCCTGTGATCGACCCGGGAACCCGGAGCGTCCGTGTGCGTGGCACGATCCGCAATGCGCCTGTTCCGAACTCCGATCAGAGTCGTCTCCTGGCGGACATGTACGCCATGATCGCCGTCGTGCTTGACCCCGGACACGGATCGGTGGTGCTTCCCGCAACGGCGGTGGTGAACCAGGGAGAACGGGCGTATGTGTTCGTCGCCGGGCGTGGCAAGATCGAAACCAGCACAGTTGTCGCGGAGCGTCGTGCCGTGCGCGCCGTCCCGTTGGACAAGGATCGCGTCCGGGTGAGCGAAGGGCTGAACCCCGGTGAGGAGGTCGTCGTGAGCGGAGGGCTCGGCCTGCTGACCCAGATGCAGCAGGAGTGAGTCTCGCGGCGACCTCCCGCCGGTTTGTTGCGGAACACCACTGGCGGAACACCACTGAATGATCACGAAACTCGTCAACTTTGCCATCGACCAGCGCGCGGCCACAGTGATCGGCGTGGTTCTACTCGTGATTTTCGGCGTCTACGCCTATCACCACGTGCCGATCGAGGCGTTCCCCGATCCCGACGACGTGCATGTTCAGGTCATCACCCTCTGGCCGGGCCAAGCCGCCGAGGACGTGGAGACCCAGGTCACCCGGCCCGCCGAGCAGCAACTCAACGGAACGCCCGGGCTGACGGGCCTCCGCTCGGTGAGCATGTTCGGCCTTTCGGTCGTCACGCTCACATTTGAGGACGGGATTGAAGACAACTTCGCCCGCGCCCAGGTGCTTGAGAAAATGCAGGCCGTCACGCTCCCCACAGGGGCGCAGTGGCAACTTGCCGCTCTGAGCACCAGCACCGGCGAGGTGTTTCGATATGTGCTGCGGTCCCGAGGAGGAATGGCGCTCGAAGAACTGCGGGCGCTGGAAGACTGGGTGATCGAGCCGAAGCTCCGTCAGGTTCCGGGCGTGGCGGACGTGGTCGCCTTCGGCGGAGGGGTGAAGCAGTACCAGGTCTCCGTCCAGCCCGAGCGGCTCGTACAGCACGGCGTGACCATGGGGCAGCTCATGACCGCGCTGCAGAACAACAACCTCAACGTGGGCGGTGGAACTCTGCGCACCGGCGAGCAGTCGCTGGTGGTTCGGGGCGTCGGGGCTCTGGCAGGGTTGGACGACATCGGTGAGGTGGCCATCGCTTCACAGAGCGGCCGCCCGGTATATGTCCGCGATGTGGCCCGTGTCTCCACCGCGATCTCGCCGCGCCAGGGCATCGTGAGCTTCTACCGGGCTGCGAACGGTGCTCAACCCGTCGAAGAGTCCGACGACGTGATCGAAGGCATCGTGCTGGCCCGGAAGGGCGCCAACGCCCTGGAGGTCATTCAGGCGCTTCGGGAGAAGGTTGTTCAGGTCAACGCGACCGGCCTGCCGCCAGGTGTCGCCATCGAGCCAATCTACGACCGCAGCGAACTGGTGAATCAGACCGTCGGGACGGTGTTGCACAACCTCACCGAGGGCGCCATCCTCGTCCTGGTGATCCTGCTTCTGTTCACTTCAAGCTTCTGGGGCGCCGTCATTGTCGCCAGTGTCATTCCGCTCTCCCTGCTCAGCGCGTTCATCGTTCTGCATCTACGCGGTGTGCCCGCCAACCTGCTCTCCTTCGGCGCGGTGGACTTCGGCATCATTGTCGATGCCGCCGTGGTTGTCGTGGAGGCCGTGCTTGTCAAACGAGCCCTCTCGGCAAGCGGCGCCTCGTTCTCCGAGCTGACGCGAGACACCACCTCCAACCTCGGGCGTTCCATCGTCTTCGCCAAGGCGATCATTCTCGCCTCGCTCATCCCGATCTTCGCCTTCGAGCGCGTCGAGGGACGCATCTTTCGGCCCATGGCCCTCACCCTCACCGCGGCCATCGTTGGCGCGACAATCCTCAGTCTGACCCTCGTGCCCCTGGCGTCCTCTGTGCTGCTCGGGCGCGGCCGGATCGTGAGGGACAACATTCTGGTGCGTGCCATCATCCGCGTCTATGCCGTGATGCTGCGATGGACGCTCGACCACAAGCTCCCCACTCTCTCGCTTGCAGGCGCGGTGTTGATAGGGGCGGTCCTGCTTGGGCGGTCCCTCGGCACCGAGTTCCTTCCCAAGCTCGACGAGGGCAACATCTGGCTCACCGTCACCCAACCCCTCTCCACGTCGATCGAGCAGGCGAAGGACACCGAGCGTCGCGTCCGTGAGATCGTTCGGTCGTTCCCGGAGGTGCGATTGATCTACGGCCAGGTCGGTCGCCCGGACGACGGGACGGACGCGAAGGGCGCGAACGTCCTGGAGATGGCCGCGTATCTCCGTCCCGTCAGCGAGTGGAGCACCGCAGACCCGTCCGGCAGGGTGGTGGACAAGGAGGGCCTGATCCGGTTGATAAGCCAGCGGCTCACGCAGATACCGGGTCTGGAGCTGAACTTCTCTCAGATCATCGAGGACAACGTCGAGGAGGCGCTCTCCGGGGTCAAGGGAGAGCTGGCGATTAAAGTCTTTGGAGATGACCTGCCCACGCTCCAACACCTTGGGGAACAAGTGAAGGAAATGGTCGGCCGCGTTCCCGGCGTGGCCGACTTGGCCGTCGAGCACATCGCCGGGCAGCCCAACCTCCCGGTCAAGCTCAAGCGTGACGCGATCGCGCGTGCAGGCCTGGACGCGCAGACCGTTCTCTCGATGGTGGATGCCGGGCTCGGGGGCAGGGCCGTCGGCTCGATCATCGAGGGTCAGCGGCGATTTGACTTGGTCGTGCGCCTGGACCAACGCGTCCGGGAATCCGTTGAACAGGTCGGTCGCCTGTGGGTTGACACGCCTTCGGGTCAGCGGCTACCGCTCTCCCAACTCGCGGACATGGGAATCAGCGAGGGCGCCAGCCGCATCGCCCGCGACGCCAACAGCCGACGCATCGCCCTCAAGTGCGGCATACGCGGACGCGACATGGGTGGGTTCGTCGCGGAGGCTCAGCGCCTGGTCGCTGCGGAACTCAAACTGCCGCCCGGGTACTCCATACTCTGGGAAGGGCAGTTCGAGAACCAGCAACGCGCCACCAAGCGACTCGCGATCATCGTCCCATTGTCCTTGTTGTTGGTGCTCGCCCTCCTCTTCTGGGCGTTCCAGCGGGTCCGGTATGCGTTGCTCATCATGCTCAACGTCCCGCTTGCGCTCATCGGCGGCGTCGCGCTGCTCTGCCTCACACACACGAACCTTTCGGTCTCGGCGATGATCGGCTTCATCGCCCTGTCCGGGGCTTCGGTTCAGAACGGGCTGATCTTGGTGGGGCAGTTCAACACCCTCCGAGTCAAGGGAGCATCGCTCCGCGACGCCGTTCTCAGGGGAGCGTCGGCCCGTGTCCGTCCGGTCCTGATGACCGCTCTGATGGCTTCGCTGGGAATGTACCCCGCCGCGGTCTCGCACGGTATCGGCTCGGAAGTCCAGCGCCCGCTGGCGCTGGTGATTCTCGGGGGGATGCTCTCGGCGGCGTTGCTCACGCTGTTGGTCTTGCCCGTGTTGTACGAGTGGGTGGAGAAGACGTTCCCCGCCGCACCAAGTGCGCCGGAAGGGTTGATCGACTGAACATGGATGTTCTTTCAGGAGTGCGAATCATGGACGCCATTGTTCTCCGTTCGTTTGTGCGAGCGTTGCTGATGCTCTGCATCGTGCTGGGGGGGATGTGCCCCCGAGCCCATCGGCGTCGTCAGAGAGGGTGTCGTGTCGGTCGATCGGGCAACCTCCTTGGAACTGAAGCAGATTGCGATCCACCGTTCAGTCTCATGAGGTTGCGAACGGAAGTGTTCCAATCGCCCAACCCATTCCGGAAGTGTTCAATCACCGTTCTCCTATCTCCGCTTCGATAAGACCCTGCATGTGCAGGGTCTTGTCGTTGTGGAACATGTGTTGCATCTCGTGGCACCGCCTTGCGGT
>JAYVUC010000103.1:0-25839 GCA_043788295.1 Phycisphaerales bacterium
CCGTCACCGTCTGCTTGTACTTCTTCAACAGCGGGGACGAGATCGTCACCTCCGCCAGATCGGCGTCCTCCACATCCTTCAACGCCAGATCGCCCGCGATTGTCGGATCGATCTCGTCGGCGCTCAGCACCTGCACCACCACCAGGTCGTATCCGCGACCCATCAGCATCCGCAGCCCGTCCTCGTACCCTTCCTTGTACAGAAAGTCAGACATCACCAGCATCACGCCCTTGCCCCGCCGCGAGAGCGCGATCCGCTCGGCCGCCTGGCGAAAGTTGAACCCGCCCGCCGGCTCGGTGTCGCACAGAAACTGGGCCAGCTCCACCGCCCGCCGCCGCCCGCGAAGGTCGCGGACCGCGCGTGTAGGGGAGATCAGCGGCTTGCCCGGATCGGCCTCACCATCCTTGCGATTGAGCGCCGACACGGTCGTGCCGCCCATGACCGTGCACGCGACGCGATTGAGATTCACGAGCCCGACGTACCCCAGCGCCATCGCGGCCCGCTGCATGAAATCGAACTTGCTGGGCTTGCCGCAGTCGGCCGACGCCGACGCGTCGAACACGACGTGGAGCGACAAGTCCTCTTCCTCAAGGTAAAGCTTGAGGAAAAGCACGTCCAGGCGTGCAAAGAGGTTCCAGTCGATGTGCCGCGTGTCGTCGCCGCTGACATACGAGCGGTGATCGGCGAACTCGACGGACTCGCCCCGCTTCTTGGAACGTCGCTCGCCCTTGAGCTTGCCCGAAAAAATCTTGCGGCTCGAAACGTCGAGCGGCGATATCTTCGCGAGCAGTTCGGGCGTGAGCAGGTCCTCAATGCCGCGCGGACGCTTGATGGATTCGGTCTTGAGCATGTGGAAATCGAACGCAGAGGTCGCGGAGGTAGCAGAGGAACGCAATGGAAGGAATTCAGAGTTCTCTAGGGCGAGGCCTGGCCCAATTTGATTTTGAATCGAGTCATCAGTTCATTCGCATCAAAGACGAAATCAACATGCCCCAGTAACTGGTCAAGACGAAGATGTTTGCCTCCGATTCCATATATGTAAGCAAAAACAAGGCTTCATCCGACCTCAGCGGATCCACCGCCTTCGGATTCTTTCTCTCATCGATGGTCAAATTTAGGTTCTTGACCTTCTCGCGAACCTCCGGGAGCGAACTTCCGACCGGAATCTCCTTTGAGATGATCGAATAGATGTCAACTTCCATCATCGTCGGACTAATCCGAGCGCAGCCGCCCGCCACGAGGGCGACCAGGGCCAGCAGTCCCGGCATCACCCGCGTCATGCATCGGCGACGGTCCGAGATCGATTCGGGCGCGTGCAGTATCTCAATGCCGCCGGGACGTTGGATGGATTCGGTTTTGAGCATGATCAGAGTTTGAACGCAGAGGTCGCGGAGAGCGCGGAGGAAGAATGGGGAGTGGAGTTTGGTTGATTCAGTTCGATCGGACGGGCATACTCGACCCGATTCGTATTCACGCGACGATGGACACCATGCAGGAGCTTCGACACATTGAAATTGATCAGGAGGCCGACGGTCAGTCCCGACCCGCGCAGGTAACTCACAAGCTGTGCCAGGTGGACGTCGTGGACCTTTTCAATCGACTTGAGCTCCACGATGATCGACGCTTCAACCACGAGATCAAACCGCATCTCCGAGAGCAATATCTCCTTGTAAGGCACCCTCGCCTCAACCTGACGAGCAAAGCCAATACCAGCCTTCCCAAGCTCATAGCACAAGGCATCCTCGTACAGCCTCTCGAGCAACCCGGGCCCCAGATTCCGATGCGCCTCAATCGCGCAGCCGATCACCCTGCCTGTGAGGTCGTTCAACGCCGCCGGGATGTCGTCAGCTTCACCTGTCCAAGCCATGTATCGACCCTGCCTTTCTCCCCCTCTGCGCTCTCAGCGACCTCTGCGTTCAAATCAATGCCTTCTCCGACGCCAAGCAACCAACGGAACAGGCACCAACGCCCGATCCTCCGAACCAAAGTCAACGCCTTCACCCCTTCACCGGCTCCGTCGGCGTCTTCTCGATGATCTGCTTCACCAGGTCATCCGGATTCACCCGGTCCGCCTCCGCCTCAAAGTTCAGAATCAGCCGGTGCCGCAGGCTCATATACGCCACCTGCTTCACATCCGCGAAGCTCACGTGGTACCTGCCGTCGATCAACGCCCGCACCTTCGCGCCCAGCAGCAGCGCCTGCGCCCCGCGAGGCGAGCTGCCGCACCGCACGTACTTGTTCGTCGGCCCATCCGCCCCGCCCGCCGCGAACGGCCCGTCCGGGTGCGTCGCCATCGCCAGCCGCCCGACATACTGCATCACGTGCGGCGCAACCACCACGCCGCGAACCAGATTCTGCGTCTCGATGATCGTCGGCCCGTCCATCACGGGCGAGCATTCGGCGTTGACCGACCCCGTCGTGCGATCCAGGATCGTCATCAGGTCCTTCAGCTCGCCATAGCCCACCACGATCTTGAAGATGAACCGGTCGAGCTGCGCCTCGGGCAGCGGATACGTCCCTTCCTGCTCGATGGGGTTCTGCGTCGCCAGCACAATAAACGGCTTCTCCAGCTTGTGCGTCTTGCCGCCCACCGTCACGCTCCGCTCCTGCATCGCCTCCAGGAGCGCCGACTGCGTCTTGGGCGTCGCGCGGTTGATCTCGTCGGCCAGCACGATCTGTGCGAAGATCGGCCCCCTCTGGAACTCAAACTTCCGCCGACCTGTCTCCGCGTCCTCCATCACGATGTTCGTCCCCACCACATCGGCGGGCATCAGATCGGGCGTGAACTGGATGCGGCTGAAAGGCAGGCTCAACGCCTGCGCCAGCGACCGCACCAGGAGCGTCTTGCCAAGCCCCGGCACGCCCTCCAGCAGCACGTTGCCCCCCGTGAATAGCGCGATCAGCACGCCCTCGACAGCATGCTCATGCCCGACAATGACCTTGCCGATCTCCGCTTTCAGCTTGGCGAACCGCTCCCGAAATGCCTCGCACTTGGCCTTCACTTCGGCCGGGGTGTTCATGTCCATCGTCGCAACACTCGTCATGGTTGGCCCTTCTCAATAGTCACGCACTTCACCACTCTGCCACATCTACCGATCCTCAATCCCGTCCCGTGCCCGCTTCTTCGCCTTCAAAAGCGCCGACATGCCCTGCTCCATATCCTGCTTCACACTCTTGGGCAGCTTGGGCTCATCACTCTTCGCCCCCGCCTCGTCCGCGCCCTTCTCAACACCCGGCCCGCCCTTGGCCGCCTTCAGTTCCGCACCGCTCGCCTCAAACTTCGTCGTCGCCGCAATCGACTGGGCCGTCATCGTCGGCCCGCTCCGCTGCACCATCGCCTCCTTCGCCTTGTCCCGCGCCGCCCGAAGCGACGCCATCTCAACCTTCTTGTCCTTCCCGCGCCCCATCACCCGCCGCGCCGCCATGTACATCGCCGGAACATCAATCCGCACCCGCCGCACCGCCACATCCACCAGAAACAGCCCGATCGACATCACCGCGACAAACAGCCAGATCGGCTTGCTCGATACCGGAAACTTCAGCCCCTCGCGGCTCCACAAATCCGCCTTCGCCGAGTCCGCCGGCAGCGTGATCCCGCCCGTCTTGTCCCGCACCTGCTCCAAAAGGGCCGCGTTGTCCTTCAGCGTGCGATACTCATCCGAGAACGGCCTGTTGATCGCCGCCGCAACCGAACCCTCCACAGGCTTGCTCCCATCGCCCAGCGGCACGCGATACCGCAGAGACGCGAGATACGTCCCCGACTGAGGAGTGCGGAACCGCCCCTCGTATCGCCCCGGTCCGATCTCGCGCAGGTTGATGTCCTGATCCTGCGTCCCGTCGGGGCTCGCAAGCCTCCCCGCAAAGTTCACGAAGCTCAGCCGCTCCCCGTCGCGCGTCATCGCCTCCACGATCAGGAGTGTCTCATCGCCCTTGGTCTCGGGCGTCAATCGCATCGTCACCACCGAGTTGCTGGGCCTCATCACCCAGCGGATGTGCTGCGCCCAGAACGCCGCATACTGCCCCCACGCGGGCCACGTCGTCGCCCACCGCGCCCCCGCGTCCGACGCGAACACCACCGACCGCCCAAGCCCGTACTGCCACTGCGCCATCAGCGGCTCGCCCTCATCATTCTTCAACGTCGTCATCGCCAGCCCGCCCCGCTCGCCCGTGCGGATGTACCCCACGATCGGCGGAAGCCCGCCGATGCCCGCGAACGTCTCGGCCGAAAGCGCCGTGAACTTGGGCGTGAACGCCGGCCCCTCGCGGATCAAGGGCCGATGCACCATCGTCGCCTCTTTGATGAAGATCTCGGGAACCTTGTTCTCCTGTCCGGGCTTGATCACATACGACCGCCCGCCCGTGTCCTTCGCAATTTGCTCCATGACGCTCTGATTCTGGGTGCCGTGGCACGCGATCGCGACGGTGGTGATCGAAATCGGCGGGTTCGCGTTCTTGAACTTCGCGATCAGGGAGGGAAGGGGTTGCTGTGGGTCGCCATCACTGATCAATATGCAGTGCTTCTGCCCCGCGTTGGCCTTCAGCATCCCGGCGAGCAGCACCTCCAACGCCGGATTCCAGTCGCTCATATCTCCAAACGTCAGCTTGTTGATCGCTCGCTTGATCGCCGACTTGTCACCCAGCTCCGCGATCGGATGCACCCACCCCGCCCCGCCCGGCCCCCACTCGGCAATCCCCGCCATGTCGAGCCGCGCTAACGCATCCACCGCCGCTGTGCACGTCTTTTGACCTAGATACCTGCCGTCGGGCATCTCAACCGAGTGAACCCAGATCCCCAGACACCCCTTGGGCATCTCCTGCTTCTGCGGCGGATTCAGATCCACCGGCAACGCCTCGGCCACCGGCGTGTCCATCCATATTCCAGCACCCAGCGAGTCCTTCCCGCCCAGCATCACAAGCCCGCCGCCCCCCTCTCGTACATACCGCTGCAAATCGATCAACTGATTCTCACTGAAAAGTGTCCGCGGCACATTCGCCAGAATGATCGCGTCAAACGCGTTCATCTCCACCAGATCCTTCGGCGCCCGATCCGTCGAGACCTCCTCAACCGGCAGCCCGCCCTGGCCCAGCGCCTTGATGAGTGCCGCCGTCTCTGCCTTGTCCTCGCTGATGACCAGAATCCGCCCCTCACCCGAGACAAACGTCACCGCGAGCTGCTTGTTGTTCTCAAGCCGCGTGTCGCCCACGGGCCGCCCGTTCACCATGTCGGGCTCGTATGTCGCCTCAAACTTGATCGGCCCGCGGTACAGCACCGGCACAGGCACCGCAAACGTGTTCGACCCCTTCTCCAGCTTCACACGAATCCCCGTCGCCGCCGACTCGGGGTCCAGATCGATCGGCCCGCTGTCGTCGCGGATCGAGAGCAGCCCCGACGTGGGCGTCGTCGCGTTCAGCACCACCTTGAGCGAAATGTTCTCGCCCACGCGGGCCGTCCCCGGCGCGATGAGCCGCTCCACCAGCACCTCGTTATCATACTTGTACTGAAGCGGCAGAATCCAGACCGGCACGCCCGCCGCCTGCGCCGAAGCCACCGCCACCAGCAGATTCCCCATCGTCTCGTTCCCGTCAGACACAATCACCACGCGGTTGGCCGCGTCGGGCCGCGCAATCCCCATCGCCAGCCTGAGCGCCGCCGCGATATCCGTCGCATCGGTCTTGCCAGTAAAGCCGCGCTCGATATTCGTCACACCAGTAGTGGGCAGTTGCTGCACATACGGATCCCGAGAGATCGTCACAAGCCCGAGCCGGTCCCCATCCTTGCGCGGAGACGACACCACCGCATCCCGAAGATACGACTCGGCCCACTTGAGCCTTTCCTGTGGCACCGAGTCCGACACATCCAGTAGCACCGTCACCGCCACGTCCTTGGCAACCTTCCGCCACGAAGGCTCCGCCAGCGCACCCACCAGCAACGCCACCACCAGCACCCGCGCAAACAGCGCCACCCACCGCGTCACCGTGCCCAGCCCCGACAAACTCCGCCGCGCAAGCCACGCGATCACCACCACCAGTGGCGGAAAGAACCACAGCCACCCGGGATTGTCAAACTGAATCGGGCCGGCAACAAGCGCAGCCAGCGTCGTACTCATCGCAAGCGCACTCATACGCCACCCCCCTTCGCAAGCCCTACACGCAGCCGCGGCAATTCCATCCCCACCACCCGGTTGTTGCCCGAGTCCAGAATGTACACCTGCCCGCCCGCGATCCCCAAACCCCAGGGCGATGCAAGCTGCCCAGGCCCCGAGCCGCGCGCGCCCCACAAATGAACCGTCGCGCCACTTTCCAGATCAATCTGCCGCACCCGCGCACCGCCCATCTCCACGACCAGCGCCGTTCCGTCGCCCAGCGGCTCCACTGAATATGGATAGTTGAACCCCTCAACCTCCGGCCCGTCCCTCATCCCCTCGCCGCCCCGCTCCACGCCCGCCGTCTCACGAGAGCCGATCCACTTCACAAGCCCGCCGTCGAGCGTGAAACGTCCGATGCGATGGTTGCTCGAATCCGCGATCAGCAATTCCGATCGCTTGGCGTCGAAAACCACCGCCTGTGGCCTGTTGAACTCGATCGCCTTGGGATCCTCCCCAGGCCCCCACACACCAAAGCTCCCCTTGGGCTGATACACACCCGCCGCGTCGGGCTCCCATATCGAAATCCGGTCGTTGTCGCCATACTCCGCGATGAAAACCTTCAGCGGCCTCTTCCCGTCGCTCGTGGGCACAATCGCCACATCCGTCGGATAAATGAACTCGCCAAGCCCCTTGCCGCGCTTCCCAAACATCGCCACGGGCTCGGGCGTCGCCTTCTCAACCGCCCTCCCGCCGCCCCGGGCAATCACCGCCTCTCGCGGCTCAATCGCGTACACCATCACCCGCTGATAGTGCGTATCAGGCACAAAGAGCAGCGGCGGCTCACCCCGAAAGACCGTCACACCCGTGGGCTTGCCGTTCTTCCACTCCGGCATCCGCCAGATTTCCAGGCAGCGTCCCGTCTCCGGGTCGATCCTCTGCACCCGCGCCATCTTGTCGATGATCCACAAGTCCCGCCCGTCGCTGTCGATCGCCCGCGGATACGCAAACTGCCCCGGCGACGTGCCCACCCCGCCGAACATCACCACGGGCTTGAGCGTGTGATCCCCCGCTCCGCCAGAACGACCGCCCGAGCGCCCGCACCCGGGCTCAAGCAGTCCAACGCAGAACACCAGGGCAAGCCCCGTCGCTCGTCGTGCCCACCGGGATTGAAACAGCTGTGTCACCGACACCATGGTACAGGATTCCGGGTACACGGATGCAAATGCCAAACTCGAGCGTGCTACGCGGCATGCCCCTCAGAGCAGGCGCATTCCGCCCTACAAAGCCCCCGCATTTTGTTCGAGCCTCTGGTCAACTCACCGCTGTGAAGTCTTCTGCACCTCGCCGCGACCGAACCATACCTTCTCTGTCGTCGCCATGTCCGTCATCTCAAGCTGAAGCTCATAGAAGACGACCTTCGAGCGCCCATCGCCCGAGACCTGCACCCGCTCACGCAGCGCGCCCAGCAGCATAAAATCGGCCTTGATCTCACTCGCCGCCTTCTTCACCGTCGCCGGCTCCGCAAACTCGGTGTCGAATCGCTCCGCTCTCAACTGCTGGCGAATGTCCTTCGCAGCAAACACCCTCACACGCCCGCTGTTGAGCATCTCGCGCTGCACCTCATCGGTCATCATCGCCGGATTGATCGTGTAGTCGCCCGTCTCGTTCTTCACATTCCCCAGCACGATCTTGGGGTTCGCGCCGCCGTTCGCCGCCTGCCAGTTCGTGATCCAGGCCCGACCCATCGCGTCGGAAATCTGCTGCCTCGCAAGGAACCGCGCGTCGTTCTGGTTGAATCCCGAGTTGATATCAATCACCTCGTCGCTGTTCACGCGCGTGATGTGCTCGTTCGCGCCGCCCCCGCATCCCGCAAGGCCCAACATCAACACCGCCGCCGCCATCGCCACCTTCATGCTCGTCCGCATCGCAATCCTCCTGTTCAAGATTCCAAGAATCTGGCTCATCCGTTTCAATCTCATTCAATCCCACCAACTTAGTCCCAATAGTGGGTCACGATCGCCCGCAAGGGCCCCGTGCCCACGTCAACATCCTTCCAAGGCGTCACATGCGCCGCTCCCCCACCCATTCCAGAATAGACCACCCGCACCCGGTACTTCCCTGGCTGCAACTTCAGCGTCGTCACCCGCGCCTGCCCCGGCAGAAACGCCCAGCACCGGATATCCACATGCTCAGTCGCGATCTGCGCCGCCAGAAGTCCGATCTGCGTGAGCCACCGGGCCGCGTCGTTGCGCTTGCTCGACTTGTCCACCGTCTCCGTCACCGCATACGCCACGCCCGCCTTCACCAGCGCCCGCGCCACCGCCCGCGCCTGGATCATCGGCATGATCCGGTCGTAATTCGCCATCGCCACGCCCGACATGTCCTCGATCAACGCCAGCCCCGTCGTGCCCTCCCCTTCCACCTCCACCGTCGCGTCGTACACGCGGCTCTCGTGCTTCTTCAAGATCGGAATCTCGACGTACACCTGCACCTTGTCGATCACGATCGGCGGCAGGCGAAACGGCGTCTTCGTCGGCCCCCGCCCGCTGAATGCCACCACCACCACATTCGCCGTCTCGGGCGACTTGCCCGCAAGGTCGCTGAACTTCGTCGCATCCACCGCCCCGATCATCCCCTTCTGCCTCTCAATCGCGTCGGTGAGCCGTTCGGCCGCGATCCGCTGCGCATCGGCATCCCCAGCGGCCATGAACGACAACGACGCGAGATACACCCCCAGCGGTGACTCGACAAAGTCTTCGATCCCCTTCGATCCCTTCAACCCCCTTGAACCATTCGATCCCTCCGCCGCCTTCAACTGCGGACCGCCCTGCTTCTGCACCGCCTGATACTGCTGATTGAACCGCTCGCGCAGATAGTTCGCCCGTGTGCCAAACCGCTTCGCCTCGTTCGCAGCCCCAGACTCAACCCGCCCATCTTCCAGCAGCGCGACCATCGTCAGCACGCTCAGATACATGTCCTCATAAGGCTCGGCGACGTACCGCCTCACCGTGTCGTTCAACAGCCACTCCCCCACCACCTCGCCCGCCGACTTGGTGTCGTTGAACTCCGTGTCCTTCTTCGCCAATTCAAAGTTGGTGAGCGCCGTCTGCGTATCACTCAAGGCCAGTGCCACCGATGCCCGATCCATATGCCAGAGAACCTGATCCTCCGCGTCGTACAAATTGTGAACCTTTGGATCGTCGAGCGATGCCGCCGCCGCCTCGTACTCGCCCTTGGAGTGAAACCGCGCGAGCTGCTCCCGATGCCGCTCAAACGCACACCCCGGCACCGTCAGCAGAACGAGCCAGAGTCCCAATCCCAACAACCGATGGCACCCCTTCGGAATCGAGTCAGGACGAGGTTGGTCGAAACACCCCTTCATTAGTGAATACTATATGACAGACCGGCCAACCGAAAGTTCCCATTCCGACTACCGGACATTGCTATCCGCTTTTACAACGCTTATCATTCAACGCGAACATTGGCAGCCGGCATCCGTACAATCTCCGTCCGTGTTCACCAAGGAACCATCATGACGGCAACGCTGAACAACCTGCAACACTCCACCTCGACCATTTCCACCCTCGATTCCCCAGTAAAAACCCCTGCCATTGAAGTCAAGCCCGACTTAGTCACCGCTGCAACGCCCAAGCGCAACCTGCTGGCGACCGTCCTCTCCATGTTTGTCGATTCGTCAAAGCTCACTCTCCACGCCGAGCAGCCCTCGACGGTCCTCAAAGTCATCCGCATGATCCCGTTCGCCCTGATGCACCTTGGCTGTCTCCTGGTGATCTGGGCCGGATTCAGCTGGACAGCTCTCGCGCTCGCCGTCGCGCTCTATGCCATCCGCATGTTCGCCATCACTGGCTTCTACCACCGGTACTTCAGCCACCGCACCTTCAAAACCAGCCGCCCCATGCAGTTCATCTTCGGCCTCTTGGGCTGCTCCGCCGTCCAGCGCGGTCCGCTCTGGTGGGCCGCCCATCACCGCGAACACCACCGCCATAGCGACACCGAGCACGATCTCCACTCCCCGCGCCTTCACGGCATCATCTGGGCCCACATGATGTGGTTCCTTCAGCCCGAAAACGCCGCCACCAACACCAAGGTCATCCCCGACCTCGCCAAATACCCCGAGCTCCGCTTCATCGACCGCTTCGATCTCATCGTCCCCGCCTCCCTCGCCGTCACCCTCTTTGGGCTGGGCTGGGTCATAGGCCACTTCATCCCCTCCACCGGCACCAGCGGGTTCCAGTTCCTCGCCTGGGGCTTCTTCGTCTCCACCATCGTCTGCTACCACGCGACCTACACCATCAACTCTCTCAGCCACACCTGGGGAAGCCGCCGCTTTAAGACCGACGACGACAGCCGCAACAACATCTTCCTCGCCCTGCTCACCTTCGGCGAAGGCTGGCACAACAACCACCACCACTTCCCCGGTGCGGCCCGCCAGGGCTTCTATTGGTGGGAGATCGATCTCACCTACTACACGCTCTGGATGCTCAGCAAGGTCGGCCTCGTCTGGGATCTCAACCCCGTCCCCGCACGCGTCTACGCCACCGCCAAAGCCAAGTGACCTCTCGACGCTCCCCCACATCGGCGCGACCGTCATGAAGATCGCCATCGTCGGTACCGGCATCTCGGGCCTCGCCGCCGCACACGCTCTCGCGCCCCACCACCGCCTCACACTCTTCGAAGCCTCCCACAGGCCCGGCGGACACTCCCACACACACGACATCACCCACGCCGGACGCCACTACGCCATCGACACCGGCTTCATCGTCTTCAACAATCGCACCTACCCAGGCTTTGTCGGGCTGCTCAACCGCCTGGGCATAGCAAGCCGGCCCACCACCATGAGCTTCAGCGTCCGCCACGACGCGCTCGACCTCGAATACAACGGCGCAAGCCTCGCACACCTCTTCGCTCAAAATCGCAACCTCGTCCGGCCTGGCTTCTTCCGCATGCTCCGAGACATCGCCCGTGTCGGTGCCCACGCGCGAGCCGCCGCCAACTCCCCGGCAAAGCCACAGACACTCCGCGACTTCGTGATCGAACGCCGCCTCTCCCGCGAGTTCGTTGAGTGGTATCTCGTTCCCATGACCTCCGCTATCTGGTCCGCCTCCGACAATTCCACACTCGATCTCCCCTTCGACTTCTTCCGCACCTTCTTCCAGAACCACGGCTTTTTCGACATGGGCGAACGCCCCATCTGGCGCACCGTCATCGGGGGCTCACGCACCTACGTTAATGCGATCCTCGCTCCCCTGACAGGCTCACTCCGCCTCGCGTGCCCCGTTCGCACCATCACACGCCTCAACCCCGGAGTCGCCATCCTCTCCGCCGCAGGCCCGGAGACCTTCGACGCCGTCGTCCTCGCCACGCACAGCGACACCGCGCTCTCCCTCCTCACCGACCCCAGCGACTCCGAAGCCTCGATCCTCTCCGCCCTCCCCTACGAGCTCAACCACGCCGTCCTACACACCGACACGTCACTTCTCCCATGCCGCCGCAAAGTCTGGGCCGCCTGGAACGCCCGCGTCGGGGCCGCCCCCCACCCCCGCGCCCGCGTCACCTACAACATGAACATGCTCCAAGGGCTCTCGCCCCCCGACAGCACCCAATTCCTCGTCACTCTCAATCAGACCGAGTCGATCAACCCCGCTTCCATCATTCAGCAGATGGAATACCACCACCCGCAGTACACCGCCGCCGGTTTCGCCGCACAGGAACGCCACCACGAAATCTCCGGGCTCCATGACACCTACTTCTGCGGCGCGTACTGGCGCTATGGCTTCCACGAAGACGGATTCTGGAGTGGCACCCGCGCCGCCGCACAGATCCACGCCCGAGCCTGTCTCCCCGGACCCGCCGGCCCATGACCGCCAGCGCGCTCTACCTCGGCGTTGTTCGCCATCGCCGCCTTCGCCCGCTTCCGCACACGCTGCGCATGCCCCTCTTCATGGTCTACCTCGACCTCGCCGAGCTTCCCGCCACGTTTCAAGGCCGCTGGTTCTGGTCCGTCAACCGCTCAAACCTCGCCGCATGGCACCGCTCCGACTACCTCGGCCCCACCACCATGCCCCTCGACGACGCCGTGCGGGCTCTGATTCTCACCAAGACCGGTGCAACTTGCGATGGCCCCATCCGCATGCTCACCCACCTCCGATACTTCGGCCACGCCTTCAATCCCGTGACCTTCTACTTCTGCCTCGATCCATCGGGCCAGCGGGTAAACTGGATTGTCTCGGAGATCACCAGCACCCCGTGGAAAGAGCGCCACGCCTATGTCACCCGCGGCGACGGATCCCCCGTCACATCCGACCCCGCGTCCAACTCGCCGCCAGCAAGCCGCGGGTTCCCAAAGGCCTTCCACGTCTCGCCATTCATGCCCATGAACCAGACCTACTGCTGGTACTTCCGACCACCCGCAGAGGTGCTCAGTATCCATATGGAAACCTGGGACGCCCTGGGAAAGATCTTTGACGCCTCAATGGTGCTGCACCGCCGCCCAATCAACGGGTCCGGCCTCGCCCTTGCCCTGCTCCGCTACCCGCTGATGACCCTCCAGGTCGTCGCCCGCATCTACTGGAACGCCCTGCGGCTTCGCCTCAAGGGCGTCCCTCAACATTCTCATCCAAAATGGTTGAATCCGAAATGACGCGGCCGCCGAAAACCCAATGTCGGGGCGAACCGCAGAGCCCGCCTCGGGACCGTCAACACCGCCTTGGCTCCGCGCCCGTTCCCGCGTAGGCTTCCAAACTCATGCCCTCGTCCATAGCCTCTAGACCGCTTCACATCCACGCTGCGGCACCCAGACTCTCCGCTTTCGTCGCGCGCCGGCTTCTCTTTGCCGCCCTGAGATCACTCAGGCACGGGCAGGTGACCATCGCTGACGGGGAACGCCATGTCACCTTCGGGCACGCCTCCCAGCAGTACCCAGTCAAGGCAACAATCACCGTCCACGATTCCCGCTTCTACGCCGCCGCTGCCTTCGGTGGCAGCGTGGGCTGCGGCGAATCGTTCATGCGCGGCGAATGGACCTGCGATGACCTCACCGCCGTCTGTCGGCTCGTCGTCAAGAATCGAGATCTCTTCAACTCTATCGACGGCCCATGGACCGCCATCGTAAAGCTTTGCAGATCCATCTCTCACCGCCTCGCCCGCAACACTAAATCGGGCAGTCGCAGAAACATCGCCGCACACTACGACCTCTCCAACGAGTTCTTCTCGCTCTGGCTCGACCCGACGATGATGTACAGCTGCGCGATCTACAAGGACTCAGCAGGCCCCATCCCGCCCACTCAGCTCGAACGCGCCCAGCTCTCACGCCTCGACACCATCCGCGATCGCCTTGCCCTCTCAGCCGCCGACGATCTGCTCGAAATCGGCACCGGCTGGGGCGGGCTAGCCGTCCACCTCGCCAAGTCCACCGGATGCCGCGTCACCACCACGACCATCAGCAAAGAACAAGCCGCCTCCGCACGCGGCCGCGTCCTCGCCGCCGGTCTTCAAGATCGCGTCACCGTCATTGAACAAGACTACCGAGACCTCATGGGATCCTTCGACAAGCTCGTGTGCATCGAGATGGTCGAGGCCGTCGGGCCTCAGTTCCTCGACACATACTTTCGCTCTTGCGCCTCGCTCCTCAAGCCCTCGGGCCTCTTCATGCTCCAGGCAATCGTGATCCAGGACTGCTACTACGAAGAAGGTGTCAACTGGGTCGACTTCATCAAGAAACACATCTTCCCAGGAAGCTTCATCCCAAGCCGCTCCGTCCTCACCGCCTCCGCCCATCGCGCGGGCTTTGATCTCATCGAGGCCACCGAGATCGGCCCCCACTACGCCACCACCCTTGCCGAGTGGCGTCGCCGCTTCTTCGCCAGTCTGCCCGCCATCAAGGGGCTGGGGTTCGACGACACATTCGTGCGCATGTGGGAGTTCTACCTCTCATACTGCGAGGCCGGCTTCGCCGAATCCCACCTCGGCAACGCCCAGATGCTCCTCAAACGCCGCGGCTGAAGAGCCCGAGGATTGCGATACTCTCCTATTCCACACGCATTGTGAACTGGAACACCGACCAGACAACGCCTATCGTCTTGGCCCGTTCTTGTTCCGATCGGGAACCAAACAGACTGGACCCAGACATGTCGCAGAAGCCCACCAGCCAGACCTCAATCATCGAAGACATCAACAAGGCCGTCCTCAAGACCGACGTCCCCAAAATGGACATCGGCGACACCGTCGCCTGCCACCTCCGCATCGTCGAGGGCGACAAAGAGCGCACCCAGGTCTTCCAGGGCGTCCTCATCGCCCGCTCGGGCCGGGCCATCGATGAGCACATCACCCTGCGTCGCATCGTCGATGGCGTCGGTGTCGAGCGCATCATCCCCATCAACTCGCCCCTGGTCGCCAAGTACGAGGTGCTCCGCCACGGCGACGCCCGCCGCGCCAAGCTCTACTACCTCCGCGACCGCGAGGGCAAGAGCCAGCGCCTGCGTGATCGCCGCCGCGGCATGAAGCACATCGGAAAGATCGCCCACACCGAAGGCCCCAAGGCCTAACTCGTCCGCTGATCTCATCGAACTCATACAACCTGATCACGACCGGAGCCCTGCGGCTCCGGTCTTTGCGTCGCTGCCCGCCGCCGTTCTACACTGCCCCGATGAACGCCACGCTTGCCTCCCTCCCACTGGGCCAGTTGCTCGACTCCATCGCCGCCAAGACGCCCGCACCAGGCGGCGGGGCGGTGGCCGGCACGGTCGGCGCGCTCGCGGGCGCACTGGGCGGCATGGTCGTCGCGTACTCGTCGGGCAAGAAATCGCTCGACGCATTCCAGGACGCGCTCGCCGCCGCCGCCGCCTCGCTCGCAAACGCACGAACGCTCATGCTCAGGCTCGCCGACGAGGACGCAGCAGCCTACGGGCTCGTCAATGAACTCTCAAGGCTCCCCGAATCGGACCAGCGCCGCACACGCGACTTGCCCGCCGCAAGCCTCGCCGCCGTCCAGATCCCCATGGCCGTCGTTGCCACCTCGATCGACCTCCTTCGCCACTTTGACGAGCTGACCGCCATCACCAACCCGCACCTGCGGAGCGATCTGGCGATCGCGGCGATCCTCGCCCAAGCCACCGCCCGCGCGGGCCGCTGGAATGTCGTCGTCAATGTTGCCCGGATCGACCCGTCGGCCGGCGCTCGCGCCCTCGCGGATTCCGCGTCTCTGCTTCGCGTCGCCTCCTCTCTGTGCGACAAAGTCGAAGCCGCCTGCTCGGGGCGACCCGCGTGAACGATCACCACTTTCCACGAGGCGACACGGCCCAGGGTTCAAGGCCCGGCGACCCTGAGCCCGAGTGGTTCTCACCCGCAGACCCGCGCACGGGCGAGCCCGGCCTGCGATTCTCCTGCACCATGTGCGGCAACTGCTGCACCGGTGCCGAAGGCTACGTCCTCGTCACCGACTCCGAATGCCAGTCACTCGCCGCCAGACTTGGAATCTCCCCGCCCGACTTCATCGAACGTTTCACGCGCATCGTCCCGCAAGGTCGAAGCCTCACCGAACGCGTCACCACCGCCGGCATGGACTGCGTCTTTCTCGACCGCGAGAAAATTCCCGGCAAGGCGATCTGCGGCGTGTACAAGGATCGACCCGGACAATGCCGTACCTGGCCGTTCTGGCCCAGTGTTGTCAAAGACATGAAGACCTGGCAGCGTCATCGCCAGATCTGCCCGGGCATGGACAAGGGCACACTCGTCACCGTCCAGGAAATCCGTATCCAGCGAGATTCGTTCCGTATCTGATCAGTCGCAGTGGCGCGAGAAGCCCTCGTCCGCGCCCACAAGGCGAATCCATATCGGCGGGTCCAAAGGCCTCGCCTCGGTCGCGCTCGCTCGCGCCACGGCATCCTCAACCATCAGACCCGTAAGATGGTCAAAGCAAGGCCCGCCCTCGGCCGGCTCCGCGTCGCCACGCACGCTCGCATCATCGTTGATGATCGCAAACAAATCGGCCGACACCGACCCAGGCGCAGGAGCGCGCTTGGGCACCTTGAAGCGTGACCAGTTGCCCGCAACCCTGTCGATGAGCCGCTGGTTCTCGCGGGCCACAAGCGCAGACCGCGTCAGCCGCATCGGCGCGTGGTGGTGCGACACGCCCTGGTGCCCTCGGTGAAGCCTGGGAAATGATTCTGGGTGGCCTTCCATGGCTCCTCCGTAGTTAGTCGCAACGGATTCCCCGCCGCGCAATGTTTGCGCGACACCGCGCCTCGATGACGAAAATAGACACCCGCCCAGCCGTTCATTTGCGATGCAACTCCCCGGTTCTTGTGGAAACCCGGGTTGGTTTCCGTGACAACTCACGAACTTGCCCAACTTTTCACCCTGTTGTCGGTTTGTTTTTCATCTTTCGGAAAGGGCAGGAAGTTTCCGTGTATTGTCTTATCGGATGCGTCAAGCGATGGTCCGAGTTGCACCTGTGGTTTTCCGTGCTTGACGCCCGGTTCGGTCGATGGAGTTGCAGCCTTTCTATTCAGCCCTGCGTTCGCGGGCCTATCGGTAGTGTGATCAGTACATGTCGGGTGAGGGAACGATCGAGGGTGGTGTCGGCTGGTGGCCGATTGTCGATCGCTAACCATGGTGGCGTTTGCAGCTTGGTGGCCGCAAACGGGTGAATGGAGTCGTCCCATGCCGAACGGAAGCAATCGTGGCGCGTTGGTGATGAGCTTGTTCGAACAATACTACGAGAGGGTCTACTGGTTCGCCAGAAGGTCCGTCGATGCCCCCTCCGCAGAGGACGTCGCACAGGAGGTCTTTGTCCGATTGCTTCGCATCCCGGACCTTCAGGATCGCGTCGTGAACGCCAGCTATCTCGTCAAGGTCGCCGACAACCTCATCAAGCGGCGTCACAAGCAAAAGGTGCAGCAGGAGCGCTTCGCTACCAGCGAGCGCTATTCGAGCGACGCGGCAGATGTGGCCGACAACTTCGCCGAAACCGCCGACGACTCACACGAGCCCGCCCTCTCGCGCCTCTCAAACACCGAGCACGCCGCGCTTCGGCTCATCGTCTGCGAGGGGCTCAGCTACGAGGCCGCCGCCAAATCGCTCGACGTGCGTGTCTCCACCGTCAACAACTGGAAGTTCCGTGGCATCCGCAAGCTCCGCGGCGAAACCGAGCACCAGCTCGGCAGCATCGCCGGATAATGCTCACGCGGCCCTTCGTTCTTCGATTCTGGCTGGCTCGTCGGCGCACACGTCGCCCGGCTCACCCGCCTTCGAGCGTTTGGAATACTCGAGTCGAAGCACGCGGGCCCGCCTCTGCAAGTCCGTCACCTCGCTGTGGTTGCGCATGAATACCGCCGCCGCGTTGAGCACCCCGAATCCGCCCGCCAGGGCAGCGCTTGCGATGCAAACCCAGATCGCTGGAGAAAGCTGGATCATGGAACACGCATCGGTCCGGGAACCGCCGGGCTTGATTGCCAGTAGAATAGGGAAGTGAAACGATACGTTGATATGCCGTCTGTGTGGCCCGCGCGGAGTGCGCCGGGCCTTTTTTCGATGCTACTCGCCGCGGCCAGACTGCGGATTCTCACCCTGACACTGGCTATCGCCCTCTGCGCCTGCCCTTTCACCGCACAAGGCCAGCAGACGCCCGCCGGCTCGCGTGCGTCGCAGGTGCGGATGGAAGTGGACCAACTCGGGGTCGGAGGCATCGTGCGCCCCGGCACCTCCATGGGCATCCGGCTCAGACTGACCGACACGGCCACGAAACCACGCGAGGTCGTCGTGCGGGTGCAAATGCGCGATTCAGACGGCGACTTGCCCGTGTATTGCCGCGTTGCCGCCCTCAACCCGGGTGTCGCGCAGCCCGTGTGGGTATACGCCCCGCTCGCGTTCGCGCCCGAGGCGATGAAATCCGTTCTGGTCTCGGTGTACGAGGTCGCCGACGGCGGGCTCGAAGCAGCTCTGCGCGGGCGGCTCGGGCCGCTCCTTGGTCAGGTGCAAGTCGGCGAGGGAGCAACCGCAGGTGGACGATCGATGAACGTCGCACCCACGGGCACCGCAATGCTCGCTCGGATCGGCACACGCCCGATGGGGCTCGACCGATTCACGCGGGCTGTGGGCAGCGAGAAGTTTCCGCCCTTCGCACACGAGGCAGTGCAGGTTGTTGAGATCAGAACTCCCGCGGAACTGCCCGACTCGTGGCTCGGTCTCGCGCCGTTCGACACGATCGTCTGGGGAAGCGGCGAGCCCGGCGATGTGCGCGGGACCACGGCCGAGGCTCTCATCGAGTGGGTCAATCGCGGCGGGCATCTGGTCGTCGTGCTGCCTCCCGCCGGACAGAACTGGCTTGGGCGCACCGGGCATGACCTCAGCGAGATCATGCCCGAGGTCGATGTGGATCGCAAGGATGGCGTCGATATGGCGGCATACTCGTCGCTCTTGACAAGGTCTGACACGCTCCGGCTGCCCAAGGACGCGGTGGTGCACGAGTTCGCGGCGCAGCAAGGGCTCGCGTCCGGCAAAGTGACGAGAGTTCTCAGCGGCCCAAACGACGCGTGCATCGTGGCCCGCCGCTCTGTGGGCACCGGCGCGGTGACGGTGGTTGGGATCGATCTGTCGCGCGATATGGGGATCGTGGACGCCGACGTTTTCTGGCACCGCGTGCTGGGAACACGCGGGCAACTGCTGACGGGCACGGAAATGTCGGGGCTTCGGAACTTGTCGTCGGTCTCGCGTTCGCAGACGGGCCCGCTTGACATGTTCCTGGGGCACGAGATCGAGCGAACCAGCGGCGCGCTCAAGGGAATTCTGCTGGGAATGGTCGTCTTCACGGCGTATCTGCTCGTCGCCGGGCCGGGCTGCTACTTCGGCCTCAAAAAGCTCGGAAAGTCTCAGTACTCGTGGCTCGCGTACGTCGCGTCGGCCGGCCTCTTCACCGGGATCGCGTGGGGCGGAGCGTGGCTTCTCAAGCCGCGCGAAACCGCGGCGCGGCACCTGACGATCTATCAAGAGGTCTTCGGGCAGGATCGCGTACACGCTCGCGCGTGGCTCAACGTCATGCTCCCGTGGTACGGAACCGCGACAGTGGCGGTGGGCGGCGTCGAGGGAAAGCTCGAGACCGGCCGCCGCCGATGGGCGCACAACATGATCGCCCCGTGGGACACCATCAACGAGGCCAACGGCGGGCTCCGGGCGTTTCCCGACACGCGCGAGTACGCCATCGACTCCGCAATCCCGGCATCTCTCTCGTTCCCGTCGCGTTCAACAGTGAAGCTCTTGCAGGCCGACTGGCTCGGGGCAAGGGCGTGGCGGACGTTCTATCCGGTGAACGAAGCTGGGGATCCGGGCAGCGGCCTTTCGATCTCGCCCGATGGGAAGCTCGTCGGACGCCTGAGCCATGAGTTTCCAGGCTCGCTACACAACGTGGTCGTGGTGTTTGTGCCCGGGCAGCGTGCTATCACCGCCAAGCCGGGAATCAAGGAAGGGTCGCGCGAGCTCAACAACACGGCGATGGCCTTTCATTTCTTTAACGGCACTGTGCCGGCGGAGAATTGGGAGCCCGGGCAGGTCTTCGACCTCAGGCCCCCTTTCGCAGTCACACGCACGCTGACAAACTCGCTGGACGAGATGCTGCGGCTTGTCACCAAGCGCGATCAGTATTCAGGCGGGCCCACGGGTGACGCGGGATCGGGTGGGCAGAACGTGGACCGGATGAAGGCCCTCGCGTTCCTGCCGCAGCTTCCGGGTCCCGATTCCGACAGCGGACAGAGCGCCAGCGGCATGATTGTGGCCCAGCGGGCTGCGATGCACGGCATGGATGTGGCGCGCTGGTGCACGCAGCCTTGCGTGATCATCCTCGCCGAATTGAGCATGAAGCCCTCGCCCGTGCCGTTCTTTGTCGAGGGCGAGGCACTGCGAACCGAGGGGAGCACTTGGATTCAGTGGGTGTACCCTCTGCCCGACATGCCGCCGGTGTGGGGCACTCGTGCGGGGGCGAGCGACTCCGCGCAAGGGGCCGATGGCTCCAAGACCCAACCGCCGGACAGCACGAAGTAAGAAAGCCTCGGACCCGGTTCGGAGAACCGGGCCACCCCAAGCCAGATGTAGGAGTAACGACCCCGTGCCGATGATCGAAACGATCAACCTCACCAAGCGCTACGGCGATCTTGTCGCGCTCAATAATCTCAATCTCACGATCGACGAGGGCGACTGCTTCGGGTTCATCGGGCCCAACGGTGCTGGCAAGACCACAACGATCAAGATTCTGGCGACGTTGCTCAAGCCCAGCAGCGGACAGGCGAACGTGGCGGGCCTCACCGTCGGGTTCCAGAACCGCCAGATCCGCCCGTTGATCGGCTACGTGCCAGATTTCATGGGCGCGTATGAGGACATGGTGGTCACGGAATACCTGGAGTTCTTCGCGGCCGCATACAACATCCACGGGGCCCAGCGCCGCAAAGTCGTCAAGGACGTGCTGGAGCTGACCGACCTGTCGTACAAAGCGACGGCCGAGGTGAACGGGCTCTCGCGCGGCATGCAGCAGCGGCTCAGCATCGCCCGGGTGCTGCTGCACGACCCCAAGGTGCTGCTGATGGACGAGCCGGCGAGCGGGCTTGATCCGCGAGCCCGCATCGAGATCCGCGAGCTGCTCAAAGAGCTTCGCCGGATGGGCAAGACGATTCTCATCTCGTCGCACATCTTGCCCGAGCTGGCGGAGCTTTGCAATGTGGTGGGGATCATCGAGCGCGGGCAACTGCTGTTCAATGGGCCGGTCGATGAGATCGTGAAGAAGGCCCGCATGGGGCATGTGATTCACGTGGGCGTGATGGATCGCCACGAAGAGGCGGCCAAGGCGATCCAGGCGTTTCCCGGCGTGCGAAAGGTGACGGTGCAGGACTCGGACCCCAACGACAGGGCCGGCCCCAAGCTGATCCACATCGACTTCGACGAGGCTGCGGGGCGCAGCTTCACCGACCTGCCCAACGTGCTGATCAACAAGGGATACCGGCTGACGAAGTTCACGGAAGAACCCGTGAACCTGGAGACGGCGTTCATGAGGCTGACGAAAGGGCTGGTGCAGTAGACCCGGCTTACTCGAACGGGACTGTCGCCCGAGCGATTCGATCCCGTACCGCGTCCCACGCTACGTCTGATGCGTCCCCCACTGTTTCAACGGCGATGAGGGACGCTCCCATGGCGTCGGCCTCTCGCAATGCGGCATAGAGCCTTGCCGCGTACTGCTGGGCGTCTTGCGGCATGCGAATGAGTACGTGAGGCGAGGCGACATCGCGGGCATGGTGGCTCAGCAAGACAACGCGAGTCGTTCGCGCGGATAGTTGTCGCACGATCAGTGGCCACTGCGATTCGGTAAACCAGATGGCCGGGGTCGCTGGCGCGTAGTGCTTTGATAAGAGGCCGGGGCTTTCCAACGGCACGACGGCGGCGTTGTGCGCGGTCACGGCGGTGCCGACAGGTTCGCCAAGCACGCGGGCGAGGTTGGCGGCACTGATGGGGCCGGGGCGGAGGATGCGGGGCGGGCCGACGAGGGAGATGACGGTCGATTCGAGCCCTCGCGTGCATGGGCCGCCGTCGAGAACGGGCACGCGGCCTTGGAACGACGAGCGAACATGGTCGGCGGTTGTGGGCGAGACACCACCCGAGGGGTTGGCGCTTGGGCCGACGATGGGGCGGCCCAGGGCCCGAATGAGAGCGAGGGCGACGGTGTGGCCCGGGGCGCGAAGGGCGACGTTTGGCCCGCCCGCAGTGACGATCGACGGCACGCCGGCGGATTTGGGCAGGATGATCGAGAGCGGGCCGGGCCAGAAGGCGGCGGCGAGCTGCTGGGCTGCGTCGGGCCAATGCGAAACAAGCGGACTGGCCATTTCGGGCCCGTCGACATGCACAATCAACGGGTTGTTGGCGGGTCGCCCCTTGACCTCAAAGACGCGGGCAACGGCGGCGGCGTTCAAGGCGTCGGCACCCAGCCCATAGACGGTCTCGGTGGGAAACGCAACCACTCCGCCAGCGGCGAGAAGGGCGGCGGATTCGGTGATTTGGGCTTGCGAGGCCTGCATGGACGATGGTAGTGACGCCGGGCGCGGAGTAGGCCTACAAGGCTGGCAAATGCGGGGGCCGCACCTACACTTGCGTCGGCCCTTGGCAATCTTGGACGCCATGCCGACGGGTTTCGCCCCTTAGAAGGAGTCTCTTGCGATGCAGCGCTCATATTCAGCTCAAGCGGTAGTCTCGATCGCGTCGGTTCTGCGGGCCACGATGGGAGTGGCGGGTATGGCAGGTCTGCCTATGGCGCTTGTGCCGCTGATGGCGGTACCACAGCTCGCGCTGGCACAGAACAAGATCAAAGACGCCGCCCCGTTTCACGCGGTCGTGACGGCCGAGCTGGCCAACGTTCACGCTGGCAATTACGATTCCTACTACACGGTGGTCAGCGCGACCAAAGGAGCCGTGCTCGTGGTTGACGGCGAAGATGCGAGATGGTCGCGCGTCGCCTATGCCGGCGACTGGCCCGCTTTCGTGAAGCCGGGCGATGGGATGTACGACGCCGCGTCGAGCACCTTCACTCTCAGCAAGGCCAGCACCCTGCTAGCGTACTCGACCGACAACCCGCAGCACTGCTGGCAGTCGCTGCTCCCGGACTCAAAGCCCGCCGCGAGCGGCACAAAACTCAAGGTGCTGGGGACGATCAAGAACACCGGCGGCGAACTCGTGGGTTACAAGGTCGTCGCCCCCGAAGGGGCACGCGGCTACGTCGAGTCGCGCATTCTGCGACGGGCGACCAAGGAAGAAATCGAAGCTCAGAAAGCCAGAGGCTTGTTGCCTGTGCTTCCGGCGACTTCACCCACAGCACCCCCCGCCACCACACCCGGCGTGAAGCCCACCACGTCCACTCCGCCTGCGGCTGCGCCAGCTGGAACCAAGCCCGCGACGCCCGATCGCTCCTTGCTCGAACCGATCAAGCCCGCGACCGATGGCTCCAAGCCGACGACGCCCACAACCACTCCACCAACTGCGACCCCTCCCGCTTCTTCACCCACGTCCACCCCGTCGGCAACGCCCACTACCCCCGCAGTAACCGATCACGGGCTCGGCAATCCGGCGAATCCACCAACAGCGACGCCGGGCACGCCCGATCCCACCACGCCTACCACCCCCACCACGCCGCCCACCCCGACCAAGCAGCAACGGCATGCCGCGTCTCTGGAGCAGATCGAGGCGGCTTACAAGCTTCTGGGAACCAGAAAGGCCGACGATTTCGGGGCCGAGTACGACCAGCTCCTCGCCGAGATCAACAAAACCATCGGCGAGCTGGGCGACACCCCGGTGGATTCACAGCGCAAGAAGCAGCTCCAACTCCGGGCCGACGTGCTCAAGCTGCGGATCGACATCCGCGACAGCCTCAAATCGGTCGAGGCGAGCAAGCGCGGGCTCAACAGCGACATCCAGAAGGCCCAGCAGGTCGTCGACGCAGCCGACAAGTCACGCGTCTATACCCTCGTGGGCACGCTCGCCTCCAGCACCGTCTACGACGGCAAGGCGATGCCGCTGATGTACCGCATCGTCTCGGCCGGCACCGGCGCACCCACGACCCTGGGCTACCTCAAGCCCGAGGCCGCGTTCAAACTCGAGAGCAAGGTCGGGCAGATCATCGGTGTGGTGGGCGAGGCCGCCTACGACGAGACACTCAAGCTCAACATCGTGCAGCCCGCTCGCGTCGACCTCCTGGATTCGCCCACCGGTACAACCCTCCCCACCTTGCAGCCCACGACGCTCCCCACCCCCATCCTGTCCGATCCGGCCAAGACATCCAGGCCCGCGGGCGGCCCGACAGCTCCCAAGCCCGTCGACGTGGTGAAGTAAATCTCTGCGGACTCTATCTCAAACAAGGACACCATGAACATGCGTGTGATGACTCACGGGACAACGTTGAATCGGTGAGGGTCGTGGGTCAAGGGCTGCCTTATCACGCTGGCCGTGTTCGTTGTCCTGCTGATCGCTGCGGGCATCTATGTCAGCATGCACTGGCGTGGGTGGGTCGCCTACGGCATCCAGAAAGGCAGCACCGATACCGTTGCCAAGTCCCCATTGCCTCAGGATCAGAAGGATCGCATCACCACAAGGCTCACCGCGTTCAGCAACGACTTCAGGGCTGGAAAGATCACACTTCAGCAACTGACCGACGTGATGAAGGAAGTGGCCGAAGGGCCTCTTGGTCCGCTGGGGATGGTCTGGGGCATCAAAGAAAAATACGTCGCCAAGTCGGGGCTCTCGTCCGATGAAAAAACCGGCGCGGAACGGTCGCTCCAGCGTCTTGCCCGCGGCATCGCCGAGAAGACCATTCCGTGGAGCACGATCGATCATATCTCCGGGCCCGTCGCGACCAAAACTGGCCGGAATAATTACACGCTGAAGGAAAATATCAGCGACGACGAGCTGCGGAAGCTGCTCAAGAGCGCGACAGAAAAAGCCGCCGAAGCAAAGGTGCCCGACGAGCCGTATCTGGTGAATGTGGCCGATGAGGTGGACAAGGCGATTGACAAGGCCCTGGGAGTGACTTCGGCAGCGAAGTGAGACGCAGGGCCTATCAAAGAAAGCGGGCGACGGGGTTTGAACCCGTGACCTACGCGTTGGGAACGCGTCGCTCTACCACTGAGCTACGCCCGCAAGAGCGTTGACGCGGTGACTTTACCACGCCAGAACGGCCCAGTATAGCCGATCAAGTCCACGAACATCGTGCCGCCCAGGGCCGCCCGCCCGCGGGCAGTGGTACCCTTGGGGCCATGTCGCCACACACCTTCTTCCTCGCGATCCTTTGGTCCCTCACAACGGCGATCGCCCCGCAGCCCACGAGCCCTCCTCACGCACCGGCAATCGAACAGCAGCCCGTTGTCCTGCGCGTCGCAACGTTCAATATCGAGGATGTCCGCACCGACGACCTGAAAGACCCCGCGAACCCTCGCTTGCGCCGACTCGCCGAGGTCATCCAACGCATCCGCCCCAACATCATCCTCCTCAACGAGATCGCCTACGACATGCCCGGCTCGCCAGGATGGACCAAGGACGATGTCGAGGGTCGCAACGGCCAACGCTTCGCCGACTCGTTTCTCGCAACCGCCCAGGCAAGCGACGTGACTCCCCTCAAGTACAAAGCCTACATGGCCCCGTCCAACACCGGTCTCTTCAGCGGCCTGGACCTCGACCACGACGGCAAAGTCACAGCCACCTATCCCACGCCGCTCCGCGCAAAGCCCGACGGCACGCCCGGAGAGCAAACCCCCGGCGGCGTCGTGTTCGGCGGCGACTGCTGGGGCTTTGGCACCTTCCCAGGCCAATACGCGATGACGCTACTCGTCGATGAGCGGCTCACCATCGACGCCGAGAACGTGCGAACATTCCAGAACCTGCCGTGGGACTTCATGCCCGGGGCGATGTTCCCCGTGAAACCCGACGGCACGGATTGGCACCCGCCCGCAGTGCGGGCGGCAATGAGGCTTTCGAGCAAATCGCACTGGGATGTCCCGGTGAAGCTGCCCAACGGCGCCGAGTTGCATGTCTTGTGCAGCCATCCGACGCCCCCGGTGTTCGACGGGCCCGAGAAGCGCAACGCCAGGCGCAACCACGACGAGATCCGCTTCTGGCGCGACTATCTCGATAACGAACCGTACATCGTCGATGACAAAGGGCTCGAGGGCGGGCTCATTATGAGCAAGAACGGCCCGAGGCTCAACATGACGCTGCC
>JAYVUC010000104.1:0-27916 GCA_043788295.1 Phycisphaerales bacterium
CCGCACACCCATGATCGCGCCTCCGTGCGACCCGCACCGCGGGCCGACATCCGATACGATCATTCACACGCCGCAGTTGCGCGATCGTTCAGAGATTCCAAGTCGCCGTCAGCACGTCGTACACGAGCAACGGCGTCGTCCAACCGGGACGCGGCATGACCCTCGAGTTCGGCGGCAATCTCACCGCCGGAACCTACTCGGGCTTCAACTACACCTTCAACTGGCTGACCGTGCCCACGCCGGGGGCGGCCGTGCCCCTCGCCATCGCGGGCCCGGCGATGCTGCGTCGTCGCCGTTGATTCGGTGCGAGCGGATGTGACGGGCCGCGTTCTGATTCCGCCCGCCTTACTCTTGCCGCATGACCACGATCGATGCCCAGGCCCCAAATGATGTGAGATACTCATGGACGCTCCTGCGCGCCGGCGAGTTCCGCCTCGACGGCGGCTCGATGTTCGGCCTGATTCCCCGCACCGTCTGGTCGCGGTCTGCCCCGTCCGACGACCGCGGACGAATCACCGTGCAGCACAACTGCCTGCTGCTCGAACGCTCGGGCACGGCCGAGGCGGGTGCTCCCAAGCTCATGCTCATCGAGGTCGGCACGGGCAACAAGCTCGACGCCAAGAGCCGCGACATCTTCGCGATGGGTGAACGCTCGATCCTTGACGCTCTGCATGAGAAGGGCTGCCGCCCCCAGGACATCAACGCCATCGTCGTGTCGCACTTGCACTTCGACCACGCGGGCGGGCTCACGCGCCTCGCGCTGCCGGGCGAAAAACCAGACTGGGTCGGCCCCGCCGCGTCGTTTGGTGCGCCGCGCGGTGATCATGGCGTCAAACTCGCGTTTCCGAATGCGACGGTCTACACGCAGACGCGCGAGCTGGCCGACGCCCTCGCCAATCGCAGCGTCATGACCCGCACGTACTTCTCCGACCACCTGCTGCCGATGGTGGCGAGCGGGCAGCTCCGGGCCGTCGATTCGCCCCGCCCGTTCATCACCGGTGAAACACCCGACCGCGACGCGATGCCTCGCCTCTCGATCAAGCAGCGTTCGACCGAGGTCGCCCCCGGGGTCTTTGTGTTTCTCGTCCCGGGGCACACGTGGGGGCAGCAGGCGATCCTCTTCACCGACGCCGCCGGCAAGACCATCGTCTTCACCCCCGACGTCATGCCCACCGCCTGGCACAACGGCGCTGCCTACAGCCTGGGCTACGACGTCGAGCCCTACACCAGCATGATCTCTCGCCAATGGCTCCTCGCCGAGTCCGCCGACCGCAACTGGACCCTCGTCCTCGACCACGAACCCGGCAACCCGGTGCGAACGGTGAACCGGAATGAGAAGGGCTGGTTTGATCTGAAGGAAGCGTGAGGATGTAGGACGGGTGGCGAGGATCATCCCGGTAGGGTGATCCTCGCGTAGCATGACCACCGACATGACTTGCTGCCACGCCAGCTGCTCGCTCGATCTCGGGCACTGTGCGCCCAAGCCGTCTGCGAGGAAATTTCCCCGCGGACAAATCCCCGATTCGCGTCAAAGACCCTCGCAGAGCAGCTCAATGTGCTTCGGGGGATGCTCGCGCGACTAGGCTGACCACGAGACGGGTGCTGTGGGGCATTGCAAGGAGCTTCTCGATGAATCACCGCAGCCAGTATGTTCGTTCTTCTTCTTCTCTTCACACAGTCCTGGTGATCGCCCTGTACCTTGGCGGCTCGGTCGTGATGGCCACGCTGGGGGGCCTGTGCCTCCGACGACGTCGGCCACAGCAAGACCACAACCAAGACAACAACCGAGACACCCACAGGGCGGACAACAACGACAGAGACCCACCAGAAAGACACCACCATCAACCCCCAGTAGACCTGTGTGCCCTTCGCCCGACGACTCCCGCACACTCGAAAGGATCCCCAAATGATCAGGACTTCCGCCCGCCGTTCGATGCTCCTCCTCGCCCTTGCCGCGCTCGCCGCCGTACTGCCCCTCGCGCTCACCGGCTGCGATAGTGACAAGTCCACGAGCAAGACCACCACCACAAAGACCACCCAAACGCCTCAAGGCACCAAAAAGACCACCGAAACGACCGAGAAGACCGTCGAGGTCGAGAAAAAGCCGAACTGAAGGCGGTAATCGGGTGGGGCCTTGGCGCATTGGGGCCGCGTGCCAGCCTCGAGGCCCCAGCGCCTCGTCGTATATTCCTCGGGCAGCGACATCGGTCGGGCACATCTCTGCTTCACCAGCCCGCACCCCCGCCCGGCTATCCTTCCCGCTCAGGAAAGGATGCGTGCGTGCCCGAAGGTCTCCAAACCCCTGCCTCCACACCCCCTATCTCACCGGTGACACCGGATGAGCCTCTCGCGCATCAAAGGCTTGCCGTGAATGAAGCCTCGGACATCCCCCCCTCGGGCACGCTGGCCGCCAAGACCAAGCTGACGCTCATCGAGCGGACAGAGGGCTTCATCGCCCGCCTCTCGGCCCGCAGCGCGTTCTGGCACCGCGTCTGCTCCATGATCTGGCTGCCCTACGCGTTCCGCAGCGGCATCCGCATGAAGCGGCTCGATCAGACCACCTTCGCCGCCGAGCTGCCGTTCCGCCGCTTCAACCGCAACTGGTACAACGCCATGGCCGGGGCCGCCCTGCTGGGCAACTCCGAGATCGCCGGCGGGATGTACATCTTCGGGATCTGCGGGGGCGACTACAGCGTCGTCTGCAAGGAGCTGAACTACAAGTTCCTCCGCCCCTGCTTCGGTCCCGCACTCTACAAGATCACGCCCAAGGAAGACCTGCCCGCCCTCATCGCCGCGGGCGAAGAGTTCAACATCTCGATCGATATGGAGATTGTGCAGCAGGCGGTCTTGCCCAAGGCGATGGGCCGGATGGCAAAGGACCGCAAAAAGTCACTCATCGCCAAGCTCGCCGAGCGCGAGCGTCGCGTGGGACGCTGCACCGCTGTCTTCCACGTCACGCCGCACATCCACAACAAGGCCAAACGGGGCCACGCCCGCAACGTCGGATGATTGGGCACCACCTCGCTCCGCGAGGTGTCTTGCGTTGAAGGATTCTATTTCCTTGGCGTAGACCTCGGGTCGTTGTTGTACTTCAGCTGCGGCACGCCCTTCACGCTCTTGTCGACGATGCTGCTCTTGATCGACACGAACGTCAGCGATTGCCCCGCCTCGATTGGTTCAACAGGGGTCACCAGCCAGCCCCACAGTGCTGCCGACCCGTACGCCCGAACCGACGTCGGCGGGTGAAACTGGAACCCCAACGGCAACATGCTTCGCATCTCATCGTGCCACCCGAACCACTGCCACCGGTCCTCAAGCCTGGGCGTGCGGTTGCTCGCCTTGCGCATGCGCACCGGATCGACTGGAATCCAGTTGGCGACATTCTTCACCTCGTCGTAGAGATAGATCTCAACCCACGCGCGCGGAAGAGTATCCAAGGCCCCCGTCGCCCCCGTCACCTTCTGTTCCTGCTCGCGGATGTCGTACCCGATGACCGTTCGCGTGGGGATTCCCGCGTGCCGGAACAGGGCCGCCGTCACGCACACCAGATCCCACTCCGTCCCCTGCATCTGCCTCGCCGCTCGCTCCGCGCCATTGATCCGGAGCCCTTGCAGATGTACCGCTCCCGAGGTGGTCTCCTGCCTCAGGTTTGTGCCAAACCCTTCGATCTTGAACGGGGGCAGCAGATTGCTCAGGATGAACTTCGCCAGCCTCACCGGCGGCATCTTTGTTGGCTCACCCCCGTTGAGCCACTTCGTAAGCAGGTCATCGAAGACCTTCACGTCGTACTTCTCGACAGGGCCGTTCTGCACTCGTGGCCCCGCGTCGACGAAGAGCTGCGCCTCAAAGGTCGTCGCCGCGATCAGTGGCCAGCCGTTCTTGGGCCAACCGACCTTCGCCGCAAGCTCCTCTTCCATGTCGGTGTCCCAGCACGTCATCGGAACCTCGACCTCGAACTTCAGCTCGCTGATGGTCGACGGCTTGCCCGGCTCGCCCAGTGCCATTTTGATCAGGTGCGTTCCCGAGTGATAGGGCGAACCGTCAATCTGTGTCCGGAGCAGCTCGGGCCGGATTATGCCGTTGGGCAGCGGCACCGACTTTCCGACTACAAGCTGGCCGCTGATCCGCTCGTACGTGTTCAGATAGAACTTCACGGTGCTCTTGAGCTCTTCAGAAACCGAGTTCGCGCACACCGGCACGACCGGATAGACCACCGACATCGTCTCGAACGGAAAGTTGACCTTGATGTTCGCGGTCTCGCCCTTCTCCGACCGCACCTCCGACGACTGCGTCAGTTGCACGATCGACCGCAGCCGCCATCCCGAAAGGTTGCTCGCCTTCAGGAACGGGCCGGGCTCAGTCGGCGGCTTGGTCGTTGCCACGACGATTTTGGTAGGCCCGGGCGGGGATCCGGGAGTGGCGGGGGTGCTCGTGGGCGTACTCGCAGGCGGGCCCCCTTTGCTGGGCTGCGTGGGCGAACCGGCTGGCTTCGATGGCTGCGCTCGCGCAACATCCGCCACCAGTGCCATCCCGCTCATGGCCGCCAGCGCCAGCAGGTTTCGACACACTGGAATGGCAGCCACAAAGCTCTTGTTCATCTTGGTTCTCCGGGCCTCGGAGGGCTCCCCAGGTGTTCCACACATACCGATAGCCCCGTTTCCCTGCGCCACACGCGAAATGGACGCTCCATCGAATGCCCAGTTCCACGCGAACATCAGCTCGACCCTCACTTTTCGCCCCCCAGCAGCAGAATCGGCTGGCGAAGCAGAACCCGGTCCTGGATCGGACCTCTTTCCCCCGGGTCCAGCGTGATCCGCAAGACCACTGTCGTACGCTCTTTCGATGCCTGCGAGAGTGCCACGTTGATCGTCACCATCGGCCTCGCGTCGTTGAGCCGCTCACGGGCGATCTCCGTTGTTGCCTTGCCCACCGTCTCGACGATCAGCACGCAATCTCCCCAAACGCGGCACGCCGCCGGTAGCTCCGCCTCCAACGCCAGCCTCGTTGCGCCCGCTGGCATCGCCCACTCAACCACCATCGGTCCCGGCAAGAGCACGTCGGCCGCCCCCAGCGGCACCGACCGGTCCCCGGTCTCAACATGCGCCGCCCAGGCCCGGTCGCCAAAGGGAGCTTGCTTCGTCGGCACCAGCCCGGCGAGCCCCGCCACGCGCGCCCGATTCGGCGACCATGTGTCCAGCAACGCCAACGGCACCTCGATCGTCTGCCCGCGCCGCGTGATCGCCAGCGCGGCCAATGTCGAGCCCACGCTCTCCACTTTCTCGGCATCGATCGACGACCCATCGGTCAGCCACACCGTCTGCTTCAGAGATTTGCCGCTCGCGTTCGCCTTGCCCTTGTCCGCGCCAGCCTGCACCCCCTGGCCCGCCAGCACAATCTCCGCCACCAGCCCCCGATCGATCTCTCTGTGTTTGCCTTGCACCGCGACCTGCACCCGCTCGCCGATCGAATCAACAAATCCGCTCAGCACGTCCCCGTTTGTGAGCGTGACCGTGTCCTGTTTCGACGCGTCAGCCCCCGCCGGCGCGGTCGGCCGCTGCCCGGCCTGCCTGATCCGGTGGATCTCGTCAAGCTTGAGCATGAGATCGCCCAGGAGAGGGCTCTTCCACGAGACCGATTCAGACGCCTGCCTCCACGCGCCCCACTTCCCCGGAATTCGCTCGCCGCTCACCAGCTCGACCAGGTCGAACTCAGGGTCGCCGCTTGCGAGCGAGCCTGTCTCGCCCTCGATTGTCGGCTTTGCCTTGGGCAGGATCACAAGCACCTCGTCGCGTGCGATCGTGCGTGGCCTTCGCCCCTCGTCGAAGTACAGAATCTCCTTGGGCCCTATCGCCGACAGCTCACCCACGTGCCGCCGCAGCGATGAGTCGACGATCACCCGCCTGGTTGCGGGGCGTTCCTTCGCTGCAGAGGGCGGTTGGGCCTGGCGCGTCGCGTCCACGTTCGCACCGCCCGCCCCCATCATCGCCGCGATCAGAATCCATGCGGTCACGCGTTCACCTCTGGAAAATAGGAAGGTACCGCTTGGGCATCTGAAGCACAATCAACGCCATCGCCGTTCCATAGTGATCGCCCACCTGCTGATCGATCCACTTCCCCTCCGAAAGTTGAGCGCCCACCATCTCCTCACGCACCGCAGGCCACCACAGGGACCAGGTCTCCCCGCCCGCGAGGTACGCCGCCTGCACCGCGTAGTACTGCCCGTAGAAATAGTGCTGCAGGCCCGCCAACTGCCCGTTCCCCGGCAGGTTGCGGCGGATCAGATACTGCAAGCCCCGTTCGATCGCCGGATCGTTGTACACCCCCGCGTATTGCAGGCTCGCGATGCTGGCCGCCGACCTGGGGAACGCGCTGGGGCCGCCCATGAGCTGGTACTTGAAACCGCCGTCGGAGTTTTGTGCCCGCCTCACATAGTCCACCGCCCGATCGATCACAACCTTGGATACCTCGATCCCCGCGTTGCGCGCCGACCGAAGCCCCATGATCTGGCAGATCGTCATCGACGTGTCCGCCTCGACGGGCACGGGGTTGTACCGCCACCCTCCCTCGTCGTTCTGCGAGGACTCGATGAGCCGCACCGAACGGACAAGTGCCTCGTGTACCCGCTGTGCCTGGGCCGTATCGCCCCCGCCCCCGGTCATGCCGTAGATTTCGCCCAGAAAGAGCGTCGCGAACCCGTGCCCATACATCGGAGCCGCCCCCGCGTCTGCCGCGATCAGCCCGTTGTCGGAGCAGTTCCTGAGCACAAAGTCAAGAGCCCGGGTCACCGTTTCGCCGTACGCCCCGCGATCGGGCAGATTTCCATCGCTCATGAACGCCAGCCCGGCCAGGGCGGTGATCGCGACCGAGGGCCCTGTCTGCATCCCTCCAAACGATCCGTCGGCATTCTGCCTCTGAGCAAGCCACGAGAGTCCGCGAACGATCGCGCGGTCCATCGACCCCGTGAACTCCGACTTGGCCGCGTTGTTCTCAGCGCCTCGCACCTTCGCCGGGTCCACGCCGGGATTGGCGGGTGGTTCCTTCTCTGGGGGTTGCGCCGTGGGCGTGTCGGGTGACAGAATCTTGGGCTCCTCGGGCTGATGCACCAAGGCGACGCGGGCACCCGCGCCCAAACCACCCACCGCCAGTATGAGAACCAGGGCCGCCGCCGGAATCACGCCGGGCTGCGGATGAGGAGTCGAACTGAAACTGCGTGGCATCACTTCTTGGGTTCCTCCGCCAGTCGCTTGAAGTACGCCTCGGTCAGCCTCCGATACTTCGCGCTGACATTGTCCGTGAACCCCTGCGTCAGCGATTCACGCACATGCGCGGGCAGGTTTCCCCACGCGGCCGAGCCCTGCAATGGAGGCGGCTTGATGTCGCCGGTCACACGCTTCATCCCGTCCTTGTTCCCCGACGCATTCCCCTGCCCATTCACCTGTTCGCCGTCCTGCTGGCCCTTGCGTTCCTGCTGCTGCTGCCCGTTCTTGGGATCCTTCGAGGCGTTCTGACTCTGCTGCCCCTGCTGTTGTTGCTTCTGCTTCTGCTGTTGTTCCTGCTTCTGTGCTTCATCCATCACCTTGTCGAGCATCCGCACGATCTCTTCCTGCATCCGCTGCGTCTCGATGCCCACATCCTTGCCCGTCTCGACGCGGTCGGCCGTCTCGTGCATCAACGCGAGCGCCTTGTCGAACTCGTCCCGGATTTCCTGCGGCGAGAGCGACTGGTTGAGCAGGCTCGCGCCGGGCGAGAGCGTCGCCCTGGCCGACGAGGGCTTGTCACCAGCGATCCCCAGCAATTCGTCCAGGGATTCAAGTCTCCTGGGGCCTCTGTTTGTCTCGGGAGGCTTGGCTGCCGGAGGCGCTTCCGCTGCGGGCTGTGCCCACGCGCCAACCGTCGCGGTCCCCGCGATCACGAACATCCATGCTGGGTATTTCATCCGCCACCTCCATCGGGCTTGGGGTCGGGCTTGGCGTCGGGGTTGGGGACGCCCTCTTTCTTGCCCTCGGGAGCCTTGGGAACATCGCCCATGCCGGGGACTTTCTTCAGCGCGTCCACAACCTTCTGCCCGCGCCGAGCCAATTCCTTCTGCTTCGCGCCGATCTCGTCGATCACCGCGAGGTCGGGCTTGGTGCTCTCGGCCGCCTCCCTGGTCTGCCGCGCCAATCGCTGCTGAATCGTCCTGAGAATCTGCAATTGCAAGAAAGGCGGGATTGCGCCCTGCTGCTGCTGGTTGTTCTGCCCGCCGCTCTTGCTGGCGTCGCCGCCATCCTCATTCTTGCGGAACGGCTCCTCATCCTTCTTCGCCGCCTCCGCCAGCGCACCGGTGATCGCTCTGAGCAACTCGATCGCCTCGGCCTGATCCCGGGCCACGCCCGCCGTCGCCTCGCCATCGCTCAGCGTCTTGGCCGCCCGCGTTGTGAGCTGATCCAGTTGCCCGTGGGCGTAGTCGAACATGTCGGCCTCTGAGATCTCGGGGTTTGCCTCGCGGATCGTGTTGAGCTTCTCTTTCACCTCTGTCTGCCGCGCCCCAAGCCCGCGCACCGCCCCGCGATCTCGCCGCGAAAGTTCCTTGCCCACCAGCGGCGACGTGTCGCCCGTCACTCTTTCCTGCGCGTCGAGAACCTCGCGGTACGCCTGCAAAAGCTCCGCACGCTTGCGGCCCTCGTCACGCTTCTCCGCCTCGTCCCGCAGAGTCTTGGCCAGCTCCTTCGCCTCTTGCAAACGCTTGAGCGAGAGCCGCTCGTGCTCGTCGGCCACCACGGCGTCGGCTGGCGGCCTGAGGTTCGCCCCCGCCGTGTCCTGGTGGTCCGCCGCCGCGCTCAGCCGCTGCACGATCTCGGCGACCTCGCGCACCTCGGCGTTGTCGGCCACACCCAGCGTATTTCCACGCAGCGCAGCGAGCGCTCTCCCAAGCCCTTCAAAGTTCCCCGACACCATCGACTTCACCAGTGCCGCGATCTGCGTCTCCTGATCGGCAATGAGCCTGTCGATCGACTGCATCAAATCACTCAGCACGCGCTTGAGTGCCTCGTCGCGCCGCTTCTGCGAGCTGTCAATCTCTTTGAGCATCTCCTCGAGCGTTTTCTCAGACTGCTGCTGCGCCTCGTTGGCCTTGCCCGTCTGGTTCTGCTTCACAGCCTCGGCAGCCTGCTGCATCGTGTCCTGCAGCTGCTCCTTCTGCGCCTTCTGGGCCGCACGATCGAGCCCCGCCGACTGCGCCGGGTCGTTCTGCTTTGATTTCTGCGCCCGCTGGGCGAGATTCTGTGCCGCCTGTTCCGCACGCCGGGAAAGGTCCTGCTGCTGCCGCGCAAGCCGGTCCAGCTCCGCCTGCACGTCCTGCGGCAGGTCTTCCTTCGCCTGCCCCGCCGCACGCTCTCCGGCCTGCTTGGTCTGCCCGGTGATCGCTCGCTGATCACTCAGGAGCCGCTCCACCGACTGCCGCGCCGCCCAGCCGTCCTGACCCTGAGCCAAGAGGTCCGCCAGCTTCCCCAGTTTCTCGCGCACCTCGCCCTGGTCCTTGCGAATTTCGTCGGCAGTCTGGCCGCTCAGCGGCTTCTCATCGGGCGTCGCGCCGATCTCCTTCATCGCCTCCGACGCCTGCTGCGCCGATTCCGCCGCGTCGTTCACGAGCTTCTGGGCCTGATCCAGCATGTCACGAAGAGTTCGGTCCGCGATGGCGTTGCGTTCCACGCGGGCTTTCGCGCGCTTGACAAGATCGCTCGCGGGCGCGAGCCTGTCGGCGAGCGACTTCTCCTGCTGTGACGCCTGGGCTGCCTGAGCACGGTCCGCGCCGGGCTTTGAGAGCTCATCGGTCCGCTTGGAGATCGCGGCCTGGTCCTGATCGAGCCGCTCGGCCGCGGGCCGAAGCGGCGCAAGGTCTGCCATCACCTGCTCGACAAGCTGCGCCTCACTGATGATCCGCAGCTTGCGAGGCAGCGACCGCACAGCCTCGTGAACCTGGGAACCAATGATGAACCGGTCGGTCGCAATCGCCGTCAGCCAAAGCTCATCGCCGGGCTGCACGCCCAGCGTCGAGAGGTCGAGTTCCGCCGTGACTCGCGCCGAACTCTCGCCGGCCGTCTTGGTCTTCAGAGTGCGCAGCTCGGTGACATCGCCCAGAACCTCGGGCGGGGCGCCGCTCGATCCTGCGGGCGGGCTGAGCCGCTGGCTTTCAAGTGTCACCGCTCCCAGCCCCACGTCATCGCGTCCCTCGCCAGTCGCGTTCAATATCGCCGTCGGCAAGACCGCCTCGTCGCTGGGCGGGTCCAGCACGGCAGCCGTCGGTGGCGCGTCCTTGCCCACCGCGAACGTGAAGACCGCGTCCTCCGACGCTGCAATGCCGAACGAATCGGTCGGCAGGACTTTCACCGATCCCGACTCGCTCGCCGTCCATCGCAGCGTCCACCGATCTTCGCCTAGTTCCAGCGTGGCGTACCTGGGAATGCCCCCGCCCATGCTGACCGAGGTGCCCTCGTCGCTCTCGCCGAATGTTGCTCGAAGCCATGCCTCACGATCGATCTTCGTGTCGGCTGCGCCTTGCGAGTCAGGTGTGGGAACGGGCTTGTTCAACGTCATCGTCAGTTCGACCGCCGAACCCGCGAGCACCGGACCCACCGACGCGGGCCTGGCGCGATCAACCGACAGCTCGGTCGCGCCCGACACGGCCGTCGCAACACCAGTCGCATATTCGGGCGGCGTCACCGTTGCCCTCGCCCAAACGATCCTGGGACGCTCCGCGAGGATCACGCTGTACTGCGGGGTGGCGTCGTCGGCGGTCTCGAAACGAACCTGCAGCACGCGGCTCGTCTCGCTGGTCGTCCCGGATTGCAATCCAAGCTGCTCGCGTGCGACGATCGCCTCGTACGCGTCAACCTCCCCATCGCGTCGCGATGCCCCGGGCTTTCGAGGCGGATTGAGCAGCATGCGAGTCTCGGGCCCCGCCTCGCCGTCGGTCACCACGCGGTAGATCGCGGTGACGTTGGTCATGCCCGCGGTGCGATTGCTCCGCGTCACCACCGCCCGGAGCGTGAGGGGCGTGTCGATCGGGTGGGCCACTGCGCTCATGTCCGCCTGGATCATGGTTCGCTTGGGCCACGACACGTCGAGCCAGGGCATGGTCACGCGAACGAGCCCGAGCCGCGCGTACTCCGGCACACCCCAGAACGCAACAAGCACCGGCAGCAGTGCGGCGGCCAGCGCGAGCATCCCGCGCTGCGCCCGCGCCGAGGTGAGGAGGGCTGCGCCGGCTTTCATCCTGCCGAATCTTGCCACCATGTCCGTCACCGCAGCCGTCGCCAGTTCGCTGTTCTGTGCTGAGGGTCGCCTGCCTTGCGCCAGGTTGAGCCCAAGTTCAAGACCAGATGCGAGCCGTCCGGCGAGCCCGGCCTCCTTCCCCGCGGGTGAGCGTTCGACGCGCAGGGCGACCTCGATGAGCGAGGGCGCGAAGCGGATGGCGGGCCAGAGCACCCGTGTGGCGGTCCCAATCAGTGTGAAGATTCCAAAGATGAGTGCCGCCCCCCGCAGAAGCGCGGGGAGGCGGAACACAAAGTCAACAGACGCAAACCCAAGCAGCGCAAGCACGACGAGGGCGAGCAACGCTGCCCCGCGTTCCACCACTAGCCGCCGCCGCGCCGCCGACCGCAGCCACGCGAGCGACCGAGCGATCGGCTGTGCCGCCCCGAAAGAATCCGGCCCACCCGCGTCGTTGATCGTGTCAAGAGCCATCGTGCCTCACTGGGGTTGTAACGGACCCTCCAACCTCTACCCATCATATCAGAGCGCACCTCAAACCCGCCCGGTTCAGACCGCTCTGGGCCCGGAAAGGCATTTGGACCCAATACTCAAAGGCACGGCCCGTCGCGGCCTTTCAGGCCGTTTTCATGCCAAACGAATCAATCGCCGTCCCGTCCACTCCAAAGCCAGAATAACCATCAAAGTGACCCAAACGACGGGCTTATCCCACAGCGCCTCGAGCCTGGGCGTGCCCAGGAGCCTCACTTCGTGGTTGGGCAGAAGGGGTGCCAGATCGCCGAGCCGGGCGGGGGTTATCACCGCTCCGGAAGTTTTCTCTGCCAGCGATTGCAGCAGTGCATGATCGGTCTGCGGCATCCGCATCTCGTCGTCGGTGTACGCGGCGTCAACACTCGCAAGCAGCCCCGCGCGGGCCAGCATCGCGTCGATCACGTCGATCTGATACGGCCCGGGTTCGGATGGCAGCCAGGTCGCGGAGTAGATTCCTGTCTGCCCGCCTCCCGCGTCCTGGGGAAGCAGCTTGAGCTCGACAGGCGCGGGATTCACGCCGGGCGGCGCGCTCGCGTCGGGCTTGACGCTCACGCGCACCTGGATCGACTTGAGCTTCGCGTCGATCATGGACTGGTCGAGGAGGCGCACGGTGATCTGCACGGGTTGATCGACGATCGCCTTGGGAGGGGTCACGTCGAGGATCGCGGGTTTGCCCGTGCCGGCGAGCCCCTGGCGTGCGAGCATGCGGATGATGGGGAGCCAGAAGCGTTCGGGAAGAGTCTCGCCCCGGCCGTATCGCCAACGCCACGTCTCGTCGGTGCCGACATAAACACTGCGTCCTGCGCCATAGCGCATGGTCACGACGAGCGGGGACCAGTCGGCCTCGACTGCGCCGGCGGGGGCGGCGGTGGCGAGCGTTTCGGCCGCAGGCTTGAGACGCGAGCGTTCGATCCGCTGGGCGTATCGCATCGTCGTCCAGGGAAGCGACGCGTCGAGCATCATCGCGGGCCAGGGCTCGTCGGGCTTGTCGCCTAGCCTGAGCACGCCCATGCGATCGGCGGCGGCGGAGCGATGCACGAGCACCGGATTGAGCCACGCCCGCACGCCGCGGCCGCCTTCGCCTACGGCACCGTCGGTAAAGATCGAGAAGGGCACAAGATCGGCGACGGGCGTGCCGCGCCACGCGCCGGGCATCGAGCTTGGGCCCGCGATCCAAAGGAGGCCGGCACCGTCGCGTGAGACGTGGTCGCGCAGTTGTTCGAGCTGCTCCCCGCTGAACATTTCGGGGCGAAGGTCTCCGAGGATCACGACGTCGTACTGCCGCCATTCTTCGGCGGTGCGGGGCAGTGAGACGATGGGGTCGCTGCCTTCCTGGATGAACTTGCGCTGGGCGGCGAGCAACAGGGCCGAGCTTCGGATCGACTTCTCGCGGACCAGCAGGTTTTTGAGATAGCGGTATTCCCAGCGCGGATAGCCGTCGAAGTAGAGGACGCGGATGGTCCGATCGACGAGCGTCACTCGAATCTCGCTGGTGTCGTTGGTGGGAGCAACGTCGGGCCTGGGCCCCACGACCTTGACGATCCAGGTCGACTCGCCGGGGGCGATCCCCGCAGCGTCGGGCCTTGCCACGAGCGTCAGTGTTGACTTCAACTCTTCGGGCGGCTTGCCGGAGGCATCAGGAGAAGGCCAGACCACGATCTGCTCGTCGAGCACGCGGCCTGTTGCTTTGTCGATGAGCTGAACCTTGGTTTCGCCCGTGGGCGGTCCGCCCCCTTCGACACCCACACTCCCGATCTCGACGACGACGGGCACCTCGTCGTTGACGAACGCTGCGGCCGGGCCATCGGCGCGGCGGACGCTCAGGTCGGCGCCTGGTAACGCGGAACCGAGCGGGACAACGAAGACGGGGATCTGCCTGCCCCGCAGTTGAGCGATAAGCCGCTCGGTGGGGGGGTCGCCCGTGCGGCCATCGGAAAGGAGCACGATGCCCGCGACAGGTTTGGCGGCGACAAGCCGGTAGGCCTGATCGAGGGCGGCGTTTATGTTCGTCCGCCTCCCCTTCGCCGTGGAGAAAGTCGGAAGTGGCGCGCCGGGTTCGCTGACAAGCTCGAACGCGTCGGCGTCGAACCCGAGCCACAGGAGATGGCGATCGGCCTGGAGCTGCTTCCACATTTCGGCGGAGGCGGCGAGCGAGCCTTGCAGTTGCAGATCGCGTGTCTCTCGTTTGTCGGGGGAGGTGGAAGCCGGAACATCCGCCACGGACATTGATCGCGAGCGGTCGGCGAGCACGACGACCCAGTCGTGCTCGACGCTCTGGGTTTCCTGCGAGAGTCTGGGGCCCGAGATGAGAATCGCAATAAGCACGAGCAGCACCGCACGCAGCGATGCCAAGGTCGCACGCGCTACGCGGCTGCCGTCCATGTTTCGGTAGGCGAGCCGTGCCGCGATTGCGGCGCCGATGGCGATGAGAAGCCAACCCCACGCGGGGATGGGCCTGGTCCAGTCGATGGTCACGCCCGTGTCGGCGAACTTCAACGTGTCGGTGCCGAAGAAAGTGTCGAAGAGTTTGTTCACGCCGCCACCCCCGTGCCGCCCGCGACACCAGTGCCCGCACCGCCAGTGCTGGGGGCGTTCACCACGCCGCCTGCGGCCACCGACGCCGAGAGCCCGGGCGACGAAGGCATGGCTGCGTGGCTGAACCAACGCCCAAGACCAAGCTCAACGACGGCAAGGAGGCCCGCGACCGCGAGCAGCAACAGATCGAACGGCGTCTCGCCGGGTTTCACCCCGCCCGGCTTTCCATCGCGGGTTTCAGTCGCGCCGACCGACGTAAGAACGCCATCCTCCATCCACGCGACGCTTCGGCCCGGCCTTGCGCCGGCGAGCCAAGGGCCCAGTTGCTCGCGCCGTTGGCGATCGGTCCGGCTTCCCGTCGTGTCAGGATTCACGCTCAGGAGCCCCAGTGTCCGCCCGCCCGCGCCCAGGGCCCGCCACACACCCGCGCTGCGGATCGCCTTTGCGGGCGAGATCTCAGCCGCAACCCCAGCCGTCCCGTCCGCGATCACGGCCCGGGCGGCGTCGGTCGCCGAGGGCCAGGGTGGCACCGCGCCAGCGGTTGCGGTGATCGCGCCGCCGCCTCGACCCAGCCCCTGCCGCAGTATTTCCTGCATCAAGGGCACCATGATGGGCATCGCAGGAATTGACGACCATTGCAGGTCGGGGGCAACGGCCATGAACACCACCCAGCCGCGCCCCGTGCCGGTGGCGGTTGCCCCGGCAGGTCCGCTGAGCATGACCGGCGTGCCGTCGTCGAGCGCGAGCACGGTCGCCGACGGATCGACCCCGCTCTCGATGGGCCACACTTTGACCACAGCAACGGGTTTGAGCAGATCGTCGAGTTCGGGTCCGATCTGGCGCAGCATCGTCTGGGCGGCGGTTCCGCGCACGATGTGTCCGGTTGCTTCGCGGGCCGCCGCAGCCGGCATCCATGGCACACCGAGCCGCACAGCAAACCGCGTCGCCCACTCGGACGACTGCTGAGACTCGGGGGGCGACACGACCACGAGTCCGCCCGCCGCGAGCACCTGTTTCACGCGTGCCCATGCCTGTTCCTGCAGGAGATCGGGCCTGGTGATGACCAATGCGTCGCAGAGTGCGATTTCTGCGGGGTCGGAGGCTGTGGGGTCGATCCGCTGCGTGTCCACGTCGACGCCGCGGCGATCAAAGCCCACCGCTTCGGGCGAGAGGGCGAGCTCGATCCAATCGGCGGGCCTGAACTGATCGGGTGTTCGAGGCCCGCTCTCGCCTAGAGATCGCGGCGCGATGATCCCCACACGCACCTGCGACCTGGACACGATGGGGCGCGTGAACGTGTTGTCGCCCGCGATGGCGTCGTCGTCGATGCTCGCCACGATCGCGGCGGGCCCCGCCCGCACCAGTTCCGCCGACGCGTCGACCGTCATGCTCACCGTGGCGCGGTCCTGCCCCACGGACCAGTTTACCTGCGATTCGGCGGCGACGGACGATTTGCCCGAAGCTCCGACAAGCCGCGTCGAGACCTTCGTCGTCCCCGCCTTGATGGTGCCAGCCCCGTGCCGCGTCAACGTTACTGACACGTCCGCGCGAACAGGTAGCGGCTCGCCGCTCTGGATCGGCTCGGGCGGCGCGACCAGGAGAGGCGACAACGCCTCGACATCAACAATCGCGACGTTGTCGGCGTCGCGCTCGGCTGGCACGCTCGCCGCCACGCTCACACCACTCGGATTCGGGCCCCCGTCGCCCCCGTCGCCGCTCCCGCCCACGATCGCGGCGATGGGCTTGTTCGTGTCCACCGTCCCGATCCGCCATCCGCTGAAGAGTGCGACGAGCGATTGCGTGCCGGTCTGACTCGCGCCGGATGCGGTCATTTGCTCATGCACGCGCGAGAGCCCGCCCGCAAGATCGGCGGCACTGTCCGTGAGGGGCAGGTCGTGCAAGGCCGAGATCACGCCCGCGATGTCCGCCGAGGGCTGGGCGATGATCGCCTCGGCGGGAGAGGCCATTGAAACAAGCCCAGCGCGGTCGCCGCGCGACACGCTGAGCGTCTTGAGGAGGCGCTGTGCCGCGGCTTTGTGCTCGGCGAGTTCGGTTGTCCCGTCGGCGCGGCGGACGCCGGCCGTCAGGCTGTTGTCGATCACCACGAAGATGGTGCGGGGGCCCGCGCCGCCCCATTCGCCCCCGCCCGCGCCCTGGGGCCTCCCGATCGCAAGGGCGAGGAGCGCGACGAGCAGGCAGCGGGCGGCCAGCAGCAGGAATTGCTCGAGCCGCGTTCGCTTGCGCTGATGCCGATACGCCTCGAGCAGGAACCGCATCGCCCCCCACGGGACAGGCTTGCGCCTTCGGCGCATGAGGATGTGGATGGCGATGGGAATCGCCACGCACGCCAGCCCGGTCGCAAGCAGAATTGGATTCAGAAACGTCATGGGGAGTATGATGATGAGCCTGGGCAGGGCACGGGCTAATTCACTTTGCTCCGTTTCAACTGGGCGTTGCGGCGTGCGATGTACGCCGCGAGCGTGGGTCCGAGCCACTCGTGCGTGTGGACGAGGTGATAGTCGAACCCGAACCCGCGAAGCAGTCGCTTCAGGCCGTTCATGTGCGTCGAGAGTGCCGTGAGGTATCCCTCACGCAGTGCGCGGGGATCGATCTTCACCGCGGCTTCGCCCTCGAGCCCCATGAACGGGGCGGCCTCGACGAACGGGAAATCCAGCTCGGCCTTGTCGAGCATCTGGAACGCGATGAAATCGTGCCCCGCGTGCTTCACGCGGGCCAGCATGTCCTTGATCTGCGTGAGATCGGCGAAGAAATCGCTGATCATCACCATCACGCACCGGTTGTTCACCCCGCCCAGGATCTGATCCACCGCCCGGCGATAGTCCGTCTGCCGCGGCTCGCTCCCGGGCGTCTGGTCCGGGTGCGTCGCCAGCGCGCTCACGATGGGACGCCATGCACCCTGCCCAGCCGATCGACGGATCGACGCTCGCACCGCATCGGCAAAGACGACCATGCCCACGCGGTCACCTTGGCGGAGCGTGATGTAGGACAAAGCGGCCGCGATGGCTGTCGCGTGGTCAAACTTGGTCCAGTTGGACCGCCCGTCGAGGCTCAGTTCCCGCCCCGCGCCCGACGCCTCAGCGAAGGATCTTGACCCGTAGTTCATCGACCCGGACGAATCGACGAGAATCAGGAGATCGAGGTTGGTTTCCTGCTGATACTGCTTGAGCTGCAATTTGTCACTTCGCCCGAAGACTTTCCAGTCCAGGTGGCGGAGGTCGTCGCCGGGCACGTAAGGGCGGTGCTGGGCGAACTCGACGGAAAAGCCCTGGAAGGGCGAGCGATGCGTGCCGCTGGAGAGCCCCTCGATGATCAGCTTGGCCCGAAGTTCAAAGCTCGACAGCCGCGCCAGCGTCTGCGGGTGCAGATACAAAGACGCGTCAACGTCGGAGGCTGAGTGGTGTCCGGCCGATCCTGGCACGCCCGCATGATAGCGAAATCCCGGCCCACCCGCCGATCGCCCAATGCCCGTCGTTCAGGCCGCACGCATCGGTCGGGGGAGCCCGAACGATTCGGCCCGGTGGGCCCGTTCAAGCTGACGGCATACTTCGATGAGAATCTTCCGCTCGGGGTCGCGGCCCACGAGCCAGCCCGCGTACCGCATGTCCTCGAACAAATCCTCGCGGATGTAGGCGATGCGGTCGGAGGGCGTCCTGGCACACGCCATGCAGATCCCCGCTGCCGCCCGACCGACGGTCATGTCGCCGTAGGTGCCGTGCTCGAGCTCGGCCTCGATGAGCGTGAGGAGTTCGAGCCCGCCGATGCCGCCCCTGGCCCGCAGCATCCGGTCGGCCCGGAGGATCGCATCGATCCCCAGGTTCTCGTCGAGCATGGTGAGGCGAACCGCCGCCGTTCGCAGCACGACTTCCGCCTCGTCTCCGGCGATGGTGGCGGCACACTCGGAGAGGGCGCAGCGCTCGGGCTCGGTGAGGCCTTCGGCATGGGTTGAAAGCCAGGCGCTGACAAGCCGCGACGACGCCCGTTCGACCGAACCCGGCTCCTGCGGGTGCTGATTGAGCTCGATAGCAAGGTCCATGATGGAAGCGTTGGCGGGGTCGGTCTGGGCCCCCAGCGGGAGAATCGTGGAGCGACGGCCTGCGAGCCGATCGCGCATGGTGAGTCGCGAGGGGTGCCGCGAGAGCATGGCCGCCGACCGAACGAGGCTACGCATCGCCCGAAGCCGAACCTCTGGCCAGTCGCACAGGCTCAGGGCCTCTCCTTCAAGCGTGATTCGGGCGCAATCGAGCCTCATGGGAAACACCGAGAAATACGACACGGGCCTCTGCACGCCCAGGTCATACCAGCCGGCCTCGTGGCCCGGACGCTCGGGTGTGAAGACCGACAAGTTGCCATTCTCGTCGGCTGCCACCAGCGCGTCGAGTGACCGCTCGCGGCACACCCGCTCGCCACGGCCCTCATCCTGCACGCCAAGCCAGCTCACGTCGGGCGTCGCCAGATCACCCACGACGCGCGAGGCCGACTCATGGTCGAGCCTTAGTCCCACGCGCAGAGGGCGATGCCCACTCGCCCGCTGATCCAGCCAATCGGCGACCGATCCGCCGCCCGAGTCGCCAAGCCAGGTGGGTGAAAGGTGGCCCAGTGCACCCGCCGCGCCCCCCACAGCCGTGTCGACGACGTGCGAAAGCCATCCGCTCTTGGGGCTGTCAAGCCTGCGGGCCGACTTCTTTCGCCGCGGAAACTTGCGAGGTTCGATCGGGCGCATGCCGTTGGAGATGCAAGCGGCCGCGGGAGTCGCCTGTTGGTCACTCGTGGGCATGCTCACGGTCGTTGTGGCGCGTTCATCGGACACGAACGTATCGTGGGCGTTGCCTTTGTACTCGGGCTCGCTTTGTGCCCCAAAGTCTGACGAGGAGAAGATGCGCGCGTGGGTGTTGCCCCTGGCCCATGCGGCGAGGCCCGAGCCCAGCACGAGCCACAAGCCTCCCGGCACGCCCAGGACCGGCTCTTCGAGAACTTTCATCCCGAGCATCGCGCCCGTGAGCACTACGCCGCACGTCGCCAGCACCACGATGGGCCAGGAGACGGCCGCCGCGGCGTCGCCTTGACGGTCGAGTTGGGTGGGGCGCGTTGCGAACGGCCGATGGTGGCGGAGGACCGGGCGCGAGGGTTGGCCGCTGGGGCTGATGGGAGTCATTGTCCCGTTCATCGGCACACTCCCCAAGCCACTGACGGGCCGCTCCTGGCTGGCAGGAGCACGTCGAACACTGCGGCCTTGCAGACGGCACAGACGGCACAAACCGACCTGCGGGGGCGAAAAATGAAACGGGCCGCGGCGAGAAGCCGCAGCCCGTGGTGGATCTGAATGCTACCGAATTGCCCTCAGGCGGCGAATCAGCAGGGGGTCTCGAAGGCAACCACGAAGTCGTCGTAGTCGAAGAAGTCGACGGCGGTGTCGTTGTTGAAGTCGGCGGTCTTGCCGGGGGGGCAGGCGCCGCCCTCGAAACAGATCACAAAGTCCTCGTAGTCGAAGAAGTCGACGGCGGTGTCGCCGTTGAAGTCGGCGGGGCAGCCGGCAATCGCGCCAGTGTTGGTATAGATATCGACGCTGATGGTGCCGGTATGGGTCGAGCCGGTATCAACCGCCCAGAACGTCGCACCAAAGGTTGCGTCATACGCGGTCACGGCGAGGTAGTACGTGCCTGCGGGCACGGCGCCGTGCCGGCCGTCGTAGGCGGCGCCGTTGCCAACGGTCGCGGTGGTGCTGCCCGATCCGAACGAGAGCTGGCTGTGGAAGCCCGAGCCGCTGTCGTCGTCGTTGGCCATCAGTGTGCCGTCGGCCTTGTAGAGGCCGATCTCGGTGTCATCGGGGAACGCGCCGCCGGTGAGGACTGAGCCCTCGCTGTCGATGTCGAGGAAGAGGCTGTTGACGCCGTCCACGCTCTGGAGCAAGTTGAACTTGTACCAGTGGACCTGGCCCGGGCTGAACGCATCGGCGTTGACCTTGAGGCCGCCCGGAGCGTGCAGATCGCCCAGATCGGTCGCTGTGGGGGCGACGGGCGGGGTGTTGAAGCCGGTCTGGATGTGGAACTGGAACACCCCGCCGCTCTGGGTGCTGTCGGTGGTCACGTTCCAGCCGTTGCTGAACGTAGCGTTGTAGCCGATGACCAGGGCGTAGTAGAGGCCGCCCGAGAGCGAACCGTCCTGCCCGTTGCGGCTGCCCGAGCGTGTGCCCGCGCCGAAGCTGAGCAGGCTGGAGAGGCCCGCGCCGTCGTCGTCGTCCTCGGCGAGCTTGACGCCCGAGGCGTCGTAGAGAGCCATCTCGGTGTCGGTGCCGGCGCCGAGCGTCGTGCCGTTGGTGTCCATGTCGAGGTAGCGCTCGTCGGTGCTGGGAATGCCGTCGGGGAGCGTGAAGCTGTACCACTTGCGAACGCCGCCCGTGTTGGAGACAGTCGAGGAGATGCTGCGGGTGTCGCCCGGCGAGAGGGTGCCCAGGTACTGGGCGGAGGTGTAAGCCGGGGGCGGGGTGGGAACCTGGTCGTCGAGCGTGATGGTGATGTTGTCCCAGCTCGAGTCGGCGCCCGCGCCGTCGTTGAAGCTGTCATAGAACTGGAAGGTCCACGCACCGGCAGCGTTGGCGATCGGAACAACCGCGTTCGCCACGAAATCGGTTGCCGTCGCGGTTGTGTACGTGCCGTTCGTGAAAGCCTGGATCGTCACGGTGTTGCCGTCGGGGCCGGTGGCCAGGATGCGGACCTCGCTGGCGTAGGTGCCAGCAAGGACCGAGTGCACGGTGCCGGTGATGCGGATCTTGCCGACAGGGTAACCGCCGACAAATGTGGCACCCTTGGTGATGTTCTCGGCGTTGCCGAGGGTGTTGTTTGAGTCAACACCCGTAAAGGTCACGGACTCGCGGGGCGTCGCCACCGCGACTGAGACGAGCGACAGGGCTGTGCCTGCCGCCAAAGCCAACAACTGATTCTTCTTCATTTCTGCAATCTCCCAATCATAAACCAAACACGAGGGCAACTTTTATCTGCGCACGCCTGCGCAGCAAGTGCGAAGCACGAGGGTACCCGTTGAAGGGCAAACTTCCTATCCAATTCTTCACGAATCGCCGGTTTTTTGCAACAAGCCCAATTCGGGACTCGAGTATCTGCACCGCGGCGGCCATCGCTCGCGCCAGATGTCACGAACCCGGGCAACGGAACGAGTATCGGACGGCGTTCGCCGAATTGCCGCCGGGGCACAACGCAAACGGGGCCGATCTGCGGCAGATCGGCCCCGACGGTGTTTCATTTTCGATCAGATCAACTCAGCAGGGGGTCTCGAAGGCCACCACGAAATCGTCAAAGTCGAAGAAGTCGATGGCGCTGTCGTGGTTGAAGTCGGCGGTCTGGCCTGTCGGGCAAGCACCGCCCTCGAAGCAGACAATAAAGTCATCAAAGTCGAAGAAGTCGACGGCGTGGTCGTGGTTGAAGTCGGCCGGGCAGAACGACGGGCCGACGAAGCAGGCACCGGTGAGGGCGACCGAGTAGGAGCCGCCCCCGCCGCCACCGGCGGTCCAGTGGGCGACCGAGGAGCTTGCGGAGGGGCCATTGGGGGCGCGTTCTTCGCGGAAGGGCAGGTTTTCCCAGAGGAAGCCGCCCGCCCCGTCATCGGGGTCGCGGTTGTACTGGGAGATGGCCAGGAAGTAGGTGCCCGGGGCGGTGACGAACAGACTGGAGAGCGCGGACTGGAGGGTGGCACCGTTGACTTCATCGTCGTTCGACGCAACACCCTTGCCAGCGGAATTGAAGAGGAAGAGCTGGGTGTCGATGGTGGAATGCCCCACGGTGGTGGCGGAGAAAGCGGCTGCATCGCAGATCTCGATTTTGTACATGTCGGCCTCATCGGCGGTGAGGCGGCCGATGATGGTGGTGAGCGCACCCGAGCCGGCGCAGACCTGCGCGCCATCGGGCAGCTCGCCCGCATCGCCGCCAGCATAGACCTCGCTCCACTCGCCAGGGCCTGGCGGGGTGGGGGTGTTGTCGGTGCCGCGCGCGGTGATCACGAAGGTTCCGCTGGCGGTGCCGCTGGAGGTCACGGCATAGGCATCGGCGAAGATTGTGTTGTACTGGGAAACGGAGACGATGTAGTCGCCCGCGGCGAGGTTGCCGTTCTGCCCGTTCTGGTCGCCGCCCGCAGGCTCGCCGAAGCTCAGGAGGCTCAGGAGGCCGGTGCCGCCGTCGTCATCGCTGGCGAGGAGCGTGCCAGTGGCGCGTGCCCAGATGCCGAGTTCGGTGTCGATGCCCACGGTGCCTTCGGTGTCGATATTCACGCCGCGGTTCCCATTGCCCGGGACAGCAAGGGGGATCGTGAGTGAAAAGAACTTGATCTCACCGGGGTTGAAATCCACGGTTTTGGAGATGGTGGTGCCCGTGGCGATGATGCCCATGGGTGTGGAGTCCGGGGGCGGGGGCGGGGGCGGAACCTCGTCGTCGAGGGTGATCTGGAGGGTGCTCCAGTTGGCGTCGATGCTGGCGGTGCCGCCGTCGTCGAAGGTCTCGTAGCAGCGGACGGTCCAGGTGCCGGCGGCGTTGGTCTCGGCGATGGTGAGGACCATGTCGGAGATATCGAGCTGGCCGAAAGTGAACACGCCGGGGAAGGGCGCGAAGGTCACCGACGCGCCGCCCGGAGAGGTGACGACGACACGAGCCTCGACGCCATAGGTGCCGGGATTGACCGACAGGAGCGATCCGGTCAGGTGGATCTTGCCGACGCGGTACCCGCCGGTGAAGCTGTGGGTGGCGACGCCGTTGACGGAGTTGTTGATGGGCCCGTTGGAGACGATGTCTGAGAAGGCATAGGACTCGCGGGGAGTCGCGTTCGCCACACTCGCCAGCGCGATGCACGCGCCGGCGGCTAGTACCAGATTCCAATTCTTCATTCGAGATACCTCCATGAGATGGCCTCGGATTCGACCGAGGAAAGCCAAAGGAACACGAGCACCTCCCACTCAGCCCAAACACGAGAATCGGCCGCGGGAGAGCATGTTGACAGCGGGGCATGAGACGAGACACGCCCCATGACTCACGACTGAGCATAGCAGAACCGAGGCCCGACGCAACCCAATTTCCGAGGCAGCCATGCGGGGCGAGTCACAGACATTGTGGGGGCTGAGCGGCAGCCCCCCTTGCGAACGGCGACCTCCACCCCCTATCGTCCGGGCCTATGAAGGTGAGCGTTCGTTGGCTAAACCAACTTCTCGACCCGTCCGATGTCACAGCCGACGAGGCGACATCGGTGCTTGTCCATCTGGGATTTCCAATTGAATCCAGGGAGGACATCGTCGACGCGGAAGGGAAGCCCGATAACCGGCTGGATGTGGAGATTACGAGCAACCGGGGCGACTGCCTGTCGCACGTCGGGCTGGCGCGCGAGATCGCCGCGAAGTCGGGGCGGCGGCTGGTGCTGCCTCCATTGGCGGTGCTGGCGGCCGGTGGTGGGCCGGTTGGGAGCGTGCTGACGCTGGAGAATCGGGCACCGTGCGAGTGTGCGCTGTTCACGGCGCGAGTGATTCGCGGGGTGAAGGTGGGGCCGAGCCCTTTATGGCTTCGACGGCAGCTTGAGGCGATCGGGCAGCGGTCGATCAGCAACGTGGTGGATGTGACCAACCTGCTGACCTTTGAGGTGGGAAATCCCTCTCATGTGTTTGATCTGCGGAAGCTCGCGGGCGGGTCGCTGATTGTGCGGTACGCGGTGGAGGGGGAGAAACTTCGCACGCTGGACGGGAAGGACCGGACGCTGAAGGCTGACGAGCTTGTGGTGGCCGATGCGCAGCGGGCGCAGTCACTCGCGGGCGTGATGGGTGGCGGGGAGAGCGAGGTATGGGCGGCCACGGTTGATGTTGTGCTCGAAGTTGCGACGTGGGATCCGGTGACAATCCGGCGTTCGGCGCGGCGGCTGTCGATACGCACCGATGCGTCGTACCGGTTCGAGCGCATCGTCGATGCGCGGACGCTCGACGCGGCCTCGCGGCGCGGTGCGGCGTTGATCAAGGAACTGGCGGGGGGCGACGTGTGTGAGGGCGTGCTCACGGCGGGCAGGCCTTTGCCCGAGACCAGGTCGATCGAGCTGCGGCCAGCGCGGTGCAACCAGATCATGGGCTTTGAACTTCCCGAATCGAAAATGACGGCACTGCTGGAGGCCCAGGGGCTTGAGCCAAAGGCCGCGGGCGGTGTGATTCGCTGCACGGTGCCACCGCATCGGCAGGATATTGTGCAGGAGATCGACCTGATCGAGGAGATCGTGCGGACGGGCGGGCTCGATAGTGTGCCGATGCAGGAGAAGCTGGCGGTGCGGGTGAGGACGCCGCAGGTGGAGCAGCTTGCGACGCGCGAGATCGGGAACGTGCTGACGGGGCTTGGATTTTTCGAGACGGTGACGTTCAGCTTTGTGCGGCCCGAACACGGGCGGCTGTGGCTTCCTGTCGATCTTGAGCTGGTGAACGTCGATGATGATCGGCGCGGGGCTGAGCCGACGCTTCGGCCCAGTGTGATTCCGAGTCTTTTGGTGTGTCGCAAGGCGAATCAGGACGGGCAGGTCGCGGTGGAGGGGGGGGTGCGGCTGTTCGAGATCGCGGCGGTGTATGCGCAGCAAGCGGGGTCGAAGAGCACCGTAGAGAATCGCAATATCGCGCTGCTCGCGGATATTCTCGTGAGCGGCAAGAAGCTTTCGGTGGCCGACACGCAGGCGGGGATGCGGACGATGCGCGGGGCGATCGAGACACTCGCGCGGGCGCTGGGTGGAGCAGGCGCGGCGGTCGAGTTTGTGAAGGCCACGCCGCACGCGGAAGCGCTGGACGCAGGGGCTTACGCGAGTGTGCAGGTCGGGGGTCGCCGCGTTGGATATGCGGGTGTGGTATCGGCCAAGGCACTGGCGGGTGCGGGGGTTGATGGCGGTTGTGTGTGCGCGGAGATCAATCTGGAGGCGATCACCTCGCACTACCCGTTCAAGACGCGGATTACTGCGCTGCCGACATTCCCGGCGGTGGAGCGAGATCTCTCGCCCATCATCGCGGAGGCGACGACGTGGGACGCGGTGCGGTGGGCGGTGGAGGCGACGCCTCTGCCCAGGCTTGAGGCGGTGGCGTTTGTGGGGACGTTCCGCGGGAAGCAGATCGGCGCGGGGAAGAAATCGCTGACGCTTCGGTTGCGGTTTCGTGATCCGGCCAAGACTCTTCGGCATGAGGAAGTGGACGGGGAGATCGGCACGATCGTGGCGAGCCTGAACGAGCGGTGCGGGGCGGGGTGGCGCACGGTTTGAGGGCTGGGCGGCGGATTATTCAGGTATACATCTGTGTTCGCGGCCCGAATTGGCGTCGCTGCGGGTCGCACCGGGCCCCCATTCGCACGTACTATGCGAGAGCCGCCGGTGAGCCGTGGCGGTTGATCAAGGCCCAAGGAGAGTCCCGTGCCCTCACCGATAGTCAGCAAGAAGCCGTCAACTTCCACCACTTCCACCTCGCCTGCCTCGCATGTCGCGGGCGCCCAGGATGCGGGTTCGCAGGCCGATCGACCCTTTATCTACGTGAACGGCAAATATCTCCCCAAGAGCCAGGCGATGGTGAGTGTGTACGACCACGGGCTTTTGTATGGCGACGGGGTGTTCGAGGGGATTCGCATTTATCGCGGGCGGATCTTCAAGAGCAAGCAGCACATGGAGAGGCTGTACCGCTGCGCGGCGGCGATCCGGCTGGAGATTCCGGTTTCGCCCGATGAGATGGTGGCGATCCAGCGCAAGTGCATCGAGATGAACGGGTTGACCGACGGGTACATCAGGCTGGTGGTGACGCGGGGGTTTGGCACTCTTGGGCTTGACCCGCGCCGTTGCCCGGAACCCGGCGTCATTTGCATCGCCGATCAGATCCGGCTTTTCCCGCCCGAGCAGTACGAGACTGGGATGCGGGTGATTGTGGCGAAGCGGCCCAAGACACCGATCGCGTGCCTTGATCCGCGGGTGAAGAGCCTGAACTATCTCAACAACATCCTGGCCAAGTGCGAGGCGATCGACTTTGGGTGCGATGAATGCCTGATGCTCAACACCGAGGGCTTTGTCACCGAAGGTTCGGGCGACAACATCTTCATCGTCAAGGGCGGGGTGGTGTACACGCCGCCTTCGGAGGCTGGGATTCTCGAGGGGATCACGCGAGACTTTGTCGCGAAGGAGCTCTGCCCGGCGGTGGGGATCAAGTGCGTCGAGAAGCAGCTGCGGCTCGAGGATGTGCTGACGGCGGATGAGGTCTTCCTGACCGGGACTGCGGCGGAGATCATCGGCGTGACGGAGATCGACCAGCACGACGGGAAGGGGAACATCTCCAAGGCGACGCGGATTTCGACTCAGGAGGGTGCGTTGACGCGCAAGCTGCGTATGAAGTTCCGCGAGATCGTGACGAGCGACGCTGTGCCTGAGGAATAAAGGCAGTTCACCACAGAGGCACAGAGAGAGAAAGACAGAGAATACACAGAGCGTTGGAAGTGCAGATGTTCTGGCCTTGCAGGGTCGGTCACCACTTTCTTGCAGACGTTCTCGTACTTCACTGAATCTGTCTCTCTGTGTCTCTCTGTGGTAAATGCTCTACTGAGTTTACCAGTCGGGGAGTTCGCCGGTGAGCGGCTCGAAGAGGTCGCGGAGGGTGACCATGCCGATGGGACGCCCGCCTTGTTCGACGACCCCGACGCGAGCGCCGATGCTGGCGAGAACACGGACGGCGTCGGTGACGTGCATTTCGGGGTCAAGGGGCGTGGTTGGCCGCATGAGCTGGGCGGGCGTTCGATCGGGATTGACGTGAAGGTCGATCTGTCGGACGATGCCCACGACGACACCACGTCCGCCCGACTTGTCGGAGCGATCGACGACGGGGAACTGCGAGTGTGGGGCCGACCCGACAGCCCGCAAGGCTTCATCGCGGGTCATGTTGGTGTCGAGGGTGCGGACCTTGGACCAGCGGATCATCTCGTCGCGCACGGTGACCTTGCGGAGTGTGAGGGCGCGATCGACGAGTGTGGTCTGACTTTCGGAGAGCACGCCCGATTCGGAGCCTTCTTTGAGGAGAAGGGCGATGCGCTGGCGGCCGTCGCCCAGGTGCTCGCTGCCGCCCGCGGGGCCACCCAGGCGTGCGGAGAGGCGCGACGCGCGACGTGAGACTCCCATGATCAGCGGGAGAACGCCCAGGCCAGTTGCCAGGAGCCGGACGAGGAAGAGGGGTCTTGCAAGCCAGTAGGCGAGGCGGTCGGCGTGGACGCGTGCGAGTTCCTTGGGGAGAGATTCGCCGAAGATAAGGAGAAGGGGAGTGAGGACGGCGATGTCGATGAGCACGCCTTGCCACTCGCTGGAAAGTGTGTGCGTGTCGGGCGGGCCCGGAGCGTGGGGGTTGAGGAGCGGCTCGATTCCGACGGCGAGGAGGTAGTTGAAGAGGTTGGCTGCGAGCATGACGACCGCGAGCATGCGGTCGGGGCGGGCGAGTTCGCCCTGGAGACAGCGCGCGGCCGGATCGCCGCCGGACGATCGGATGCTGAGGCGGACGGGGTTGACGGAGTAGCAGGCGATCTCGGTGGCGGCGGCGAAGGCGACGCCCGCGGCG
>JAYVUC010000105.1:0-16522 GCA_043788295.1 Phycisphaerales bacterium
TGTGCAGAAGTTGTTTTTCTCATGCCGGGGGCTTGATATGGCTCGCGGGCTGAGTGTGACGGCGGACGAGCACGCGGGGATCAAGCGGCGGATGATCGATCTGACCGAGCGGGCGTATCTACTTATAGACAGCAGCAAGCTGGGTGTGCGGTCGGTGGAGTTTTTCTCGCCGGTGGATGAGATGGACATGGTCATCGTCGACGGCGGGGTAGACAGTGCGATGGCGGCTGAGATGCGTTCGCGGGGCGTGCAGGTCGAGCTGGCGTGAGGCGAATGGTGGAGGGTTGGCAGATGCGAGTCGCCCTCTTCATCACGTGCCTGACCGATCAGTTCTATCCGAGGACGGGGATCGCGGCGGTGAAGGTGCTGGAGCATCTGGGGTGCGAGGTCGAGTTTCCGCTGGAGCAGACGTGCTGCGGGCAGCCGATGTACAACAACGGGTTGCACGTGGAGGCGGCGGAGCTGGCGCGGCGGTTTGTGACGATCTTTGAGCCGTTTGACGCGATTGTGACACCATCGGGGTCGTGCGCGGCGATGGTTCGGCGGCACTTTGCGGATTTGCTGAAGGCCGACGCGGCATGGGGAGAGCGGGCGGGGGCGGTGTCGTCGCGGACGTACGAGTTCGTGGAGTTTCTGGATCGCGTGCTGAAGTTCGGGCCCGCAGCGAGTGGCGTTTCGTGGCCTGGGCGGGCGGCGGTTCACTGCGCGTGCCATTTGCGAGAGCTTGGGCTGTTTGAGTTGCCGCTGCACTTTCTGGGCGGGGTGCCGGGGCTTGAGCTGTCGCCGCTTGCGAACGCGGAGCAGTGCTGCGGCTTTGGGGGGACGTTCGCGGTGAAATACACCGACGCGTCGATGGCGATGGTGACGGACAAGGTGGATGCGATCGCGGGGTCGGGAGCGGGGACGCTGGTGTGCAACGACGCGGGGTGCGCGATGAACATCGAGGGGGCGTGCCGACGGCGGGGGGTGGCGGTGGAGGTCAGGAGCGTGGCGGAGATACTGGCGGAGGGGCTTGGGCTTATGACGCGCGGGGGCGAGGCATGACCACTGTACAAGGGCATGAGAGCGGGCACGAGATTCTGTTTCCGGCGTTGCCGTATGACATGAAGCCGCGGGCGGTTCGTGCGGCGGGAGATGTGCGGCTCCAGCAGTTTGTGGGCAGCGCGACACGGTCGAAGGATTCGGGGAGGCGTTCGACGTGCCGTGAGACGTTTGGCGAGCGGTACGACGAGTTGCGGAAGCGTGCGGGGGCGATCAAGCAGGAGACGCTGGATCATCTGGATGTGTATCTGGAGCGGTACATCGAGAACGCCGAGCGGCACGGCGTGCGGGTGCACTATGCGCGGGACGGTGCGCAGGCGAACGAGATATGTCTGGCGATTGGGAGGTCGCGCGGGTGCCGGGTGTGTGTGAAGGCCAAGTCGATGGTAACGGAGGAGACGGGGCTGGTGCCGGCGCTCCAGGCGGCGGGGATTGAGACGGTGGAGACGGATCTGGGCGAGTTCATTTTGCAGCTTGATGGGGATGCACCTTCGCATATCGTGACGCCGATGATCCACAAGGATCGGACGGCGGTGGGGCGGGCGTTTACGCGGGAGCTTGGGACGGCGTACTCGGAGGATCCGGGGGAGCTGACGCGGATCGCGCGGGAGCACATGCGGGAGCTGTTTCGCAAGGCGGACCTGGGGATCAGCGGGGCAAACTTTCTGATCGCGGGGGATGGGTCGCTGGTGCTATGTACCAACGAGGGGAATGCGGATATGTCGGTGGGTCTGCCGCGTGTGCATATCGCGCTGGTGGGGATCGAGAAGCTCATACCGGCGCTTGCGGACCTGCCGATTTTCATCAAGCTCTTGGCACGCAGCGCGACGGCGCAGCCGATCACGGTGTACACGACGATTGTGCGTGGGCCGAGGCGGGCGGGTGAGTGCGGCGGGCCCGGCGAGGTACATGTGGTGCTGCTGGACAACGGGAGGACGGGGCTATTGGCGAGCGATGCGCGGGAGCTTTTGCGATGTATTCGGTGCGGGGCGTGTCTGAACGCGTGTCCTGTGTATCGCAAGGTTGGCGGCGGGCACGCGTATGGGGCGGTGTATTCGGGTCCGATCGGGGCGGTGTTGACGCCGGCGTTGCTGGGGCTGGCGAACTATGCGGATTTGCCGAGGGCGAGTTCACTTTGCGGGGCGTGCCGCGAGGCGTGTCCGGTGGATATTGATATACCGGGGCAGTTGATTCGGCTGCGGGCGATGCTGGTGGAGCGGCGGGTGATGCCTTGGGCGGAGCGGGCGTTGATGCGGGCGTGGACGTGGACGCTCAGGACGGCGGGTCGATATCGGCTCGCGTCGGGGGTGATGCGGTGGGCGGCGTCGCGGATGGCGGAGAGTGTGGATGGGCGGGGTCGTGGGTGGCTCAAGCGTGCGTCGGGGCCGGCGGGTGGCTGGACGGTTGGGCGCGACTTGCCTGCGCCGAGTCCGGAGAGTTTCCGCGAGTGGTGGGTGCGTGAGCGCGGGGGGGGGGGGGCATGAACACAACGGGGATGCGGGGCGAATCGCGTGAGGCATTCGTGGGCAGGGTGAGGGATGCGCTGGGTGCGCCGGGGCGTGTTGTGTCGCATGGTGGGCCAGTGAGCGGGGGTGTGACGAGTGAGCGGCTGGTTTCGGCGGGGGCGGATGTGGTGGGGTTGTTTGTGGCTGCGGCGCGGAAGAGCGGGATGGTTGTACATGAAGCGGAAGCGGGCACGCTTGTGGAGACGTTGACGCGGCTGCTGAGCGGGGCGGCATATTCGAGGGTTGGTGTTGCGGTGGTTGATGTGGGGCTGCGTGGGGTGGTGAGTGAGGCGGTTGAGGCGGCGGGGAAGGCGTTTGTCTCGTGGGGTGCGGGCGAGTCGGCGGAGGTGTGGTTTGATGCGGGGGTGTCGATCACGGATGTTGAGGCTGCGGTGGCGGAGACGGGTTCGATTGTGATGGGGTGGGGACCGGCGCTGCCACGTGGGGCGTTCATGGTGCCGCCGGTGCATATTGCGGTGGTGCGAGCGGGGCTGATCGTGCCGGATTTGATCGATTTGTTCTCGCGGGAGCGTGTGGGCGGTAAGGGTGAGGGGGGGGGCTGGACGATTGTGTCGGGGCCGAGCAAGACGGCGGACATCGAGGGGATTTTGGTGACGGGTGTTCATGGGCCTGGCGAGCTGCATGTGGTGGTGGTGAGCGAGGCGGTCGGGGGTTGAGAGTGGGGTTGAGAGTGAATAGGAGGGCAGGGTCGCGCTCCGGCGGGGCGTGCTGCCGGGCTATTCTGTGGCACAACCGGCAACGTCACGGGCTGAACCGGAGGCCTGACCGAGGAGCTTTACGATGTCGACCCCCACCTCAAATACCATCACCATGTCGGGCGGGAAACTGAACGTTCCCGACTCGCCGATTATCCCGTTTATTGAGGGCGACGGGACGGGGCCTGATATCTGGAAGTCGTCGGTGCGGGTGTTTGATGGGGCGGTGGCGAGGGCGTATGGGGGCAAGCGGAAGATCACGTGGCACGAGGTGCTGGCGGGCGAGAAGGCGTTCAACAAGACGGGCAACTGGCTGCCTGATGAGACGATCGCGGACTTCAAGAAGTACATGGTGGGGATCAAGGGGCCGCTGACGACGCCGATCGGGGGCGGGATTCGGTCGCTGAACGTGGCGCTTCGGCAGTTGCTGGATTTGTATGTGTGTCTGAGGCCGGTGCGGTGGTTCGAGGGTGTGCCGTCGCCGGTGAAGAGGCCACAGGATTGTGATATGACGATCTTCCGGGAGAACACGGAGGATATTTACGCGGGGATTGAGTGGGCGGCGGGGACGCCCGAGGCGGCGAAGATGCTGGCGTTCATCGAGAAGGAGTTTCCCAAGGACTTCGCCAAGATTCGGTTCGGGACCAGGGCGCGGGCGCACGAGTTTGCGGCGGCGGCGATGGGCGGGGCGGAGAAGGTGAGCGACGACGACACGAAGATCATGGTGGGCGTGGGGATCAAGCCGGTGAGCTCGATGGGCTCGCAGCGGTTGATGTGGGCGGCGATCGAGTTTGCAATTCGGGAGAAGAAGCGCTCGGTGACGATCGTGCACAAGGGCAACATCATGAAGTTTACGGAGGGGGCGTTCAAGGACTGGTGCTACGACATCGCCACGACGCACTTCCGGGCGAGCTGCATCACGGAGCGCGAGTCGTGGATTCTGGGGAACAAGGAGGCGAACGGCGATGTTTCGGCCGAGGCGAACGCGAAGATGATCGACCCTGGGTATGACATGATGACGGCTGACCAGAAGGGCAAGCTGGTGAAGGAGGTTGAGGGCGTGCTGGGGGCGATCTGGACGACGCACGGGGGCGGCAAGTGGAAGAAGATGCTGCTGATCAAGGATTCGATCGCCGACATCACGTTGCAGCAGGTGTTGACGCGGCCCAAGGACTTTGACGTGATCGCGTGCATGAACCTCAACGGCGATTATTTGTCGGATGCGTTGGCGGCGCAGATCGGCGGGATCGGGATCGCGCCGGGTGCGAACATCAACTATGTGAGCGGGCACGCGATCTTTGAGGCGACGCACGGGACGGCACCCAAGTATGCGAACCTAGACCAGGTGAACCCGGGGTCGGTGGTGCTGAGCGGCGAGATGATGCTGCGGTATATGGGGTGGACTGAGGCTGCGGATCTGATCATCAAGGGGATGGACGGTGCGATCGGGGCGAAGACGGTGACGTACGACTTTCACCGGATGATGGAGGGTGCGACGAAACTGAAGTGCAGCGAGTTTGGGGAGGCGATTGTGAAGCACATGGGGTGAGGCATGCCAACGAAGGTCCGCGACGCGATACGGCTCAGCTCCAGACCACCACCGCGAACACCCCCGCCACGCACAGAAACACGGCAACGAGAGGAACCCACTTTGAACGGCGCGCCATAGAAAGAGTGCAGTGGGGCACGGCGGAAGGTGGGAAAGTCCATCGACTGCCACGCGACGTACGATTGGGCGATGACGCGAAGCAATGCCACGGGCACGAGGGCCGGTCTCCGCCGTGTGGAGACTGGAATCATGGTCTCGTTCTGTGTGTTCCTGCTCGCCCTCGGGGCGTTCTTTCTGTGGGGCTGGCTGGGGACACGAGAGGCGGCGCGGCGCAGTCGCGGGATTGACGTCACACAGGATGCCAAGGCTCGAAAGGGGATCCGGTTCGACGTGCCGTATCCAGTCCCTTCCGATGCGTACCTCGAAGGCGGCCAGGGATTATTTTCACTTGGCGAAGCGTCTTCCGCCGCCTTTGATGCGAACGGGCCGATGCCGCGATCGCGTTCGGAATACATGCTCGACCGCGAGCGGTGGCCCTCGATTGTGAGATTCTTCGACCCCGGAGCGACCATTCGCGTGCATCGTGTGGTGGAGTATTTCGTCTGGCCCGCGGGAGCCCGGCTCGGGGTGTATGGGACGGTGACGGATGGAGAGACGACGTACGAAAGCGTCGGTTGGAATCTGCGACAGGGCGAGAGTTCGCTCAAGTGATCGGGACGGTTCGCCGGTGCCTGGTGGCCGATCGCACGAATGAAGAGCGAGGATCACCGAGGCGGCTGATCCTCGGCACCCATGCGGACGATGCGTCATGGACGCGAATGTTTCCTCGGTGCCCACCCTCGCTGGCGCTTCGGGCTCTGAAGGATGCGGCCCGCGATCCTGCCCTCCCGCTCCGAATTGCACTCCCCCCAGCAAGGATTACCGAAGCGGGTGATCCTTGCCACCCCAGCCCGCCAACCGCACACGGCCTGGGTCTGGTACGCTGACGATCCCTCGTCGGGACGTGCCGCTACTTTGGGGGCCAAGGCTGAGCGGGCGGTGTGACCTGTGCGACGAAGTCGGAACTGGAGACCTGGCTATGTGGATGAAATTGAGTGTGATGGTTGTGACCGGGGCTGCGGCACACTCGGTCGCGCAGCCCCCCACCCCCACTCCCACTCCCACACCAGCTACGGCATCCCCAGGCACGCCGCCTGACGCCACGGCGACAACAACGCCCACCACTCCACCCGTCGCCGCCACGCCACCTGCGTCGGCGGTGGGGGTGAAAGAGTTCAAGTTGGATGCGGGGACGTTCGGGGCGATCTCGGCCCGGAGCATCGGGCCGGCATTTTTGTCGGGGCGAGTGTCGGACATCGCGGTCAACCCGAAGAATCATTCGGAGTGGTACGTCGCGGTGGCGAGCGGGGGTGTGTGGAAGACGGTCAACGGCGGCGTGACGTTCTCGCCGATCTTTGATCGCTACGGATCGTTCTCGATCGGGTGCGTCACGCTCGACCCCACCAACCCCGCGGTGGTGTGGGTGGGGAGCGGCGAGAACAACTCGCAGCGGAGCGTGAGCTGGGGTGATGGCGTTTATGTCTCGCGCGACGGCGGGGCGAACTTCAGCAACGTGGGGCTCAAGCTCTCGGCCCACATCGGCATGATCGCGGTGGACCCGCGAAGCCCGGACACGGTGTTTGTCGCGGCGATGGGGCCGCTCTGGAGTTCGGGCGGCGAGCGCGGGCTGTACAAGACCACCGACGGGGGCACCAGGTGGGAGCGTGTGCTGCATGTGAGCGAGGAGACGGGGATCAACGAGGTGTACATGGACCCTCGCGATCCGGAGATTATGTTCGCGACGGCGTATCAGCGGCGGCGGCACGTGTGGACGCTGGTCAACGGCGGGCCCGAGTCGGCGGTGTACAAATCGACCGACGCGGGCAAGACGTGGCGCAAGGTGCCGAAGGGCTTGCCGGGGGGAGATGTCGGACGCATCGGGCTTGCGATCAGCCCCGCGAACCCGGAAGTGATCTACGCGATCGCGGAAGCGGGTGAGGGGGGCGGGGTGTTCAGGTCGAGCAATCGGGGCGAGTCGTGGGAGAAGCGCTGCGGGTACATGACCACGAGCCCGCAGTATTACAACGAGCTTTTTGCCGACCCGCAGAACGTCGATCGTGTGTACGCGATGGACACGTTCATGCAGGTCAGCACCGACGGCGGCGCGACGTTCCACGGCGTGGGCGAGAAGGACAAGCATGTGGACAACCACGCGCTGTGGATCGACCCGAGCAACACCGAGCATCTGATCGCCGGGTGCGACGGCGGGCTGTACGAGACGTTTGATCGCGGCACGTGGCGGCATGTGGAGAACCTCTCGGTCATGCAGTTCTACCGCGTGGCGACCGACACGACCAAGCCTTTTTACAACGTGTACGGCGGCACGCAGGACAACAACAGCATCGGCGGCCCATCGCGGACCACCGATCGCGCTGGGGTCTCTAACGAGGACTGGTTCGTGACGGCAGGGGGGGACGGGTTCGCGTCGGCGGTCGATCCGCTGGACCCGAACACTGTGTACGCCGAGTCGCAGGATGGCGGGCTTGTGCGGTTTGACAGGCGCAGCGGCGAGGAGGTGGACATCAAGCCGCGGGAGAAGGCGACGGACAAGCCGCTTGTGTTCAACTGGGACACGCCGCTTTTGATCAGCCCGCACAAGCACACACGGCTTTACTTCGCGGGCAATTACCTGCTCGTGAGCGAGGACCGGGGCGGGTCGTGGACGACGATCAGTGGTGACCTGACGCGCGGGCTGGACCGCAACCAGCTCAGGGTGATGGGCAAGGTGCAGAAGCCTGATGTGCCCAGCAAGAATCTCTCGACGTCGATCTTTGGAAACGCGGTCGCGTTGTGCGAGTCGCCGCTGGTGGAGGGGTTGATCTATGTCGGCACCGACGATGGGCTGGTGCATGTGACCGAGGACGGGGGCAAGACGTGGCGGAAGATCGAGAACTTTCCGGTGGTGCCCGACATGACGTATGTGAGCGACCTTGAGGCGAGCCGTCACGGCAAGGACACGGTCTTTGCGACCTTCGATAATCACAAGATGGGCGACTTCAAGCCGTATGTGCTGCGGAGTGACGATCGGGGGCGGACGTGGAAGCCCATGATGGGCAACCTGCCCGAGCGGGACGTGGTCTACACGATCGTGGAAGACCATGTGAATCCCAGGCTGCTGTTCACGGGGACGGAGTTCGGGGCGTATTACACGGTGGACGGCGGAGAGAAGTGGGTGAAGGTCGCGGGCCTGCCGACGATCGCCGTGCGCGATCTGACGATCCAGCGCGAGCAGAACGATCTGGTGATGGCGACGTTCGGACGCGGGTTCTATGTGGTGGACGACTACTCGCCGCTGCGGGCGGCGACTCCCGAGATGATGGAACAGAAGGGCACGATTTTCCCGGTGCGTGCGGCGTTGTCGTATGTGCCGCGGTCGAGGCTTGGGAACAACTCGGGGCGGGGCTGGTCGGGGGCGAACTATTACAGCGCGAAGAATCCGGCGTTTGGAGCGAACATTACGTACTACCTGAAGGATAAGGTGCAGTCACGCAAGGAACGCCGCAAGGAGGCCGAGGGGAAGGAGGGGTGGAAGTACCCGACGCTCGATGAGTTCCGCGCGGAGGATCACGAGATCGAGCCGCAGGTGCTTATTGCGATCCGCGATACAACTGGCGCGGTGGTGAGGCGGCTGAGCGTGCCGGGGGCGACGGGTGTCACGCGCGTGTCGTGGAACCTTCGGCTCCCCGATACCAACCCGGTGGGGAGCGGGGCGGGAGGGGCTGCACCGTGGGATCGAGAGACGCACGGGCCGCTCGCGCCGCCTGGGGTGTACACGGCACAGCTGTCAAAGACGGTGGACGGCATGACGACGGAGCTTTCGGAGCCGCAGCAGTTCGAGGTTGTGGCGCTCGACCAGACGGGGTCGCCAGGGGCGGCTGAGGCTCGCACGGCGAAGTTCGAGATGGAGAAGAAGGCGTGGGAGCTGTCGCGGGCGGTGAAGGGGGCATCGAGGCTGGCGGGCGAGCTTGATGGGCGGCTGGCGTCGCTTCGCAAGGCGTCGATCGAGACTCCTGGGGCGGAGGTGGCGATTCTGCGAGAGCTGGAGGTGCTGCGCACGAGGCTGAATGTGCTGCAATTGAGCCTTGACGGCGACGGGACGGCCCGCAAGCGGGCGGTCGCGTCGTTGCCGTCGATCTCCGAGCGGATCGGTGGGGTTGTGGACGGGCTGGCGGATATCACGCAGGCGCCGACGGGCGCGCACCGCGAGCAATATCAGTTGGCGGCGGACGAGTTTGAGAAGGTGCTGCCGCAGCTTGCGCAGCTGGCGGCGGAGATTGCGGCGTTGGACAAGCGGCTGGACGCGGCGGGTGCGCCGTGGACGCCCGGGCGTGTGCCGGAATGGAAAAATCGGAAGTAGAGGGGGCGAGACGCCGGGGCACAGGCAGACCCTGGGCGTGCGAACGCCGTATGCTAACACCAGGCCGGCTACTTGCTGAGTGCCGCGCTGGCCTTCTTCAATTCGGCCTTCAGGTCGGTCACGCTCTTTCGTACATGCCCTAGCGCGGGCAGAAGGTCGCCTACGCCGCCTGGCTTCGCCTTCTCGACGATCGCGTCGAGTTGCCCCGGCCCGTCCGAAGACGCCCACGCGCGGTCCATCTCTGCAAGGATCGGGGTCAGCGTCTTCGCGGCCTCGTCGCGCTCGCTCTGGCTCACGGCCTTCCAATTGCGACCCCCGTTCGCACTCATGTCGATCATCGTGCCGTCGTGCAACGACTTGAGCAGCATCTGCCCCTCCGCGTGCACGATCGCCCCCGAGCGCAATGTGCCCGACGCTTCCACCTCGAGGATCGCACGCTGGATGTCGGTCTTCCACGCTGCGCGGGAGAGCGCCGCGTTGGAGTAGACAAGCTCGGCCCCCAGATGCGCGATGGCCGCGCCGACAAGGAGCTCGATCACCGTCTGGGCCCTTTTGGTCACCTGCACCGCGAGGCGAAAGATTGCGGCGGTACGTTTGGCTGCGCCATCGGGATCGCCCGCGGCGAGAAGTCGCGACGCATCGGCCCTGAGCACGCGAGCGAGTGCCCGTGTGGTGCCCAGATGCGGCAACAGGACGTCCATCCCCTGCGCGTAGTTCACGCCGAAGTCGCAGTCGGCCGAGTTCGTCGCCTCCACAAGCCGTTCAACATCGGCGGCGTGCGCGGCGAGCATCGCGTCGCCCTTGGTGCCTTCGCCCACGGCCTCGAGCAACGGCTTGCCAAGCGCGGCGTGTACGGACGTGTAAACCAAGGCCGCGTTGGTATCGACCGGCGCGGTTGATCCCCCACCGCCACTTGCAGCTTTCTTGTCGCAGGCGACGACGCAAACCGAGACCGCTGCCACCATTGCCGCCGCGATGACCGATGAATTATGCGTTCGCATGGATGTCCTTTCGACGCGTGTGCGTCCGGATACGTCGGACAAGCGACGCGGTTTGCGCATGATATCACGCGGCGACGGTCCGTGTCCAGCCCGGCCATATGCCGGCGCAGACTGGGGCGAGCGTGCCTAGGTTTGGGCCATGAGCGCGGGAGTGCGACGCAAATCCTGGTGGAAGCGCATGGCCATCATTCTGGTCACGATGTATGTCGTCTGGTGCGGGCTTGTGTATTTCCTGCAGGATCGGCTGCTCTTTCCGGGGCCTTTCAATGCTTTCAAACCGCCGGCGGGGGCGGAGCGGCTTGCGTACGCGTTGGGCGAGGGCGAAGTGTTCGCGTATCTCACGTTTCCGAGAGTCGCTGAGAGCGGCGGTGCTGCGTGTCCGCTCGTGGTCCTCTTCCACGGCAACGGCGAGAGCATCACGCGGCTTGAGGACCTTCGGCGCGGGTATCTCGCACGCGGATATGCGGTGCTCACGCCGGAGTATCGCGGGTATGCGGGTGCGGCGGGCACGGCGTCGGAGGCCGGGATTATCGAGGACGCAATCGGGTTCATCGACGAGGTGGGCAAGCGGCCCGACATCGACGCAGGGCATGTTCTGTATCACGGGCGTTCGCTGGGCGGGGCGGTCGCGGCTCAGGTGGCACTGCGACGCCCGCCGGTCGCGTTGATTCTTCAATCGACATTCACGAGCATCACGGGGATGTCGTGGTCGTTCGGTGTGCCGCCGTTTCTCGTGAAGAATCCGCTGCATACCGACCGTGCCCTCGCTAGTCTGGCGATTCCCGTTCTCCTGCTGCACGGCACGAGCGACACGATCGTGCCGGTGCGGCACTCGCGCACGCTCGCGACGATCGGCCAGGATCGCACGCTCGTTGAGTTGCCCGGGGGACACAACAACTTTCCGGTGGACCCCGCGCCGTTCTGGGCCGCCATTGACGGCTGGCTGCAATCGCATGGGCGGTGATGAATAATCGGACCTCGGGCGCGTATCCTCCCTGCTTGGCCGGATGGCCGATAGAGGAAGCGGCCGCCACGACGATTCATTGAGGGCTCATTGCATGTTGTTGACGGATATTTCCCAACTCAGGCCCGTTCTCACCGGCACGGTCGGTGGGCGGACGGTGGTGATCGGGTCGGGGGCGGTGGGGCTTTATGCGGCGAGCGAGCTGCTCAAGCGAGGGCGCGATGTGGTGGTGGTTGAGGCGGGCAGCACGGAGCTTGGGCGCTTTGAGCCCGAGTCGTACCGGTCGGTGGGCATTCCCAACGAGGGGGTGAAGATCGGGCGGAGCCGCACGCTGGGGGGGACAACGAACTTGTGGGGTGGGCAGCTTGTGGAGTTCATGCCGATCGACTTTGGCGGGCGCGAGTGGATGCCCGGGTCGAAGTGGCCTGTGTCGTATGAGGAGATCGCGGCGTTTTACAGGCAGACGTATGCGAACCTGGGGTATGAGGGAGCGACGCTGGATGACGACGCGGTGTGGAAGAGTGTTTCGTCGGCAAGGCCCAGGATGGGCGATGAGTTTGAGGCGTTTCTGACGCGGTGGCTGAAGTTTCCCAACTTTGCGATCTATTTCGACAAGCAGATCCAGACCAATGAGAAGCTGCAGGTGCTGGCGGAGCACACGGCGGTCGGTTTCCGTGGCAACGGAGAAGCGATAACCGGCGTGCAGGTGCGGGACCGCAAGGGCAACATGCATGTGATCGAGGGCGACACGTTCATCATGGGCGCTGGCACGGTTGAGACATCGCGACTGCTGCTGCACGCGGCGGCGGATGAGGGTTGGGCGTGCCCGTGGCGTGGCAACACGAACGTCGGGGCGTATTTCCAGGATCACTTCGGCGGCATGATCGGCACCTTGCAGCCCACCAGCACGAAGGTGTTTTTCAAGAACTTCTGTTCGATTGCGAAGGGCGGGCACAAGTACACGCCGCGGTTTCGCCTTCGCAACAAGATCCTTGAGCGCGACAAGATTCTCAACATCTACGCGATGGTCGCGTTTGAGAGTTCGGCCTCGGAACACCTTGTGTACCTGAAGCAGTTCTTGAAGGCTGCGCTATACAGCCGTCGCATCACGGGGATCGTGAGTCTTTTCCGCAACGCTGCGGGGAGCATCAAATATCTCGTGCCGCTCATGTGGGCGTATGTGTGGGACCATCGGATTTTCGTGCCCAGCACGTCGAAGGTGACGCTGCGCATCCAGGGCGAGCAATTTCCGGTGGAGAAGAGCCGCATCACGATTGATCCGAGCTACAAGGACTCGAACGGCATGCCGCGGGTCATCGTGGATTGGCAGATGTCGGGCGCCGAGCAGGCGTCGATCCGCGAGTTTGCAACGCGGGCGGCCAAGGCACTTGAAGACGCGGGGCTTGCCAAGCTGAAGATCAACGAAGATCTCCTGGCGATGAATCCCAAGTTCATGGGCACGCTGGTGGCGACGACGCATCAGTGCGGCGGGGCGTTCATGTGCAACTCGCCTGCGGACGGCGTCGTGGATCGCAACTTGCGTGTCTTCGGCACGAAGAACCTGTACGTGGGCGGCTCGTGCACGTTCCGCACGGTGAGCTGCGCGAACACGACGTTCACGGCGGTCACGTTCGTGACGCGGCTTGTGCGTCACCTTTGCAGCGAGCAGGGCTGAGCACGTCTGCCAGGCGAATCACGCCCTCGCTTCAAGGATCAGGTTGAACGGCGTGGTGGTGGCGACGCGGGCGCTACCAAAGCCTGCGCTCTTGATGGTCTCGATGAGTTTGGTCGGTCCGGCGCAGGCGCCGAGAGCGGGGCCGTTGTAAGCCAGCGAGGCTGGGACGCAGATCATCGAGGACGCGGCGGAGAAGACTCGAGAGACGGGGTTGAGATTGGACTCGACGGTATCTCCGGCGGCGGGCTCGACGACCATCCAGGTGCCGCCAGAAGCCAGGGATTGTTTCACGCGTGCGCCGCAACCGACGGGGTCGCCCATATCGTGCAGGCAGTCGAAGCAGGTGACGAGCCCGTAGCCGCCGGGCGTGGGCGGGAAACTCACGGCGTCGGCGGACTCGAAAGTGATGTTCGTGAGCTTGGCCGCGCTGGCTTTCTGGCGTGCGCACTCGACGGAGGGCGTGTGGAAATCGAACCCGGTGAACCTGGAGTTGGGGAATGCGCGAGCCATGATGATCGTCGAGGCGCCGTGTCCGCAGCCCACGTCGGCCACGGCGATGCCGCGATCGAGCTTGTCCCTCACGCCATCGAGGGCGGGAATCCACGAGGAGACGAGGTTGCCGCGGTAACTGGCGGCGAAGAACTTTTCGGTGCCGCAGAAGAGGCAGGCGTCGTGATCACCCCAGGGGATGCCTTTGCCCGACGCGAAGGCGGCCTGCACCTTGCTGGTGTCGCGGTGGATTGCGCCGATGATCTCGAACGCGCCGGCGAGGGCGGCGGGACTCTCGTCATTTGCAAAGGCGAAGGCCTGTTCCTCGGAGAGGAAGAACTTGCCGGACTTGGCGTCGTAGCTGATGTATCCACCCGCGGCCTGGTTGAGAGTCCACTCTCGAATGTATCGCTCGGAGATCCCCGCTTTCTTGCCGATCTCGCCGGGTGTGGCGGGGCCGAGGGCAGCCATGGCTTTGTAGATGCCAAGGCGATCACCGATGACGACGAGGGCCGCGGACATGGCTGCGCCGATGTCGCCGACGGCCTTGCCCATGAACTCGTTGAGTTTTGCCTCGTTGATGGCCATAGCGGCAGCGTCCCTTCCGAGCTCGCTGGCAATGGTTGATGTGGCATAGTCCGGGCCACGCAGCGGCACTTTGAGGGAGTTTACCCCATCGGGGGCATGGGCACAAGTGGCCAAATGCGGCACTGGGAGAACGTGTTAGTTCGGACGATCCTGGTCGCACTCGCCGCGCTGCACGTTTGTGGGCACGAACGGGCGACCGACGGCGTAGATCAGATTGCCGCGCGGCTGGGGCGGGTGGAAGACGCTGGGCACATCGTCGGCGGCGAGGGTCCAGCCGGGGCCGGGCGTGTCGAACGACCACGCGTCCATGAGGTATGGAACACCCTGCGAGCGTGAGAGGAGAGCCTCGCGGTCGTAGACATCGGCGGCGTCGGACTGCCATGCGCCGGTGAGACGGAGGCAGTGCGTGACGCGGCCCCAGGTGTTTTTCTCGCTGCGGAAGAAGCTCTGGTTTCGACGTTCGTACTCGAAGAGCGGGTGGTTGTCGTAGCGGTAGGTGAGCCAATCGGCGGGGGCGTCGCTCTCGGCGCGGTTGGTGGGCATGGTGCGCGGGAGTGCGGCGGAATCGTTCGCCATCGCAGGCGTGTAGATCCAGCGGCGGACGGCGCGGCAGGCGTAACCGCGCTTGAGATAAACAGGGAGGGCTTCGGGGCCTGCGCCGAAGGTGCCTATCCAGCCGCCGCCCCCACTGCTCTCACCCCCACCAATTCCGCCGCGGCCGTCTTTGCCGACGGCGATCTCCTGCATGGCGTTGAGGAGCTTGCCGCCCTGGCCGCCACCTTTGAGTTCGGGGAGAACATGCCAGAGGGCGAGCCAGTAGGACTGCGGCCTTGGGTATGGCGCGACGATCGCGCCGAGGAAGCCCAGGAGCCGGTCGCCCTGGTATGCACCCAGGACGCTGATGCCGCGCGGGAAGATCGAGCGATCGACCCATGGGGTCTGGTACTGGAACTCGAACATGCGCGGATCGCGGGCGAGGATGTGGTCCTTGCGCCAGTACGTGTCGATGTACTCACGGAGCTGCACGGCGTCGCGGCAGGGCTCGATCGAGAGGGCGGTGGCGGTTGAAGGCGTTGCAGTCTGGGTGGTCATGCGATGGCTCCAAGCGGGTGGGCGTGGTGCTTGAGCTCGGTTGTGATGGCCGGGCCCGCGAGGTGCGAGCGGAGGAACTTGGCGTCGACGCGGGCGTTGGTATCGAACTGGTGGGTGTAGCCGAGCTGGGCGGCGATGGCGACGGTTGCGGCGTCGGACTGGCCGAATGGGTAGGCGAGGGCGCGGTTCATGGAGCCGAACTCGCGGGACATGACGGCGAGGGCCATGTGCATGTCGGCGGCCTGGCGCATGGGGGCGAGTGTGGTGTAAGCGAGATGGTCGAAGCCGTGGCCGCCCAGGGCGTGCCCGGCGGATTGCAGCTCGTGGAGCTGGCGGCGCGTGCAGAACCAGTCGCTAGCGAGGAGGCCCACGTGGGTGTTGACGGCGTGGAGGACTTCGGTTGCGCGGTCGTGCTGGAGGGCGAAGGCGAAGAGGTACTTGAGGCGTCGCTTGGACTGGACCTCGTAGTGGTAGAGGCGGTTCATATGGTCGGTGTCGATGGCGATGTCGCCGCAATTCGCCGCGAGGAGTTGCGTGTTGGCACGGCTCTCGAACTCGGCCCAACCCAGTTCCTGGGCCAGCGCGTGTAGGAGATGCTGCGTACACCAGCGGGTGTCGCTGCGCGTTGGGGCTTCGAGCGGGCTGCGACCAGCAGAGTTGTCGAATGTTCGGATCTCATCGGGCGTGGCGTAGGGACGCATGGGGGCGAAGAGCACGCACGGGACGCCCAGGTCGGCCATGACCGGCGCGGCGTGCTCGTACTGGTCGCGCACGGCATCGTCGAAGGTCAGCAGCGCGAGATTGGACTCATCGACGTGGCTGTGGACGAACTCCTCGACGGTGACGATGCGGTGGGACTTCTGGATGAAGCGGATCTGGGTGGCGAACGCGGCGGGCGTGATGCCGGTGACGCCGTCGGAATTGGACGGGCGTACATAGTGGTAGGTGACGACGACGTGGGACATGCGAACCTCCGTTTCCTTTGCATCGGAAGGGAGGGAGGCGGGCGGTCGGAAATGGGGTCCGCGCTGGGTGAGGCGAGGGGCCGAGCACGTTATCGGGGCGGGGCCGGACGATTCGCCCGTCCCTGATGGCGCCCGAACCTATGCGAGGCACCGCTACTGGTCAGTGCGCATGGGAGCCGCCGCCGTGGCTGTCTTGAGGAGGCGGTGCTAGGGGTTCGGGCAGGACGAACTTTGGGAGGGCATCATCGTTGTAGTCGGTGCGTGGGCCGCAGTTGAGGTTGACGATCTGGGCGTCGATGTCGGTGTTTCCGAGTGCTTTGGCGGTGATGTTGGCGGCGGCGGTGAGGGCGATGGAGCCCTGAGACGCGAGGTTGAGCGAGCCGGTGGTGTTGATGTTGAGGTCTTTGCAGTTGAGGTTGACCGAATCGCTGGAGTTGATTTCGAGTCTTGCACCGGAGAGGGAGAGGACAGGGCCCTGGTC
>JAYVUC010000106.1:0-8688 GCA_043788295.1 Phycisphaerales bacterium
GGCCTCACCCTCAAGACCCTCCCCAAACTCCGCAACGAGTACATCGCCACGATGGCCCTCGCCAGGGCCCAGCATCCCGAGCTCGTCAAGCCCTACAACGCCAAGCTCGACCCCAATCACATCCAGGAATGGCCCGGCTTCCTCCCCTACGCCATCATGGAGCACTACGAGAAGCTCCGCTCCAGCTTCCACACCGTGCGAATCCTCGAATCACTCCCCAAGGCCGCCTCGCCCGAAATCGCCGCCCAGCGCACGCTCCAGATCGACCAGGAGCGCGGCAACATCCGCACCGAGATGGGCATTCTCTCCCACTTCGTCGGCGATACCGCCCAGCCGCTCCACACCACCCAGCACCATCACGGCTGGATCGGTGACAACCCCAAGAGCTACACCACCGACAAGAACATCCACTCCTTCATCGACGGCGGCGTGCTCAAGCTGCACTCGCTGAGCTATGAGACGCTCAAGGGCGCCGCCGCGACGCCGCCCGTGACAAGCGATGAAGCCAAGCCGTCCCCAGCGCGCGCGGCGATCGACCCCGAGAACATCTGGCCCGCTCTCCTCGACTACATCCAGCGCAGCTACGACCACGTCGAGCCGCTCTACGAGCTCGAAAAGTCCGGCGAGCTGAAAAAAAACGCCGGCAAGGCCTTCATCACCGAACGACTCACGGGCGCTGGCCAGATGCTGGGCGACCTCTACGCCGCCGCCTGGAAAGCCAGCGAGCCGCGTGCCACTGACGCCGACGAGTTCACCCGCTACGAAGCCAAGCCCTGACCCGCCTTGTCAGAATCCGTGGCGCAAGCCAGGGTGTGCGAACCGTTCGCCCTAGTCTTCTCGTCCCGTCAGAATGCCCTCGAGTTGCTCGACAAGTGGCGGTATGTGATTCGTGGCCACGCGCCAAAGCTTCGCATGAACGATCTCCCCGTACTCGTGGGCGATGATGTGCCGCTGCGCCATGATCGGTCGCCACGGAATCTCCGGATGGGACGCCCGCCCGGCATCACTCACACCGCGAGCTGCCTCACCGATCACCTCAATCGCCCGCTCCAGTGCCAGCTTCAGAACCTCGTCACTGAGAAGATCGTCGAGCGACTTTCCTTGAACGAGCCGTCCCACGGTTCGCGCATATACCAGCATGTCTTGCAGATAGGCAAAATCATCGGGGCTAAGCGGCATACAGCACCCTCGCCGTGCCGAGAATCCGCTCGCGCCGAAATCGATTGGTCAGCGACTGCTTCTCCACCAGATCAATTTCCCGCCCGAAGATCGCCTTGAGCGCATCCTGCATCAAAGGCCACTCCCAGTACGACCACGGTGCGTCAGCCTCAAACTCGACGAGAATATCGACATCGCTCGAAGGCCCGAAGTCCTCACGCAGCGCGGACCCGAAGAGCGAGAGCTCTCGCACCTTCCAGTCGCGGCAAAAACCAGCGATCGCAGCAATCTCAGGTTCGCCGAGCGTGAATCCCATACCCCATTCTATCGGCATTGCCAAGCCACGACCTTCAGAGCCCCCGGTACCAGCCGTGGGGGCAGGGCAACCATTCGCCATCTGACGCTCGCAACTCCCTCATCTACAGAACCGCAAGCGTAAGCGAGTGAGACCATTGCCGTCAGATCATCGGATTCCGCGCCCCGTGGATGTAATCCGTCGTCGGCGACAGATTCGGCATCGGGTTCAGATACACATCCGCGTACAACTCCGTCGCCGGGTCCGGCACCGGGCTGTTCTCGGCAAACTCCATCGCCGCGCGCACGATCTCGTTCACCTCGCTCTGAAGTCCCTGATATTCCGCCTCGCTCAGCACCGGCTTCCCGGCCTTCACAGCCCGCGGCTCAGTCGCCGACATGAGCCGCGACGCCAGCGCATCAATCGAGTCCTTCCCCTTGAACTGCTCGACCTCTTCCTTCGTCCGGTACTTCTGCGGGTCGCTCATCGAGTGCCCAAGATACCTGTACGTCTTGAGATCCACAAACGCCGGCTTCTGATTCTCGCGGCACCAATCCACCAGCGGCTTGAAGCTGTTGTACAGGTCCACCACGTCAAACCCGTCGATGATCTCGCCGCGAATCCCATACGCCGCAGCCTTCGCCCGCAGATCGTGCGCCATAGTCGTCCCGCGCTCGATCGCCGTGCCCATCGAGTACCCGTTGTTTTCAACGACATAGATGACGGGAATCGAATAAAGTCCCGCCAGGTTCATGCACTCGTGCAGCGAGCCCTGATTCAGAGCCCCGTCGCCCAGGTACGCCAGCGACACCTTCTTCTTTGCCGCCCCGCCATCGACGCTCTTGCCCAGCACTTCCCACTCATACCGCGCCGCGAACGCCAGCCCCGTGCCCAGCGGCGTCTGCGCCCCCACAATCCCGTGCCCGCCAAAGAGCCAGTTGGGCCGGTCGAACATGTGCATCGACCCGCCCTTGCCCTTGGCGCATCCGGTGATCTTGCCGAACATCTCGGCCATGCACGCCCCCGCGTCCATCCCGCGTGCCAGCGCGTGCCCGTGATCGCGATACGCCGTCACGATCGGGTCATCGTGCTCCAGCGAGTTGATCGTCCCCACCGCCACTGCTTCCTGTCCCGTGTACAGGTGACAGAACCCGCCGATCTTCGCCTGCTGATACGCCTGCGCACACCGCATCTCAAACTCGCGGATCAGCATCATGTCCCGCAGCCACTTCACGATCGTCGAGTCGGGCAGCAGATCTGCCGCCCCACCCGTCGGCGACGCCTTGGTCACGCCCTGTGAAAGCTTCATGCCCCCGTGCATGTCCTTGCTAATCGTGTCTTTGCTGATCGTCGTCATCGAGCGGCGTCCTTGTCCTGGCACATATCGAGGCAGTTGGTCAGGGCCGCAACGCGCGCAAGCCCACTGAATACTCGGCCCAATAGTAGCGACAACACCACTTGCCGGATGCCTCATCGCACACGACAACACTCAATGCAGCGAAACCGTTACACCGCCGTCCGATAGCGACACGCCACCACCTGATCACCTGACGATCACCGCTCCGCGTGCGCCTGCCCGCCGTGCCCGCCCGCGACCTGCCCCTCCAGCAGCACCAGCGCCGCCTCGAGCTGCAGGTCCAGGTTCTTCTCGATCAGGTCGCTTGGATTCGGCGCGTTCGCCGGGTCCGCGCCCTCGACCAGCACATCCGCATTGCGGCGGAACGTCAGCCCGTCGGCGATCTGCTGCGGGATCATCTCGACCCCGAAGTTGGGCTCAACGCCCCACGTCTTCGCGCCCGGCTTGCGATGGATCACGCGGCCGTCGGGCAGCAGGTAGTACTGCGACGTGAGTTTCATCATTGTCTTGTTGCCCGTGAGGTTCATCACCTGCTGCACGCTTCCCTTGCCATAGCTGCGCTGCCCGAGCACCAGCGCGGGAATATCGCCCTTGTTGCCGTAATACTGGATCGCGCCCGACACGATCTCACTCGCCGACGCCGACCCGCGATTGATCAGAACCACCACCGGCGTGTCCGTGAGCGTCGACGACCGGTCGCCCTTGCGCGTGTCCTCGATCCGCCCCGAGCTGCCCCGAGTCATCACGATCGGCCCCTGATCGATGAACATCCGCGAGATCGCCACCGCTTGGTCGAGCAATCCGCCTGGGTTGAACCGCAGGTCAACGACAAGCCCCTTGAGCCCGCCCGCGCCCGCGTGCTGCATCGTCGAGACCGCCTGGGCAAGCTCCTCGCCCGTCGTCTCCGAGAATTGCTGCACGCGAACGTACCCGATGTGCGACTCGGGGTCGATAAACCACGACCACTCGTGCTCGCCCACACCTGTCTTCTTCCAGCCCTTCACCGTCGCCACCTTGATCTTGTCACGCTTGAGCTGGAACTCGATTTCGCTCTTGGCCGCCTCCGCCCCTGCCGGCGCATCCGCCGCGAGCTTCTCCTTGCGCTCCACCGTCATCGCCACCATCGACCCGCGCGGGCCCGTGATCTGATCGACCACCTGGTCTAGCGAGAGCCCGAAAATCGAATTGCCCCCGACCTTGGTGATCAGATCGCCCGGCTTCACACCCGCCCGCTGCGCCGGCGTGCCGTCGATGGGAGTCACGACGCGGACAAAGCTCGCCTCATCAAACTCGATCTGCACGCCGATGCCCACGAAGCTGCCCTGGGTCATCTTGTTGAAGCGTGCGATCTCATAGGGCCAGATGATCGCCGTGAACTCATCGAGCGTGTCGATCCCGCCGTTGCCAAACTCGTGGCAGATCACCGCCTCGGGCACCTTCACCGTCTCGTTGCTCGCCGTGATCACCCGCTTGAGCAGCCGGTCACAATCGCCCTGGTCCACCGTCCCGTCCTTGCGAAGCGCATCCTCTTCCTTCGCCAAGGTCGCCATCATCGCGTTGCGGGCTGTCTCGTCGGCGATCCCCGGAAACGTCGCTCCCAGATCGGTCGTCGTCAAAAGTGTGCGGATCCCCTCGATCGACCCCAGCAATATCCGCCTGAAGTCCGCCAGGTCAACGTGGTCATACGCCGACTTTGTGAGGGCATCCACCACCGCCCGCGTCTCGATCCCCTTGAGCTTCTCCGAATACTCATCGCCTACCGCGTTGTAAGGCGGCAAAGGCTTGCCCTCCCCGCCCGCCACGCGCCGCTCGTTCTGCAGCTCCCAGAGCCGCTTGGGCACGTACATCCGCAGCATGTTCAGCCTGTGGCTCACCCGCTCGACGTCCTTCTTGTACTTCACGCCCTCGGGCACCTCTTCCATCAGAAGCTGCAGCCTCACAAACAGCTCGCTCGCCGTCAGCCACTGCCCCTTCGCTTCCGCCTCGCGGGCCGCAGTGTCCGCCTTCACCGCAAGTGCCGAAACACCGGCCTCGCGCAGCACAGCCTGCTTGTCGATCGACAGATCGTAAAGTTCCATCGCGCTCACGAGCGCCTTGGCGATCGCCACGGCGTCCTGCCCCTCGCCCAACTTCTCGCCCAACTTCTTGGTCAGTTCCTCTCGGGCTTTGGTGATTTTCGCTCCGCGGTCAACTTCGCGCGCCGCGTAGTGCTCCCGCAGCCGCTCGATCGACTTCACGAGCGCCGCCGGTGCGTCCTTGGCCGAAAAATCCCCCAGCATCTTCTGGAACGTCGCGTCATCCCCGCCCTTGGCCGCCGCCCACAACTTTGCCGACCACTCGGCCGTCGTGTCCCCGCTCTCAACCGCCCCAATCGTCGCCGCCGCCAGCGCCCCATTCTGCATGGCAACCGCAGGACTGAACGCAGCCCCCGCCGCAAAGGTGAAAGCGCCCAGCCAAAGACGAGTCGTGTTCATGAATGCCACGCGAAGTGCCTCCCTTGATCGCGGTCGGTAGTACGCACAGAGCCCGCCGCGCTGATGTCGGATCGTCCCGCAAACCGTCGCGGATCACTGGTCCGCGCAACATTTGCACACGTCCATGCTATCGGCCCAACCGGAACCTTGCCGCCAGCACGCCCGCACTTCCTACTTGGATGCGCGAGATCAGGTTCTCGTTCCCTTTACCGCTACTTCGTTATTTCGGATGCAGCCAGATGCCGAACGCGATACATCACCCACAGCGTCCACCCCACAGCACACACCCCAACCAGCCCAAACAGCACCGCACCGAAGTTCGCCTCCGAAACCCAGCTCATTCCCACCCCGCCCTGAGCCAACAGCCCGCACATCGGCCCGACCGTGTACCCGATTCCCACCAGCGTCTCGTGCGTCCCACCCGCCTCCACATCGCTCTTGTGGACCTCCATCGCGTAGTAGATCGCCCCCGAATACACCATCGACATCCCAAAGCCGAATATCCCAAGCCCCACCAGCATCACCGGCAACACCATCCCTTGCGCCGAAAGCTGCGGGCTCAGCACCGCGATCCCAAACCCGACCACGAGCGTCGCACCGCCTCCAACGGCGGGCCACCACTTTCCATGCCAACCAGCCCACATTCCAAAGACCAGGAATCCCAGAATCCGCGGCACCACCCACCCCAGCCCCAGAATGGGCCGGTAGTCCGCCGCCACGCCTTGCTCCGCGAACATCGTCGTCAGCATCGGGCACAGGGTCGTGAATACCGCGTAGGTCATCGGCATCAAAAGCCGAAACGCCACCAGCAGTTTGTTGTACACCGGCGGATGCGGCTCGCTCTCTCCCGTCGCCAGAGGCACCGGCTCCGCCGTAAACTTGACCAGAATACTTGCCGCGATCATGTGGACCGCCGTCATCGATGCGATCGCCTCGTTGGGATGCCTTCCCACCAGCGGCGCGAGCACAAAGGTCGCCGGAATCGCCGCCGAAGACCAGCAGACGTTCCACACGCCCATCGTCCGCCGCAGTTCATCCCCACGCCGCCCGCCCGCGACGAAGCTCTCAACGATGGGCCACAGAACCCCCGTCAGCATGTTGTACGCGAGCACCGTCACCCAAAGCCCGATCAGCCCCGCACGCCCTCCCAAAGAACCGCTCGCCCCGCTCGTCTGCATCGCCAGCGGCACAATGCAAAGCAGCCCCAGGGCCGACATGAGGAACAGCAGCACCCCGCGGTTGGAGAGACCCGGAAACTTCCGTCGAAGTCCCGCGATCATGGGCTGTGTCGCCCACGCGCTGAGCACATATGAGATGCCCATGAAAAGCCCGAGCAAAAAGTTGTCCGTCCGCGTAAACCCGTAGCCGCTCTCGGTGATGTAGTACACACCGTTGGTGACAAGTGCCGTGCCCATCGAGTTCAAAAACGTGAACGAGTACACCGCACCCGCGGGCGTGGGCAGAAGCGAGCCGGCGGGAGCTGTCGAGGAGGTTGCCATCGGACGGGGCCGATCGTAGCATGGAGGGCAAGAGTGCCCGTAGCTCAACTGGATAGAGCGCTGCCCTCCGAAGGCAGAGGTTACAGGTTCGACTCCTGTCGGGCATATTCACCACCATCGAGCCTCCTTCAGAGCCCCCGGCGCAAACCGGGGGGTGCTTTCTTCCCCTTCGCACCCCCGCGACACTCGCACCCCTCCCCAAACTCCCGGCATATCTCGTGGTCAGCGCACCCCGCACACCGCGCCTTGCACACGTACCGCCCGTGCCAGATCAGCATGTGCGACACATCGCACCACCGCTCTCTGGGAAACAACGCGAGCAGCACCCGCTCCACCTTCTCTGCCGTCAGCCCCGGCTTCACAAGTCCGAATCTCACCGCCAGCCGCTGCACATGCGTGTCCACCGGCATCCCCACGTTGATGCCGAAAGCGTTGCCCAGCACCACATTCGCCGTCTTGCGCGCCACCCCGCGAAGCGTGAGCAGCTCCTCCATCGTCCGCGGCACCTCCCCGCCAAACTTCTCCACCAGCGTCGTCATCGCCGAATGCACAGCCTTCGCCTTGTTCCTGAAAAGCCCTATCGACCTGATATACGGCTCGATCTCCGCCTCGCTCGCCCTCGCATAATCAGCCGGCGTCGGAAGCGCCTTGAACAACGCCGGCGTCACCTTGTTCACGCCCGCATCGGTCGTCTGCGCCGACAAAATCGTTGCCACCAGCAGCTCATGCGCCGTCGAATACACCAGCTCGCATTTCGAATGCGACCAGTGTGCATCAAGCCTCGCCAAGAGCCGCATCGCCCGCTCACGTTGTTTCGCAGTCACCTTCGGCAGCGCAAACGGCAGTTCCATGGGCAAGACTACGGCCTTTGTGACCCCGCAGCACCCGGCACTTTGCACCGGCCTCCCTCGCACAACGCCCGCCCAGTGAGCCGCAGTCGGTTCTCCGCAAACCACACATAGAGCCGATCCGAGACCCATCTCAGCCCGGGCCAGGCCGTGGGCGCAAGCACCCAACCCCATCCCACTGCCCCATACGCCAGTCGGAACACTTCCACCCCTGTGACGAGCGTTCCATCGCTCCGCACCCCATGAATCTCCCCCATGAGTTGCTCAAATGTTCGCCCATACCGAGCCGCGTCAAAGCCAGCCCCAGCGATATCGACGATCGCCAGTCGCTCTTTCCCCCCATCCAGCCATCGCATGAACGATGCCTCCTTGCAGCACAAGGGGCACTCGCCGTCGATGAGGATGGTGAACTTCGCCGTGCTCAGAAGTCTTCCCATCGTTTCGCTTCCCCTTCCAAACCGATTCCTGAATCCCGCGCCCAGACTCAACCCATCACTCTGATGCTGGCGGAATCGTATAGTGACCTTTCCTTCCAGCTATCACGAGAAATGCACGCCCATGCTCTCCCGTCACATTCTGCCACTCGCCACTCTGTATTTCTTGTCCATCTCGCCTCTCAGTGGGTGTGCCGCCGACCGCGCAGTCGATCAGTCACTCCTCAGCGGCAAGCCGTTCCCGACCGTCCGAGGCGAAGGCCTCGACCGCAAACAGTGGAACATCCCCGCCGATCTCGCGGGCAAGCCCGCACTGCTCCTCATCGGCTGCCGCCAGAACACCCAGTTCGATATCGACCGCTGGATGGTCGGCCTCGCCCAGCTCCGCACACCCATCGACCTCTACGAGATCCCGACCATCAAAGGCCTCATCCCCGGACTCTTCGCCAACCAAATCGACGATGGGGTGCGTGAGGGCATCCCGGCCGAACTCTGGAAGGCCGTTATCACCGTCTACTCCGACGCAGGCAAAATTACAGAGTTCACCGGCACCGTCGGACCTTCCAACGCTCGCATCATCCTCCTCAACAAGGGTGGTCGCGTCGAATGGGCTCACGATCGAG
>JAYVUC010000107.1:0-2691 GCA_043788295.1 Phycisphaerales bacterium
ATTCTCGCTGTTGACCGACTCGACCTCACTGTCAAGAAGGGTGAGGTGCTGGGGTTCCTTGGGCCTAACGGCGCGGGCAAGAGCACGACCATGAAGATGATCACGGGATTCCTCTCGCCCACGGGAGGGACGATCAACGTCTGCGGGCACGACGTGGTGGCCGACCCGCTCGCGGTCAAGAGCCGCATCGGCTACCTGCCCGAGGGCGCGCCGCTGTACTCGGACATGACCACGACGGGCTTCTTGAAGTTCATCGCCGAGGTTCGCGGCTTCTCGGGTGCTGATCTTCGAGCCAAGATCGACCGGGCGGTTGAACTCACCCAGCTTGGCGGCGTGCTGTACCAGCCCATCGACACGCTTTCCAAGGGTTTCAAACGCCGCGTCGGGCTTGCCCAGGCGATCCTGCACGACCCCGACGTCTTGATTCTGGACGAGCCCACCGACGGCCTGGACCCCAACCAGAAGCACCAGGTCCGCAAGCTCATCCGCGACATGGCATCAAGCGGCGGCAAGGCGATCGTGCTCTCCACCCACATTCTCGAAGAGGTCGAGGCGGTCTGCACCCGGGCGGTCATCATCGCCAAGGGCAGGGTTCTGGTTGACGGCACACCGGCCTCGCTGCTCGCCAAGTCCAAGTTCCACAACTCGGTCTCGCTGGGCATTCGACCCCAGCCCGGCGCACTGATCTTCGACGATCTCGCCAAGCTTCCTGGTGTCGCGGGGGTTCAGGACGGCGGCACGAGCGAGGAGGGCGGCTCAACGCTTGTCCGTTGCACGGTGATGCCCGTGCCCGGCAAGCTCATCGCCGATCAGGTCGCACGGCTGGTCACGCAGCGTGGGTGGCGGGTCGAGTGGATGCACGTGCAGTCTGGCAAGCTCGACGACGTCTTCAGGCAGATCACCGCGGCCTGAGTTTGCGGGCCCGGTTTGGTTGCCCTCGGTTTCATTGCCATTGAAAGTGAAAGGGATTCGATGCGAGGCTTTGTCCCGGTTCTCAAACGCGAGCTTGCGGGTTACTTCATCACCCCCGTCGCGTACGTGTTCATCGTGATCTTCCTCATCCTGGCGGGAGTATTCACCTTCCAGCTCAGCCACTGGTTCGAGAACGGGCAGGCCGACTTGCAGCCGTTCTTTGACGCGCACTCGTGGCTCTATCTCTTTCTGATCCCTGCGCTGGCGATGCGTCTTTGGGCTGAGGAGCGCAAGAGCGGGACGATCGAGCTGCTCCTGACGCTCCCGATCTCCCGGACGGCGGCGGTGGTCGGGAAGTTCGTCGCGGCATGGCTCTTCGCCATCCTGGCCCTGTGCCTCACCTTTCCGATGTGGATCACCGCGAATTATCTGGGCAAACCCGACAACGGCGTCATCTTCGCCGGATACATCGGCAGCGCGCTGATGGCCGGGGGCTTCCTGGCGATCGGATCTGCGGTCTCGGCCGCGACCAAGAGCCAGGTGATCGCGTTCATCATCACGGTGGTGGTCTGCTTTGGGTTCCTGCTCGCCGGCTTTCCGCCCGTGCTGGAGTTTTTCCAGAGCTGGGCCCCGGCGGTTGTCGTCGACGCGATCGCGGGCTTCAGCTTTCTGACCCATTTCCAGTCGATCAGCAAGGGTGTCCTTGAGATCCGTGACCTGGTCTTCTTTGTGTCGCTCATCGTCGCGTTTGTGGCGGCGACGGGCGTGATCCTTGAGATGAAGAAGGCCGAGTAAGCACCCCGCCTTTGAACACCGATCGCCCGGGAGAGCCCCGGGATGGATTTCCGGAAGACAAGAACATGAACAAGACTGTGACAGGACTCGCCGGACTCGTGCTGCTCATCGCTCTTTTCTTTGCGATCAATCTGCTCTCCAACAACGCGCTGAAGTCGGCCCGCATCGACCTCACCGCAGCCAGGCTCTACACGCTCTCGGAGGGCGCCCGCAAGATCGCCCGCGACATCGACGAGCCGATCTCGCTGACGTTCTACTTCTCCGCCAAGGCTGCGGTGGACAGGCCCGACGTGCGGGCGTTCGGGACGCGTGTGACCGAGATGCTCGAGGCGATCGCGGACGAATCGCACGGCAAGATCAAGCTCAGGATCGTGCACCCCGAGCCGTTCAGCGACGACGAGCAGCAGGCCGCCGACGCGGGGCTCGAGCCCCAGCCCATCAACGACAAGGGCGACGTGCTGTTTTTCGGGCTTGTGGGCACCAATAGCACGACGGGCAAGGAGCTGATCCCGCGGTTTGATCCGTCGTCGGAACGGCTGCTGGAGTATGACCTTTCCAAGATCCTCTACTCGCTCAGGTCCACCGACAAAAAGACCATCGGGCTCATGGGTTCGGTGGGGCTTGGCGGGTTCACCTTTGATCCGCAGACGCGCCAGCCGCAGACCAAACCCAAGTGGCAGGCGTTCGCCGAGCTCGACAAGGCGTTCAAGACCGAGGTGCTTCAATCCACGATCACCGAGGTGCCGGGCACGATCGACGTGCTGGTCGTCGTTCATCCAAAGAATCTTCCCGACGCTGCGCTCTACGCGATCGATCAGTTCGTGATGCGCGGCGGGCGGCTCATGATCTTTGTCGATCCCCTCTGCCAGACCGACGACAGCATCAACGCCCGCGATCAGATGCAGGCGCTGATGGCCGATCGCAGCAGCTCGCTCGCCAGGCTTCTGGACGCGTGGGGCGTTGAGGTGGTGGCGAATAAGGTGG
>JAYVUC010000108.1:0-7720 GCA_043788295.1 Phycisphaerales bacterium
CGGGTCCGCTACCACCGCCTCCACGTTGAACCCCATCAAAAGTCGCAGATCGTCCACCGCCCGGAAATTGTCCGGCGACTTCATCGCGATCTTCAGCCTCTTGGCCGTCGCGTTGTACTCAACCGGCACCACCTCGTAGCTCCGCACGTTCTCCGACGGAATCACGTCCCGGTAGCCGTCGGAAATCTCAAAGTCCTTGAGCTCCATCCACTGAAGACCGGCCTGCGCCGCGAGCGCCTCGTTCACGTCACGCGCCACGCAGTACCCAAGCTCAACGAGCAAGTCACCAATCTTTGACTTGCGCGTCTTCTGGATCGCCAGTGCCTCGTGAACCTGCTCACGGCTCGTCCGGCTCATCTTGGTCAGAATGCGGCCAAGCTTCTGGCCCTTCGTCTTCGATAGATCAAGCACTTCACTCATATGGCGATCTCATTCCGACCCAGCACACACGCCATCCTGACAAATCACCCAGGCAAACCGCTTTCCCTTGGTAACCGGCGGCTACCAATTGCCCGAATCGACCGGCCCCGACCAACCAAAGCCCATTCGACGACTGCACCCAGTCGATGCTCCCAGGTCCGATGCTCGTGGTTCTCGGTTACCGCGAACAGCATCGCTACCTGTACAGTCCTTTCGAACAGTATAACAGATCGGTTCAACGTGCGTGCAAAGTTCAATAGGTGCATTTAGACACGACAACTGGATTTTAGCCTGTTCTGAACGCCCAATCAGGTCTCCTTGGCGAGATCAACGTCCTCGTCCCACTCCTGACGACCGACTGTCCGCCCCATTCGGTGGATACGGTCGGTCAGCTCAGCTGGGTTTTTGCTCTTATCGATCATCTCTTCAGGCCCGATCATGCCCTTGCTATACAACGTCCAAAGGTGATCGTCGAGCAACTGCATACCGAACTTCTTGCCGGTCTGGATCGCCGAGTCGATGCGGAAGGTCTTGCCTTCACGGATCAGGTTGGCGATGGCGGGCGTCACCACCAGGAACTCGTAGCCAGCCACCATACCCACAACATCGGTTCGCGCCAGCAGAACCTGGCTCAGCACACACAACAGCGATGTTGAGAGCTGCACCCTGATCTGGTTTTGTTGGGTGACGGGGAACGCGTCGACGATACGGTCGATCGTCTTGGCTGCCCCGGTTGTGTGCAGGGTCGCGAAGACCAAGTGGCCCGTTTCAGCCGCCCGGACCGCCGACTCGATCGTTTCCAAGTCTCGCATTTCGCCCACCAGGATCACGTCGGGGTCCGATCGCAGCACGCGGCGAAGGGCCTCGGCGAACGTCGGCACGTCGTTGCCCACCTCGCGCTGGTTGATGATCGACTTCTTGTGGTAGTGGTAATACTCGATGGGGTCTTCCATCGTCACGATGTGCCGATCCAGGTTCGTGTTCACGTAGTCGATCATCGTCGCCAGCGACGTCGTCTTACCCGAACCCGTAGGCCCCGTCACCAGGAACATCCCCCGAGGCCTGCGGATGAGGTCGCGGCAGATCTCGGGCAGGCCGATCTGCTCGAACGTCAGGAGCTTGCGCGGGATCTGCCGCAGCACCATCGCTATGTCGCCGCGCTGACGAAAGACCGAGACGCGGAAGCGGGCCGCGTCGCCGTAGGCAAAGCCAAAGTCGGTGCCGCCCCGCTCCTGAAGCTCCTGCTGATTTCGCTCTGGTGTGATCGACTTCATGAGCGCGACCATGTCGTCGCCCTCGAGTGTCTTGGTCTGGAGGTTGCGGATGTGCCCGTGCAACCGGATCGTCGGGGGCCTCCCGACGGTCAGGTGAAGGTCGGACGCGCTCATCTTGACGACGGTGTCGAGGAGCCGGTCGATCTGCATTGAGGACATGGTCGGGTTCCTTGGGTCTTTGGCGGATGAGTCTGGATCGAACGAATCTGCCCGTGCTGCTGTCTGGAATGCTGTCCGTCTCGTTGCCTGAAAGCCGGCTCGTGGGCCCGAATGCCTCAGGCCTCTGAGGCAATGTTGTCCAGGTCGACCTGCGTGTTGGATGAAACTTCGTGGATCGTGCTCACGCCCTTGAGGCACTTTATCTTCCCGTCATTGACCAGCGGCTTCATCCCGTTGGCCAACGCTGCCCGGCGGACCTCGGTGATCGGCGCAAGCTTGAAGGCCAATTCCCGGATGGTGTTGTTCATGACCATCAACTCGAAAATCGCCTGCCGCCCGCGATAGCCCGTGTTGTTGCAGTTGGGACATCCCACGGGCCTGAGCAACTTACCCGCACCCTCCTCGGGGGTGATCCCGCAGAGCCTCATGTACTTGGGATCGGGCTTCTCGTCCAGCGGGCCCTTGCACTGCTTGCACAGCACGCGGATCAGCCGCTGTGCCATCACCGCCTGGATCGAGCTCGCCACCAGGAACGGCTTCACGCCCATGTCCACCAGTCGCGTGATCGCGCTGGGTGCGTCATTGGTGTGGAGGGTGCTGAAAACCAGGTGGCCTGTCAGGGCCGCCTGAATAGCGATCTCGGCCACTTCCTTGTCGCGGATTTCGCCCACCAGGATGATATTTGGAGCCTGACGCAGCATCGACCGCAGAATCGCCGGGAACGTGAGCCCGATGCTCTCCTTCACCTGGCATTGATTGATCCCGCTGAACTGATACTCGACGGGGTCTTCGGCCGTGATGATCTTCTTGTCGGGGCGGTTGAGAAGGTCAAGGGCCGAATAGAGTGTCGTCGTCTTGCCCGACCCGGTCGGGCCCGTCACCAGGAAAATCCCGTTGGGCCTGCGGATGATCTTGTTGAACGCCGCCAGGTTCTCGGGCTCAAACCCGATATTCGTCAGGCCGATCCGGACGCTGTCGGGCCTGAGAATACGGGCGACGACGCTCTCGCCGTGGTACGCCGGGCACGCCGACACGCGAAAGTCGATCGGGGCAGCGTCCACGTCGATCTTGATTCGCCCGTCCTGCGGCGCACGCTTCTCCGCGATGTTCATGCCCGCCATGAGCTTGAACCGCGACAGCATCGAGTTCTGCATCCGCTTGGGCAGATTGTCCCGCTCGATGCACACACCGTCGATCCGGTACCGCAGCCTCACCCGGTCGGCCATGGGCTCAACGTGGATATCGCTCGCCCGCATCTTGACCGCCTCGGTCAGAATGCGGTTGCAAAGCCGCACGATCGGCGCCTCTTCGGAGCTGATATCGATCGACTTGTCCATCGACTTGTCGACGGATTTGTCGATCGTCTTGTCGATCGAATCGGTGATCAGGCTCGCCCCGGGGTCCAGAGGCTTGGCCGTCTGGGGCGTGGGGCCTCCGCTCCCCGCCCCGTCGATGTACCGCTTGATCTGCGAACGGGCCGCGAGTTTGGGCTCGATCTCGACGTTGAGCCGAAACCGCAGCATGTCCTGGAGTTCCAGGTCGAGCGGGTCGTGGATCAACAGTTGAAGCCGGTTGCCCGACTTGTTGAGCGGCAGGACGTGGTACTTTTTGATGACCTCGTCGGGAATCAGCTTGGGATTGACCTTCGCAAGCGCGCCCGCGGTGTCAAGGTCGAAATACTCCATCCCGAACTGGTTGGCCAGACCCTTGGCGACATCGGTGTCCTTGCAGAAGCCCAGGTCCACGAGCGAGTCGCCCATCCGCTTCCCCGATTTTTGGGCCTGCTGGGTCGCCTTCTCCGCCTGATCAGCCGTGATGACCCCCCAGCCGACCAGGATTTCACCGAGTTTCTTTCGAGAACGTGCCATGCGGGTGCTGTGCTCCGATCAAACGCCGAGCGGCCGAGGTGCCGTAGTGAGCGAGGAATGGACTGGGGTGGGCGGGATGTGGAACGTGGATGGTAGGAACGCGATATCCGTCGGGACGATACCAGATTTCTCCCAAGCCAGTCTTCCGTGCCCTCAGCGCACGAAACCACGAGGTCTCTCCACCCCGTGTTTGGCATCCATTCGTCCCAAACCTACCACCGGTTCCACCGAAGACTCACCTCTGGCATTCCATGGCCAACAATGGTCCATGCCCCGACCCCCAGCCTCCCCACCCGCCCCAGCTTCGCCCTCTGCTTCCTCTGGGGCCCACGCCGCCCGCCATGCCTCCCGTGACAAGTACATCTGCCGCGGGCTTCGCATCGTCCACGAGGACGACGACGTCATCGTCATCGAAAAGCCCGCCGGTATGCTCTCGGCGATCGTTCCGGGCGACCACGGCGATAACGTCTTCGGCAAGGTGAAAGAGCACGTCAAAGACGCCGCCAAACGCAGGGGCTCTCGTGCCTGGATCATCCACCGCCTCGACCGCGAGGCCTCGGGCCTCCTGGTCTTTGCAAAGTCTGATCGCGCGTACGAACTCTTGAAGGAAGAGCTCTCGGCCCGCCGCATGCACCGCGTCTACGCCGCCATCGTCGAACGTGAGTTCGCCCCAGGCGAATCCCAAGGCACCGTCCGCTCCTACCTATACGAAGATACCCGCGGCATGATCCACTCGGTCGAATCGCCAGGGGAGGTGCCCCTGCACCTGCGCCGCGATACCGACCACGAGGAACACGCGACGGCCAAACCGGCCGTCACCCACTACCGGGTTCTGACACAGGCCCGGAATCGCTCCCTCCTGCACGTTCGCCTCGAAACGGGCCGGAAGCACCAGATCCGCGTCCACCTCAATCAGATCGGACACTCGATCATCGGCGACCGCCGCTACGGCTCCGATTCAGGCACCGAAACGCGGCTCTGCCTGCACGCGATGACCCTCGCGTTCATCCACCCCGCCACCGGGGCCGAAGTCCGCTTCGAGAGCCCGATCCCGCCCGCGATGCTCAAGCTTGTCGGGATCAAGGGTGAGGATCAGGTCGATTTCGGCGACGATGTGCCCATCGCCGCCGCACCCAAGGCCCCGCCCAAGCTCCACGACTCGAAAAAGCCCGCTCCCGCGACCGACAAGGGCTGGGAGCACGTCGCCACGTGGTATGACAGCTTGCTCGAAGACCGCGTGAGCGACCATCACGAGCGCGTGATTCTTCCCGGCACCGTGCGGCTTCTCGCACCTTCCCCACGCGGAGAGGGCGACCGCATCCTTGATGTTGCGTGCGGGCAGGGCATTCTGTGCCGCCGCCTCGCCGATCTTGGTGCCCGCGTCGTCGGTGTCGACGCCTCACCCTCGCTCATCGAGCGTGCCAAAAAAATCGGTGGCGGTGAGCGGTGCGAATACGCCGTTGCCGACGCCCGGAGACTCGGCGAGCGTGATCTCGGCACGTTCGACGCGGCCGCGTGCGTCATGGCGATCATGAACATCGAGCCCACGGGCCCGGTCTTTGCGGGCGTCGCCAAAGTGCTCAAACCCGGCGGCAGGTTCGTCATGGTGATGCTCCACCCCGCCTTCCGGTCGCCCGGCCAGACGGCTTGGGAATGGGCCACCGCCCAGCCCCATCCCTTCGCCAAACGCGACCCCGCCAATCGCCCGCAGCCTCAGCCCAAACAATTCCGCCGCGTCGATGGCTATCTCTCGCCCAGACAGCGCGAGATCGTGATGAACCCCGGCGCAGTCGCCGCCGGCAAGCCCCCCGTCGTCACCCTCACCTTCCACCGCCCGATCCAGACCTACGTCGCAGCCCTCGCCGAAGCGGGCCTGCGAGTGGATGCACTCGAAGAATGGGCGAGCGTCCGCACGAGCCAGCCCGGCCCCCGCGCAGCCGAAGAGAACCGGGCACGCCGCGAGATTCCCATGTTCCTGGCGATCCGCGCGATCAAGTCGTAACGCCACCCGGTTTCGACGAAGCTAAACTCCCGGCCTCAACCCATTGGAGCACCCATGCCCCGCACCGACATGATGAAAGAGAAGGGCCTCACCCTCGTCGACGCCATCAACGAAGCCCTCGCACAGGAGATGGAACGCGACGAACGCGTCGTGCTGCTGGGCGAGGACATCGGGCTCAACGGCGGCGTCTTCCGCGTTACCGAAGGGCTCCAGAAACGCTTCGGCGACAACCGCTGCATCGACACCCCGCTCTCGGAGTCGGGCATCATGGGTACCGCCATCGGGCTCGCTATGGCGGGCATGCGGCCAATCCCCGAGATCCAGTTCGATGGCTTTCTTGGGCCCGCCTACGACCAGCTCACCAACCACGCCGCCCGATATCGCACACGCACACGCGGCGCTGTCACGATCCCCATGGTCGTTCGCGTGCCCGTGGGCGGCGGCATTCATGCGCCAGAGCTGCACTCCGACAGCCCCGAGGCAATCTACGCACACACGCCGGGATTGAAGGTGGTCATGCCCAGCTCGGCCTACGACGCCAAGGGACTTTTGCTCGCGGCCATCCGCGACCCCGACCCAGTGGTGTTCTTTGAGCCCAAGCGTGTGTACCGCTCATTCCGCGAGCACATCCCCGAGGGCGACTACACGGTGCCGATCGGCGTCGCGAAAGTGCTGGCCGAGGGGACGGACCTGACGGTCGTCTCGTGGGGCGGGCCGGTACACGACTGCATGAAGGTGCTGGACCAGCTTCCCGAGGATGTGAGCGTCGAACTGATCGACCTGCGGTCGATCTATCCGCTGGATTCCGACACGATCATTCAGAGCGTGCAGAAAACGGGCCGCTGTGTGATCGTCTGCGAGGCGCCCAAGACCGCCAGCATGGCCAGCGAGATCGCAACGATCGTGCAGGAGAACTGCTTCCTGCACCTCAAGGCCCCGATCCAGCGCGTCACGGGCTTCGACACCGTCATGCCGTACTACAAGCTCGAGCTCGACTACATCCCCGACACCGCGCGCATCGCCGAGTCGATCACGCAGACACTCTCTTACTGACGAGGGGCAATGCCCGCGCCGACGCCTTCAGCGACGAGACTCAATCGCCGTAGTGGCCTCGCTTGTGCGCTGCTTTGAGGTAGTGGGCGCGATTCGTGAAATGGCCGTCGGGTGATCGCCATTCTCTGATCGATGGCGAATCGTCCGGACATTTTATCACGCACCCACTTTCGTGCTGTCGTGCGGTCTATTTGCACAATTCTGTTGAACACAATCCACAATTCCATGAAGACTGCGAAAGGCTTCGATGGCGCGATGCCCGCGACGCGCACGAACGTGCCCCGCGAGTTATGTTCATTGGGTCGGGTGACGGGCTCTGCGTTGAAACACAGAAAAGGAATACGATGCGATCCAGAAGGCTGATGGGGTCAATGATCCTCCTCATGTGCGCCACGTGCTCGGTGCCGGGGTGCAATAAGTACGTCAGAGGCGGCGCGCCAGAACCGTCGACGGACCTTGAAGTCGATCTGGCGGCCCTGGAAATCCACTTCAGCAACGCGACCGCTGTCCGCGACGTGCTTGCGGATCCCGTCTCGAAGGAGAAACGCGACAAGATGATCGCGGGGCGGCTCGTGATGATGAACCTGCGATACCTGAGGTTCATCCGCGACCTCACGTCAGAAAAACAGGTTCTCGACTCGGCCTCCGACATCCTGGTATTGTCGCTCAACCTGGCCGGTGCGGCGTTCGGCGACACGGTGACAAAGACCACGCTCGCCGCCATTTCCGCCCTGACCGTCGGGACCAAGGTCACAATCGACAAGCACTACTTCTACGAGAAGACGATGCCCGCGCTAGTGGCAGCCATGAACGCCGAAAGGAAGCGGGCCCTTGTCCCAATTCTGAAGGGCATCGGGGAAGGTAACTCTTCAGCCGTCTCCAACGGCACGGCCCGAACATACACCGACTTGCGCTTTGGGTCGGGGTGTGGTACACATGCGGCA
>JAYVUC010000109.1:0-15442 GCA_043788295.1 Phycisphaerales bacterium
GTCGAGCGTTTCGCTCAGGGCGATGAGGGTGAGGGCCGATGCCTCGCCGGGCGTGCGAGTGTCCCACGCGAAGCCGCGGACGCCCCATTTCACGCGTGACAAGTTTGCGCACATCCAGCCGTTGGAATCGTCGATGGCGAGCTGTCGCAGGAAGCGCAGACAGGGCAGGAGACGCACGAGTTCCTTCGTGAACTCGGCCCTGGGTGTGACGGCCGGGTCTCCCAGCATCGCCGCAAGCCCCGCGACAACGCGGGCCGACTGCGCACTGGGCAAGGGCGACCGCGAGCCGGGAAACACGAGCCCGCCGATTAAATCCTGATTGTCCTCGCCCGCGTCGGCAGGAGTGAGCACGTAGGTGTACGCGAGCTCGCGGAACGCGCGGAGCCGTGTCGCGTGGGCATCCGCCGACGTGCCGCCTCCCGCCGCACGGCTTGCCATCACGAGCCACGGCATGTGCGTGGGAAGCTCGCCGTCGGCTTGCTGCGTGAAGAGCGCGGAGACAACCTCGTCGGCCATCTTCTTCGCCGCGCCCACATCGTTCTTGTCGCACGCCGAGAGCCACGTGAGCGCCTTGAGCCCCTGGAACTGCGGAGCGGTCTCGCCCAGCAGGCCTTTCTTGGCACACTCTTCCGCCGCCTGGCTCAGCACGTCGCTGGGCTTGAAATCCGGGTCAAAGCACCTCTGCCCCAGGGCCGAGATGAACATGAGCGACGAGAGCGGCTCGGCCCATGGCTCCTTCTCGCCCTTCTCCACCTTCGCAAGCTGCTCGGTGATGTCCTCGTACGCCGCGAAGGCCTTCGCGCCCTCCGCCGTCGGTACGATCTTCGTTGCTGAGTACTTGCGCAGAGCCAGGGCGATCATCGCCTGCTCGGCGGGCGGGGCGATCTGCGGGTCGTGCTGCGCCGTCGTCGCACGCATCGACCCGCGAAGGCCAAACTGCTCAGTGCCCGACCACTTTCGTTCCATCAAATGCGCGGCGAGCCCCGCCGCGAACTGGCGCATCGACCCCGCGTTGATCTCGCTCTCGGCGACTACGCGCCCGCCCCGCGTTGCGAATTGCGGCAGGCTCGCCGCGCTCTGCTGCACAAGCACGGCGGCTGCGAACTTGTAGAACGTCACGCCCTCGCGCGTCCCCAGCTTTGCGGGCTGGCTCTCGGGGTCGGATCGCAGCCCGCGTGACGGGTCGCCCAGAAGCGACCCAACCAGCGAAGCCGCTGCATCACCCGGCGCGGTTCCCTGCACGAGCATCGACGCCGGAAAGATCGCCATTGTCCTCTCGCCCACGCGGACCGCCACACCCTCGACGCCCGGATTCACCGCCGCGTCGATCTCGTCGTACGTCGCCGCTCGCAGCGGCACAAAGCTTCCGGCCAGTTCCACACAGATCGTCATCTCGCGGAGAATCTCGGCCCGGTGGCTCTCTTCAAGGGCATCGACCGCCACCGGCACCCGCTTCTCGGACTCCGCAATCGCCAGCGACGCCGATCGCCACAAAGTTGCCCGGCCTCCCATCGCGTCGGTGCCCTTGCCCACCACCTCGCCCAAAAACCGGATCGTGACCGCCGACGCGGGCACGTCCGGAATGCCGCTCGCGGGGGCTGCCTTGGGAAGCGTTCCCTTGCGGGCCCAACCCGAAACAGTGTTGAACGCCACGAGCGACGAGGCCGCATCTGGATATTGGACCACCGGCACGGGCTGGGTCTCGGCAGGCCGAAGCGGTCCGGTCGCGCTCGCCGGCGGCTGCCCCGCGGTGCTTGTGGCCCAGGCACTGTGGCCCGCGAGCATCGATGATGCGCCAATGCAACACAGCGCGAGGCTCAAAGGCGACAAACATCGCGGCCTGCCACGCGAATGCTCTTGTGCAAAGGCCGTCTGCCCGGTAATCTGCACGCTGTTGACGCCGCGAGCATCCACCGCCCGCGTAGCCGAACCCTGGCACGCGGTTTGATATGAGTAGGGTGACAACTCAAGACTGGAGCGAGAAATGAAGGGCCTTCTGACAATCACCGAGAGTCGCAAACGAGTCGCCATTCTCTGTCTCCTGACCTTTATCGCGATGTGCTGAACTCTGGAAGCCCGCCGCCCGCCGATGGTGTAGAACGTCGCGTGAGGGAAGGTGCGAGCGTCCGGGAAGCGTAGTTCCGGAAATACGCGAAAGAGCCCGTGCATAGGTGCACGGGCTGCGGTCGATTCTTGGTAGCACGCTCCTCCGGAGCGTGGCTTGCCTGTCTCGCCGAGTCGGTATTGACACGGCAGGGAAACGCCCCGGAGGGTCGTGCCACGTCGGATCACACGGTACGGGAATCTTCGGAGGGCGGCTCGTCCGGCGATGATTCGGCACCCGCGCCCTCGATCCGCGACTGGCCAAACCCCGCCGCAAAGCCCGGACCCGCGATCGTCGAGCCGCCCATGCTGCCCAGGCTCATGGCGTTGAGCGGCGGTTGAGCGGGCTGGCGCGGAGCTGGCATGGCCTGTCTGGGCCTTTGCTGCGGTGGAGCCTGGGGCGTGAGCTCGGCTTTGAAGACCAGCTCGGTCACGCGGTCGCGGACCTGCTGCATCACGGCGGTGTACATGTGCGAGCCCTCGCGCTTGAACTCGATGCGAGGGTCGTTCTGGCTGAAGGCCCTGAATCCGATCGTCGAGTGCAACTGGTCCATCGCGTAAAGGTGGTCCTTCCATGCCGTGTCCATCGCGTCGAGCATGATCGATCGCTCGAACATGAGCATCTCGGCCCGCAGGATGTTCTCGATGAGAGCCCGAATGGCCGGTCCGCGCTCCTCGGCGAGCATGAACCGCATGCTGTCGGGAAGTCTGACACCCTGGTAACGCGACTGAAGGTGGGCGTCCAGCTCATCGTCGGTCTTGCATGCAAGAGCCGCGTCCACCTCTGTGGTCAGCTGGTTGCTCTTGACGAACGCCTCGGACTTCACCTGCAGATCCTGCATGAGCGACTGGGGCGTGCGGGTCTTCATCACCTCGGTCGTCCAGCCCATCTGGTACCGCTGATTCGCCCAGCGGCAGAGCTGCTCGAACGCCTCGGCCGGGCTCCGCTGCATCATGATCTTGGTCATCTCGACCGCGAACTTGATCGGGTAGCGAATTTCCTTCTCCGTGTACTTGCCCTGCGCCTGGTCCAGAAGGAACTTCGTGGGTGATGTCGCGTCCGACTTGATCGTCGTCCTGAGCTCATCGGCGGTGATCTGGGTCCCGAACTTGTGGTTCGCCCACTCGGCGAGCTGTTGCATCCCGTAGTCGGGCTGCAGGTACACATCGATGCCCGAGAGGATGGTGGCGTCGATCTTGTGGAACGCAGCCTGCGTGAGCAGATTGTTGACGCGCGGGCGGCACGACGGCCCCTCGCGCGTGAGCTGGTCCGCGTCGAGCGTCACGCCGTACTTCGACAGGGCCCACCCTGCGAGTCCCGGCGCGTCGAAATCCACCGCGATCTCCGAGTCCGCGCCCGCCATGTACTCGCCCAGGCTTCGATCGATCTCGGCCCGCTCGTCGTCGCGGGCGTCGCGATGGATCGTGTGGATCATCTCGTCGACGTTCTTGCCACGCAGGCGATCGGCGTTGATAGGGTTGCCCAGGATGTTGGTCGCGTACGCCGCCGCACACTCGGCAGGGTAGTCTTTGGAGAGGAACTTGCCGACATTGGAAGCGATGGTGTCGTCGATCCAGTCGACGATGAGCCCCTTGACGTCGCGCCCTTCGAGGACGCGCTGGCGGATGCCGTAGAAGTTCTGGCGCTGGTGCTCGCGGACCTCGTCGTACTCGAGGAGGTTCTTTCGCTGCTGGAAGTAGTGCTCCTCGACCTTGCGCTGCACGCGCTCGATGGACTTGGAGATCCACGGGTGCTCGATCGAGACGCCCTCTTTCATCCCGCCGAACTTGGCAAGGAAGTTCTGCATCGTCTCGCCCGCGAAGTGCTTGGTCATGTCGTCCTCGAGCGACACGAAGAAGCGCGTCGAGCCCTTGTCGCCCTGGCGCCCCGACCGCCCGCGGAGCTGGTTGTCGATGCGGCGAGACTCGTGCCGCTCGGTGCCGATCACATGCAGCCCGCCCAGTTCCTCGATGTTGTTGTACCAACGGATGCGGTGCATCATGCAGCGGCCCGACTCGTCCAACGCCTTGCGCAAGGCCTCGGCGTTCATGCCGTTGGCCTGCCGCTCGGACAAGAGGGTCGTCTTGGACGCCCAGAGCCGAAGCAGCGCAAGCTCCAGGTCGGCGAAGGTCATCGCCTCGACGTCCCGTTTGTTCATCACCAGTTCCTGCGGCGCAATCTTGCGGAATATCTGCTCTCGCACCGTCTGCTCGTCGGCGTCAACCGTCAGCGTGCGCGGGGCGATCCCGCGACGCAGCCAGTGCTCCAGAAGCTGCTCGCGCGAGATGTTGCCAAGCTTGATGTCCGTGCCGCGGCCCGCCATGTTCGTCGCGATCATCACGCTGCCGAGCTGCCCCGCGTTCTCGACGACCTCCGCCTCGCGGGCGATCTTGTCGGGCTTGGCGTTGAGCACCTCGTGCTTCACCCCGTGCTTGCTCGTGAGCATCTTGCTCAGCGTCTCACTCTTCTCGACGTTGGTGGTGCCCACCAGCAGCGGGCGGCCCGCGTCGTGGAAGGCCTTGATCTCCTCGACGATCGCGTTCCACTTGTCCTTCGCCGACAGGTGGATCACATGCTCAAAGTCGCGCCTGGCGATGGGTTTGTTGGTGGGGATGGCGACGACGTCCAGCTTGTAGATGTCGTTGAACTCCTGAGCTTCGGTGTCGGCGGTGCCGGTCATGCCGCTGAGCCGCTTGTACATCTTGAAGTAGTTCTGGATCGTGATCGTCGCGACCGTCTGCGTCTCGTCCTTGATCGGCACCTTCTCCTTGCACTCGATCGCCTGGTGCAGCCCATCGGACCACTGGCGGCCCACCATCGGGCGGCCCGTGTTCACGTCGACAATGACAATGCTGGGCACCTTCTGCCCCGTGCGCGGATCGTCCGAGTCCATCACGATGTAGTCGCGCTCGTTCTGATAGACCGTGTGCGCGCGGATCGACTGCTCGAGCAAGTGGGGGAGGTCGATGTTCTGGTCAACGTAGAAACTCCCCACGCCCGCGGCCCGCTGCGCCTCGGTGATCCCGTCGTGCGACACGAACGCCTGCTTACGCTCGGGCTTCACTTCGTAATACTGCGTGAACTTGGCCCGGTTGGAGAGCAAGCCCGGCAGCCGCGCCTTGTCCACCGCGAGCTGCTTCTGAAGCTCGGGAAGCCGCGACTTGTCGGCGAGCTGGCGGATGTCGCCCTCGATCGACTTGATCTCCAGCGTGCATTCCTGCACCGCGTCGTCGGCCTCCTGCCAGGGCCTTTGCTTCTCGACAAGGTGACGCGCAAGCCGATCCGCAAGGTCGTACCTGGGCTCGCCCTCGTGCGCCGGCCCCGAGATGATCAGCGGCGTCCGCGCCTCGTCGATCAGCGTCGAGTCCACCTCGTCGACCACCGCGAAGTGCCGCTTGCGCTGCACCTGCTCCTCGGCCCTTCGCTTCATGTTGTCGCGCAGGTAATCGAATCCAAACTCGCTCGTCGTACCGTACACCACGTCGCACCGGTACATCCAGCGCTTCTCGTCCTCGCCCTGCATGTGCTGCGGGTGGATCGCCCCCACCGTGAGCCCCACCGCCCGGAAGAACGGCGAGGTCCAGTCGCGGTCGCGCTGCACCAGATAGTCGTTCACCGTCACCACGTGCACCTGCATGCGCTCGCAGCACGCCAGGTACGTCGCCAGCGGGGCGACGATCGTCTTGCCCTCGCCCGTTTTCATCTCGGCGATCTTGCCCTGACCCAGTACCATCGCCCCGATGAGCTGCACGTCAAAAGGCCTGGCACGAAAGGGCGGACGGCTCTCGGGATACAGCACCCGCACCGCCTCGTACACCCCGAGCGGAATATCGATCTGCAGCCAACCGGGAATCACCTCGCGCCCGCCCAGCCACGCCCCCGTGGGCTCCAGCGGGGTGGCCGCATCCATCTGAGCCTTGGTCTCCGCGTACAGGGTCTGAACTTCCGGCGGGAGCCTGGAAGCATCGAAACCCAGCTTGGGATTGAAAATATTGCGAAGACCCACCGAGCGATCCATCGCCTCACGCGCGGCCGCGAACGCCTCGATCTGCAGATCATCTGCCACAACTCCCTTATCGTGGCGGCTGCGGAACTCGGCGAGCTTGCCCCGAAGCTGCGTGTCGGTGAGTGCCCGCATCTCTGTTTCCAGCGCGTTGATCGCTTTCACGCGCAGTGTGTATCGCTTCACGAAACGGTCGTTGCGCGAGCCGATGAGGCGGTTGATCAGCGGCCCGATGATTGGGATGTCACGTTCGGCCATGGGTATACCTCTGTCGTCAAAGCCACTCCGAAACTTCGGAGCGGCGTGTGGATTTCGAGTGGAGAGACCGCGACCACGCCCGACGTGTGCCCGAAGCTCTTCCGGGATTGCAAGATCGGGACGCGCCGCGAACGCGCGAGACTGCCTGCAAAAAATCACGCGAGCGGCGGCGGCAGATCGGTGAGCGACCAGTGGGGCGGCTCTGGAAGCTGAGCCACTTGTCGTCCTAGTTGCGGGCCGCGATCGGCGGCTCGTGCGATGGGCGACGGGCCGCGTGATGCCTTGGCGTCGCGTGTCGGGTTCGCAGCCTGGGCCTTGCCCGAGGCCACAAGCCGGATCAATGCCTCGGCGATGAGATTCGTGGACAGACGCGAACCGGGCGAGACCGGCGCGAATGCACGGTCAACGAGGCCGACCGACATCTGGAACACCATCGCCACGACCAGAAACGCCGGGATCACCGGTCCAAAGGAGCGGCGAACAGGGTTCTGGTGATTGGCGGTGCGTGGGTCCATCCGGCCGATTCTAGGGTGGCAGCGGTGTTCGGGAAATAGCTCGGGCTCGTCGTGAGCATCATCGGGCCGCCGCCCCCGTGTCCCGAACAAAGGCCCCCAAATGCCACTGAATGCCGCAGGATCCCCAAGCGTCGCTCATCCCGCCAACGAATGTGGTGAATGCTGGGCGGAGCGTCCGATACTTTCGTCGCCTCGCCCGCAGTCCCGGTGCCGAGGGCGGCTACATTCCGGCGATGAATCCATCGCCCCGCCCAACGCACGCGGAATCGCTCGAATGCCCAGAGAGGCGTGAGGAACACGCACCCATGATATCGGTACGCAGCTCCCTCCCAGCCACACGCGAGTCCGTTACTCACAAGTTCAGCGTGGGCAACCACGAGGGGTACCTCACCATCGGGCACTACCCCGACGGCCGCCCGGGCGAGATATTCCTCAAGATGTCCAAAGAAGGCTCGACGATGAGCGGCATGTGCCAGGCATTCTGCCGGGCGTTCAGCCTCTCGATCCAGCACGGGCTCTCGCTCTCCGACGCCGTGTCGAGGTTCAAGGGCATGCGCTTCGAGCCTCTGGGCATGACGAGCAACCCCGACATCCCCGAGGCCAGCTCGATCGTCGACTACATTGCGCGGTACCTCGAGTTCAACTACGCGCCCGTCAGGCGGTAGCGTTGGTGCGCCGGTTCCAGGTGGGCCGGTTCTTGGTGGGCCGGTTCTCCGAACCGGCTCCCCGGTGGCACCGGTCTCCAGACCGGTGTTCAGTCATCAAGTCTGCGCGGCGCGACCGACGACACGAACCGAATCGTCGGAGCTTCAAGAGTCGTGTACACCGTCGCGTCGCCGCCCTCGTTGGGACGCACCGTCATGTCCACCGTCGCACGACGCAGTCGGGGTCCAACGTCGTACTCCAGCGTGAACGTCAGATCGAGAAGGTTGGTAAGCAGCGGCCTCTCCTCCTGCGCGCTCAGGTGGTCCCCCTCATAGTCGCTCTGGATGTAGTACAGATCGAAAAGCGTCTCCCCGTTGTGTACATTGCCGTTGGCGCGCCGCTCGATGCGGATGAGGCGTGTGGCCGTTGTGCTGCCGGCGATGGGGAGCTTGAACTCGATGAAATTGCTGACCAGCGGGTTCTGAGCGTTGTCCAGCACGTCAACCGGATACGGCGCGAACTCCGTGCCCGTCCGGATCATCGCCATGATGCGATGCATCGAGATCCGCGACACGACCTGCGTCGATGCACCCTCGGTGATGTGCTTGTAGCTCTTGAACGACGTGTCCAGAGCGCTGAGGGCGGCGGTCAGCAGCGAGGCCGAGATCGTCAGTGCCACGAGCATCTCGATCAGGCTGAATCCCCCGCGATTGGTTGAACGGTGCTTCATGGACGGCCCTCCTTATAGGTGGACGCGCGAGGGGCGTATTGAAGTGGAAGCGGCAGCCCGTTGGGCAGGCTCATGTTGGGATCAAACCTCAGGTCGATCCTGCCGTACCCGTTGAAGGGCACGACCACCGCGCCCGCCAGCAGCTGCGCCGCCGTGGGCGTCTGTGTGGGCCCAAGGTCGGCCAGGCCGTCCCCGTCCAGATCCCACCCGACAATCGTCACGCCGTTGACCTTGGGCAGCGTGGTGGGATCGAGCGATTCGTTGTCGCCATCGGCTGGTCCGAAATATCCGAGTGTCGCGTTGAAGCCCGCCGGATTTCCAATGGCATTGCCGCTCGAGTCGATGAGAGGGGCCTGACCCAGGATGGGCTTGAACGTGAGCAGCAGCGCGCCGTTGATCGAGGCGTTCCCGCGAACGTCGAGCACGCCCGCGACGATGGCTCCGTTGAGCTGCACGTTCTGGCTTTGCGGGCTGTTGAAGCTGCCGATGTCCACCGAGTAGCTGGGGAGCATCATCGAGCTCTTCAGAATCTCGACAAGCTCCGACGCCGTCGGGTTTTTGCTCGAGTCATCGGGGTAGTCGGGATTGACGGTGCTGAAGCGCGTCGCCCCGGTGAACTGGACCTTGTTGCGCGCGTGCGTGTAGTTGGTCGTGCTGTCGCTCACGATCGAGCCCACGAACAGGCAGTCGTGGAAGCGCAGGTTGTTGGAGAGCTTCTTCGTGTCGGTCACGCGAAGCCCGCCGATCACCAGCGGGTCGGGCAACAGGTTGTACCCCTGCGTGACCAGTGCCTGCGCCGCCGTCAGGTCCGCCTTGTCCAGCGGCGGGTTGGCCATCAGGATCATCTGGTTGGGCGGCTTGGCCGACGCCGGCAGCATCGACGGATAGCTCGTCTCACCGAAATTGTCGCCGTAGATCATCCGAGGCGGATAGTCGGCGGGCTTGCCCGACGCGTCCACTTGCATCTTGCCATATTCCGACCAAAGCACGTGCGTGTTCGCGGTGGTGGATTTCACATAGGTCACGCCGATGAACGTGCATTTGCGGAACAAGGCGTTTCGACCTAGCGGAATCTGCACGTCGCGGAACGTCATGTTCTCGTACACGGGCCGGTAGTACCAGTCGGCGAAGTCGGGGCTGTTGAACGGCATCTTCTCGTAGTACGCCGTCGACCAGTTGTCGGGCTTCCCGTCCATGTTCGCGTCGGGATCGACGCGGAGGAATCGCGGCTGGGTGGACCCCGCCGCGTGAGCCTCGACATATGTGGCCAGCGCCGCCGCCGAGACTCCAAGCTGCGTCGCCACCTGCTGGTCAAACGTGCCGCCCGATGCCAGCGACGCCAGCGTCGTGCGTGCGGTGTCGAACGCCGACGCCGACAGGTCCGGCAAGGCGGTCGTCGGCATCCCATAGTTGACCGGGCTCTTGCCCACCCCGGCCCTCACCGGTCCACGCAGGCGATCCTTGTAGCTCGCGCCCTGCCCCGCCGCCCACGCCGCCGCCGTCGTGCGGAAAAGCAGCCGCCCCGCGACCTTCGCGTACTGATCCTTGTAGTCGATCACCCCGTCGCGGAACCCCAGCACTTGGTCGCGGTTGGTCAGCGTGAGAGTGTCAACATCCTTGAACACCTCGCCCGGGTCCCAGCGGCCATTGTTGTTGGTGTCGACAAATCCTGACACCCCGTTCTTGTTGCGATCGGGGTTGGCCGAATCGATCATGAGCGCGAGATCGTCGTCGATGGGCGACCCGTCGGAGCGCACGAACTCGGGCGTGAGATTCTGGGCGGGCGTCCCCAGCGTCAGGGCGTTGGAGAGCACGACCTTGCCGTCGTGGTTTTTGTCGAAGTGGTTCATGAAGACGTCGAAGTCGTCCACGTACCCGTCGCGCGTCGCGTCGGCAAACGCGTTGTCGGGGTGCCCGTCGTGGTCGTAGTCCGTGCTGTTGCTGGGAATGCCCGCGGCCTCACCCGAATGATTCACGCGAAGTCGATTGTCCCCGTCCACGTCATACGCCTTTACCGCGGCAAAGAAGGCGTTGAGCTTCGTGTCCAGGATGGGGTCGAGCCCGTAGAAATCAGACTTCATCACCACCGGATCACCGTTGGTGGCCGTGACGGCGGTGAAAGTTGACCCAACGTCGCCCGTGACCATCACGTTCTTGCCGATCATGATCCTGCTTGGCGAGATCACCGCCTGATTGACCCGCTTGACCAGGCGGAAGTCCTGTGTCAGCGTCCGTTTGAGCGGCACCCCGTCGCGGACATACGAGTAGTCGTACCCGGTCGAGATGACCCGCACGTCGGTCCCGTTGGCGAGAGGTGCATAGGTAATCTGAAAGCACAGGGGGCTCGACGACGACGTTTCGAGCGAGAGCGCGGGCGTGTACACCCAGTTGTGCGCGTTGTAGTCGTTCGCCGCCGTGCCCGACATCGCGTTGCCCACCACGGGTGTCGAGATGCCAACCGCCGCGACGATGTTCTGGTCCGCAGCGTGCTGATTCGCCAGCGCCTGCGCGATGTTGAACGGGTACGATGATTCGGGATAGCCGCTCGGAGGTGGCAGTATCGTCGCCGCGCCGAACGCGGCAATGCTCGATCCCCACGCCGCCGCCGCAGACGATGAATCAACCGTGCTCGACGAGACGATGAACCGCGACGAAGCTTCGGCGAGCCTGGCCGCCCCGACCGCCATCCCCGTTTCCGCAGCCCCCAGCGCCCGCATCACGTGCACGTGCGTCGATGCCGTCCGCATGTTGCCCTTGGCCGAGATCGCCATCGCCGCCGCGAGCGACCCGAACAGCACCAGGAACATCATCGAGATGACCGCGACCACTCCGCGGCGATTGAGCGGCACACGCCCGGCGTTCCGCATGAGTCGTGATGTCGCGCTGCTGCGAGTCCCGCGAAAGACTGTGATTGGACCAAGCACGTTCGACCTCCAGGCGCCCTCGCCGCGATCAACCTCCACGAACCCGACCCCCACACCCCCACACCCCAACCTCCCGGCATTCCCCCACGCTTCACGGTGGAACCACCCAGTACACCCGTGTGACTTCCGTGGGCGAAGAGTCAGTCGGCCCCTGGTATGTCACGACGACCGTGACCCGGAGCGGGAACTGATCCACCGCGCGAGCCGGAATCACCCCGCTGGCCGCAACCGTGTAGTTGTTTGCCCGGACGAGCCCGAAGTTCACCGGGTCGATTTTCTGCACGTACACCGTCTGGCACCACCCGTTCATGGAGCCCGCGACCTCCGACCCCTCCACCACATGCCCGTCCAGGTCGACCGACGTGATGGCCTCTCCGAACGCGTTGATCGGCCCCGCAAAGCCACCCCCGTTGCCGAAGGAAAGCCCGTCGAGATCGTCAAGGTCGTTGATGTCCTGCACGTTGGGCGCGTTGGCCTCCATCCCCCAGCCATAGAGCGTCGAGCCGCCCGCGCCGCCCAGATAAAGCCCCGTGACCGGGTCATGCCGCGGCAGCCTTCGCGCAAACTCGCGAATCTCGTTGGCGAGATAGGCTCCCGTCGCCGCGTGGCTCGACCAGTTGTTGTTGGTCACAAACGCCTTCTGTGCATCGACAAAGGCGAGCACGCCCACGCCGATGATCACCATCGCCATGCTGGTTTCGAGAAGTGTGAATCCACGGGCCTGGCAACGCCGCGCCATCGGGCGGCCGCTCACCGAGTTCAACTGACGCACGGACATGGGTGCTCCCTCCACCGCATTCCCGGACCTCAACTGGTTCCGGGGCGGTTCTCCTGGGAAGCATCGGTTACTTCACGATCTGGCTCATCTTGAAGATGGGCAGAATGACCGCCATCGCAATGAACCCGACGACTGTGCCCATCATGAGGATCATGATGGGCTCGATCATTCCGGTAACCGCCTTGATCGCGTCCCTGAGCTGCTTGGCGTAATAGACCGAGATCTCGTCGAGCACCTCGCCCAGCCGCCCCGATTCTTCGCCCGCCGAGATCATCTGCGTGACCGCCTTGGGCAGAAGGTTGTCCTTCTGTAAAGGCTGCACGATCTTCTTGCCCGTCTTCACCGCCGTGTACACGCGACGCCACATGCCCTTATACAGAACGTTGCCCGAGATATCCCCGGTGATCGCCAGGGTGTCCAAAAGTGGCACGCCCGCGTTCACAAGCTGCCCCATCGTCTGCAACGAGCGACTGATGTACAGTGCCTTGAACATGGTCCGCACGATCGGGAGCGTGAGCTTGAGCTTGTCGATCCAGAACGAGCCCAGCTCCGTGCGCGTGAACGCGATCACTCCCCCTGCCGCCGCCACCAGCCCGCCCAGCATGTAAGGCCAGTACGCTACTACACCCTTGGAAATACCCATCAGGAACGTGGTGGCCCAGGGCAGGATGTCCTCCTTGCCCTCGAACACCTGGTAGAACTTCGGCAGCACAAACGTGAGCAGGAAGACGGTCACACACACCGCAAGCGTCCCGATGATGCTCGGATAGATCGCCGCGCCGATCACCATCTTTCGCGTCTCGATCTGCTGCCCGATGTACTGCGCGATCCGGTCGAGCATTTTGCTGAAGCTGCCCGACATCTCCGACGCCCTCACCATGTTGATATAGAGCGGCCCGAAGAGCTTAGGGTGCCGCAACAGTGCCTCTGAAAACTGCTTTCCACCCTCCACGTCCGCCTTGAGCTGCTCGAGCACCCTCTTGAACGCTCCGGGCGACGTCTGGTCGGCGATCCCCTCCAGCGCCGTCCGCAGGTTGATGCCCGCGCGGATCATCACCGCGAGCTGTGTCGTGAAATCGAGCACCTCGCCCTGCGAGGGCTTCTTGGTGTTCAGCTCCTTGAGCTTGGCGAGGAACCCCTGCCCCATCACCGCGCCCGAGGCGGCGCTCACCGACATCACGTGCATCCCCTGATTGCGCAGCACCGTCGCCGCCGACGACGCCGACTCCGCAGCGAGTATGCCGGACTGGGCCTGTCCCTGTGCGTTTCTGATTTGGTATCGGTAATTGGGCATAGGTCAATCGTCGCTAAAGTGAGTCGGACTGGGAAGCGGACTGAGGAATCACGCCGCGAACTGACGCTCGAGCTTGTCGGGGAAGGCCGCCTGTGCGATCGCGTCTTCCTTGGCGATCATGCCGTTGAAGTAGAGCTCGGCGATGCTCGCGTCCAGGCTGCTCATCCCGATCGACCTGCTCGTGTCGATCACGTTGGGAATCTCGAACGTCCGCGCCTCGCGGATCAGGTTCCGCACGGCGGGCGTGCACAAGAGCACCTCGACCGCCGGCACCATCCCGCCCTTGTCCACGCGGCGGAAAAGCGTCTGGCTCACCACCGCCTGGAGCGTGTTGGAGAGCATCGAACGGATCTGGTTCTGCTGGCCTGCGGGGTACATGTCGATGATGCGCTCCACCGTCTGGCTCGCGTTCACCGTGTGGAGCGTGCTGAGCACCAGATGCCCCGTCTCGGCGGCGGAGATCGCAAGACTCGTCGTCTCAAGGTCTCGCATTTCGCCCACCAGAATGATGTCGGGGTCCTGACGCAGGCAGTGCTTGAGCCCGCTGGAGAAGCTGGGCATGTCCTGCCCGAGCTCTCGCTGCTCGATCACGCACTTGTCGCTCGTGAACACATATTCCACCGGGTCTTCCAGCGTGATGATGTGCTTGCTGTACCGCTGATTCATCGACTGGATCATCGCCGCCAGCGTCGTGCTCTTGCCCGAGCCCGTGTCGCCCGTCACCAGCACGAGCCCGCGGGGCAGGTACGTGAGCCGCGCGATCACCTCGGGCAGGTTCAGATTCAGGAGCGCGGGCACCTTGCTCTTGATGATTCGCATCGCCAGGCCCACGCCGCCCTTTTGCATGTGCGCGTTGACGCGGTAACGGGCCAGCCCCTCCGCCGAGTACGAGAAGTCGCTGTCCTTGTTGCGGTCGAAGTTGGCCAGAGCCTCGGGCCCCGCCATCTGCTCGACAAACTTGCGTGCCTGGTCCTTGCTCAGGATCACCTTGTCGCCCAGAGGTTGCATCACCTGCTGCACCCGGCACATCGGGATCTGCCCAGCGATCAGATGCACGTCGGACGCTTCCATCTCAAACGCCCGCTTCAACAGTTGGTTCAGATCCACAGCAAGCCTCCGGTTGGGACAGGGAACTGGAGGTCTCATCGGCCCAATACCCACCCTGCCTCAGTCCCTCGCCCTTGCGACCCACTCACTCACCCGCTTCGCCCGCGTGCGCGCCCCACGCCCTACACATCGCACACACCATCTACCCACGCCAATATCTCACGCCCCACACACATCACACCTCCAACCCCAACCTGCTGCCGCTCAAAGAATCAAGACCATGCTCCCTCCCCACAACCCCCAGACACGCCTCTTGATCGCGTTTGCACGACCGATAACCAATACATCAAGAAATTATCGACGCCTCGCTGCAATTATCATTGACCAACCTGATGTTTCTGATAGCCTGCGGTATCGTTTCAGCAACAGTTGCAGTCTTGATTCACAGGAGGTAGAGAATGAAGCGGATAAGTGTTCTCGTGTTGGCAGGCCTTGCCGGTAGTTCCACCGCCTCGGCCCAAGTCGTCTACGTTGGTGATTCAGGTGCGCCCTGGCTCGCGTACATGAACGTGTTTGAGCTGCCTTCCAACGGCGGCGGCTTCGTCTTCGGCAGCCCGTGGGGCCGAAACGACCTCAACTCCAGCTTCAATGATGCGGGCCACGAGCTGACCCTCTCGCCCAACACCATTGGTGATCCCAATCCGTTCTGGTACATCGGTGGCGGTGGCCCGGGCGCGCATGGCAACAAAATCATGGAGGCCAACCTCTACATGGAGACCACCGGCGTGTTCGTCGGCCAGAACCTCACCTTCCAGGGTTCCGTGCTCACCAATTCGTTCACGGCTGCCCACCAGGCCCGCGTCTTCATCCGCGATTTCGCCGCCGACTACTCATCGTCGGTTGATTCGTTCGCCCTGCTCGCGCCCGGCGCGTTCAGCATCAGCCTGGCGACCATCGCCGACGCGAGCCGCCACGTTCAGTACGGCTTCCAGGTCAAGGGCCCCGACGTGTGGTTCACCGACACGGCACCGTTCGGGTCGCTCGTGATCACCACCGTTCCTACGCCCGGCTCGCTCGGCTTCCTCGCCCTCTCGGGCCTGATGGCCGCCCGTCGTCGTCGCGTCTGATCTCGCTCAATCTTTCC
>JAYVUC010000110.1:0-3863 GCA_043788295.1 Phycisphaerales bacterium
GGCGCGGACCTGGCCGTGAACTACCCCACATGGCGGGACTTCCACGAGCAGGCGTTCGCCGACGCTGGGACAGCCCTGGCGTCGGCGTCGTACTCGAACGGCACGGTCGTCAACTCAGCGAGCGGGTCGGCGGGACTGGGCTTCGTCAGGGCTGCGGCGAGCGACGGGTTCCCGTGCAACACGACCTTCTCGGCCGGAATGATCAACGGCGGCTGGAAGGAGACCTTCACGGTCAGCCACCCGGCGCTCAACGGGCAGGCGGGGTTCCTGGTCTTCCAGATCCGCGCGCGGGGGACATTGGCGTCCACGGGCTTCAACGGCGCGGCGAGCCTGAACACCACCGGCTACAAGAACAATGTGGAGTTGCTGGTGAACCCGCTCTTCAACCGGGGCAACTCGGACGTGGCCAGCTCGTTCCAGCGGGCGCAGTGGTCGGTCTCATCCGCCCCGGATGTGACGCGGACGGTGGATGGCACGATCACGATGGCGGTGCCGATCACCTTCGGGCAATCCTTCACGCTCGGCATTTACGCGTGGGCGATCGCCTCGCAGCGGAGCCAGGCGTTCGCGGCGTGCTACTCGACCAGCAGCGCGGACTTCTCCGGCAGTGGCGGGGGCGGCGTGACGTGGGCCGGGATCACAAGCGTCCAGTCGGGCGGTGTGCCCGTCTCGGGCTACACGATCACCTCGGGGTCGGGGATCAACTGGAGCCAGCCCTACGCGCCGTGCCAGTCGTGCCCCGCCGACTTCAACTGCGACGGAGCCGTCGATTTCTTCGACTACGACGAGTTTGTGGTCTGCTTCGAGAACTCCGGCTGCACCGCCGCAGACTTCAACCACGACACGAGCGTGGACTTCTTCGACTACGACGACTTTGTCGTCGCGTTCGAGGCCGGGTGCTGAAGGAAAGCACTCAGCGGCAAAGCACACATCACAAATGCGGCCTCGCGGGTTCCTTCTCGCCGCAATCAGCCATAAAAACACACCGGCCGCCGGAAAGCCGGCGGCCGGTGACTTGCTCTGAATGAACCCGAACGCGGCCTTACACCGTCGCCTCGTTCTGCGCCTTCATCACCTTGTTGTACTCTTCGACCGCCATCTCGCTCACCTTCGCCTTGGCGAGGATCGCGTCCATGGTCTTGTGCTCGCGGATCTGATTGTAGATCGCGCCCACCTGGTTCCGCTGGATGATCTCGTTGCGGAGCTTGTCGGGCCGCAGATTCCGCTCATACGCCATCTGCGCAATACGATTGTTGATCTCGTTCTCATCCACGCTCACGCCAAGCTGCTCCGACGCCTTCATCAGGATGAAGAACAGCTTCAAGTCCCGCACCGCAACCACGCTCGAAGCCTGCCGCAGCTCGGCCATGTGCTCCTCGATCTGCTGCGGGTCCACGCCGCGATACATGAGCTCCATCCGCCGGTTCTCGAGCGTGCGGGCCGCCTGCCCCGCCGTGAGCCGCTCGGGAAGGTCGAACTTCACATGGTCGATGATGTGCTTGGCGACCTGCTGCCGCATCGCCACCTGCTGCTGCACGGCAATCCGCTGCTGGAGCCGCTGGCGGATCGCGTTCTTGAGCTGCTCCTCGCTCTCCATGCCGAACATCTTCACGACCGTGTCGATCGGAGCCGGGATAATGCTGTCGATGCGCTCGATGGCGAACGTGATCGTGAGTGCCTGCCCGCGGATCGCCTCGACCTCGTGATTCTCGGGGCCCTTGGTCTTGATCGTCACCGTGTCGCCGGCCTTGGGGCTGCCCAGCTGCTTCTCAAAGTCCTCGACAAGCACACCCAGGATCATGCCCTTGCCAGCCTTGTCGGCCGCGGGCTTCTGAACCACACATCCCTTGATGTTGTAGTGCTCGGTGCCGTCAGTGCCCTTCATGATGCCGTGCCCCGTGAGGTAATCGCCGGGCGACGCGGTGTCGCGCGCCTCAAGGCTCCCCTCGTTCACACGCACCTTGTTCACCTCGTCATCGACCGCCGTTCCCGGCACGTCGAGCAGCGGCTTACGTACCTCAATTCCCTCAAGGCTCGGCAGCTCGAACTCCGGCACCACCTCGACCTCAAGGTCGAACGCGAACGCCTTGCCCTCGGTCAATTCCTTGTCGCCAAGCTCGGGCGCGACGGGCTCGCCGACGACCTTGAGCTTGTGCTCCTCCACCGCCGCCTGATAGGCCGACGTGACCAGTGCGCTGCGCGCCTCGGTCTTGAGCATCCCGCCGAAGCGCTTCTCGATGAGCTGCCGCGGGGCCTTGCCCTTGCGGAACCCGGGGAGCTGCGCCTCCAGCGCGAGCGTGTCGAGCGAGTCCTTGAGCTTGCCGGTCACGACATCGGCCGGGATGTTGAAGCTGAGCTTCTTGCGGCTCGGACCGATGTCGGAAATGGAGACGTTGTGGGATGGGGTCGCGGTCGCGGACATGAAACCAACCTCCGAAAGCAGCCAGAGAACAAGCCCCGGGACCAAGCCCAAGGGCGGGAAGGGAAGGATAGGCCGAACAAAGACCGAGGCACAGAATCAGAGCCCCTATCGCGGCAGTCTCTCATTCACTCCCGCCAACGCCGGAACACCCGTCGGCTCCGCCAGATAAAGCCACGCCGTCGACGCGATATCGTCCGTCAGTGGCTGATATTTCCCCGTCGGCCACCATCCCAGTGCCTGCACCGTCACCCGAAGGTCCTGCTGAAAGTGGATCGGGTCGGGAATGTGCCAGCGGTACAGCGCATGTGCCGGCGGCCTCGGCCCAAGCTTCGTCCCCGGGTCAAACAAAGCCTGCGGATACCCCAGGAACGCCGTCGAGTACGTCGTCGGCCTCGTGTCCGCCGAATCCATCACAAACCCCCACGCCCCGCCGAAATAATCCTCCGTCCCCGTGCCGCAGATCGTCGGCCTCTGGGCCGTGTCCCCATCGACGAAAAACTTCACCTCCCCCTCGCCCCACCACCCCGCCGAGAGCTGATTCCAGATGACGTACGTCCCGACATACCGCCCGCGACCCGCGATGCGCTCTAGGATCGTGTGCTCGGGCCGCTCGCGCGTCGTCAGCGACCGATTCCACGCGACGTGCAGATACCCCGCGTCCGCCGGCACATCAGTCAGCGTGTACGAAATCTGAAAGAAGAACTCGGGAATCGGTTTCACGCCGTCGTTTGTCACCTCGATCCGAATCCGCCCGCGAAACGGCATGGGCCAGTACGAGTTCATCCCGCCCTTGGGGTTCACCGCGATCGGCAGCGAGCCGACGAGCGCCGCCCCATCGAGCCCGTTGGCGAAAAAATCTCCCAGAGGCACCTCGATCGACGCGAACGGCGAATCGTCGTAGTACACCCGCAGCGACACGCTCCGATGCACCTCGTGCAGCACCGTCACCCAGATGTGCGTGATCACACCCGGCCCCTCGATGTTCGCCAGCGTGAACGTCCGCCCCGGGTCAAAGTTCTTGACGCAGGGGCGAACCTTCCACCCCTTGCCCATCTCGCTCGACGCCGGCGAGCAATGCTCATCGTCCCCCGGCGAAGCCGCCGCACCGCCGCCCTTCTCGCCCGTCGGATTCTCCGCCGAAATCGACCGGGATTTCGCGTCCACGATCCGCGTCACGTCAAGCCCGCCGGTCCAGGTGTTGTACATGTCGCAAGTGTATCGAAAGACGCCCGGCACAGCCCATGTGGTCACTTCGCCCGCGTGATAGGCTGTGCCACCCTCCATGCTCCGCACCCGCTCCATCAACGCCTACGCCCTCATCGCCTTCCCCATGGCGATTCTCGTGCTCTTCACGCTCATCCCCACCATCGCGGGCCTCGTCCTCTCGCTCTTCCAATGGGACGGCGGCGGCCCACCCGTCTCATCGGGCTCCAAAACTTTC
>JAYVUC010000111.1:0-27757 GCA_043788295.1 Phycisphaerales bacterium
CTGATCCTTGGATGGCAGGACCGGTTCACGGGAATGCTGGGCAATCCGCAGGGGTGCGGGCTTTTCATGGCCCCCATCACAGTCGCCACGATGTGGCTCATTCTCAACGACAACAATCGGAAGTATCGTCCCTTGTGGTTCCTGATCCTCGGCATGATGCTGACATTCAGCCTTTGGACCGGCTCACGGACCTGCGTTGCGGTGACTGGGCTTGGGATGCTGTTTGTGTTGTACTCCAAGCTTGGGAAGATGGTGCTCTTTCTGCCGATCATTCTGGGATTGTTCTATGGTGTCTTCCAGCTCGCGCTCGCGTTGGGGCTGTCGGCGGACGCGGTGGGGCGGCTGGGATCGACCCAGGACACGCGGGGGATGGTCTGGGGCGTGCTCTTTCAGGACGCGTTTGAGAATCCGATTCTCGGGTCGGGGTTCAAGGGCACACGAGCGAACGAGAACAGCTATCTCGTCGCGTTCGGGGCCTATGGCTTCAGCGTGGGCCTGCTCGTGCTCGCCCTGACCGTGTACAGCGGCTTACTGATGATGAAGGTGATGCGATATCGCCGGCTTCTTCCGGCGGGCCGGAAGCAGCTCGCGGATCTGATCCTTGGGTTCAACGCGATGTACTTCGGCGGGGCGATGTTCGAGTGGTACATCATCTCGCGGCTCGAGGGCATGGTGATCTACATGCTGATCTTCTCGACGATCACCAAGGCCTTGATCGACAAGCTTGAGGCTGAGATTGGTTGGCGGATGACCTACGGCGACATCGCCGACGACTACGCCGAGCGTCAGGAACCCGCGTACGGGGACGATTCTCCGCAAGACTCGCCCGTCGCGGCATGAAGCACATCCGGATTTCGAGCATGGATCAACCCGGTTCGGCGAGCCGGGCCTCCTCATGCCTGCGTCGTGGACTTGCGTTGCCGATTAGGAGCCGGGTGACGCGGCTCGCCCACCATTCGCGACGCATGGACGACGCGATGAACCAGCATGGCGGGTGAATGGACCACCTGCGTCATGGGCGCCATCGGAGGTTGACTTCCAGAATCCTCCATGGTCACTGCCGGTACGGCGGTTGACGGCCTCGTCGCACGATCCCACCACCAGGCGGCGGCGGCACAGAGGGGAAGGATCTGCAGCGAAAGGACCGCGAGGAGCACGCCGGTGGGTGCGCCGGCCGCCACGCCGGGCGACATGAGATGCCAGAGCAGGAGCCACCCGACGATGAGGGATGCGATGGCGACTGTGACAAGCGAAAGTCGCCTGAGCCCGCGGCGGAATGAGGGCATGAACAAAGGCCTTTCGGTCGAACGAACACATGAGGCTCGCGGCGGCTGCGTCCGTGCAGCCTGGCAGCAGGTCGATCTGCCCGCACCGGGGCGGGCAGCATAGGGTGAATGCCCCAAAGGTGCAACACGGCGATCTTTTCCACAATCGGCGTGAGGCTCGGGAAAACCCGGGGTTGGAAGCGGACAATCTTCGCCCCTGGTCCCCGGGGCACTCTTTCCGCTATTGTGCCGCGTCTGTGATTCGATCCACCATGAATGACTCTCTCCTTCTTCGTGCGGCCAGACTCTCGACAAGGCTTTGCCTCTGCGCGGGCGTTGCGGTCACGTCACACGCCTGGGGCCAGCCGGGCGGCGCGAGCGAGCGGGGGGGCCAGCCCGAGGCGGCGGTGCCCCCGGTGAAGGCTGGGGACGACGACCCGGCGGAGAATCGCGTGATCCGCGAGATCGAGCTTCGGTCTCCCAAGAAGGGCAAGAAGGGCGAGTTTGTCACCTTGGAGGACTCCCTGGCCCAGCTCGTCTCGAACCAGCTTCGATCGCGGGCGGGGTCGCCATTTCTGCGTCAGCAGGTCACCGACGACATCACGCGGATCAACCGGCTGGCGAGATTCAAGCAAGTGGACGCCCGGGTGCTGCTGCTTGATGATGGAAGCGTGAAGCTGATCTTCACCCTCTCGGCCCAACCGGTGATCGCCGACGTGCAGATCGCGGGGAACAAGAAGTTCACCGACGCCGAGGTGCTCAAGCAAGTGGACGTTCTGACCGGAACACCCATCGACGACTGGGAGATCGACCGTGCGGCACGGCGAATCGAGGATTTGTACCGGGCAAAGGGATACTACCTCGCGCGGGTAAAAACCAACGCGGACGAATTGGCCAAGGCCAACGTGGTGCTGTTTGAGATCACCGAGGGCGAACGGGTGCGGGTGATGGGCATCAAGTTCGACGGGAATCGGGCGTTCGCGGCGGCGGAGCTTCGGCAGGAGCTCAAGACGCGCGAGGCGTGGCTGCTTGATAGCGGGCCGCTTGATACCGAGGTTGTGGATCAGGACGTGGGCTCGCTGGTGAAGTACTACAAAGACCGGGGCTATCTCAACGCCCGGGTGGACAAGACGATTCTCGCTTCGCCCGATGGCAAGGAGGCGCAGGTCACGTTTGTGATCGACGAGGACGTGGTGTACACGCTGCGCAACGTCGAGGTGGAGTACTCGGAGCTGAAGGATATTTTCACGAGCGAGGCCGACGCGAGGGGGTTTGCGGGCCCCTCGGGCGTGGTCGAGGTTTTGAACGAGGGCGGGGCAGGGGCACAGAAAAAATGGGCGGCGGCCAGGCCCGGGCCGTTCGCGACGGCACAGATCAAGGGGCTGATGACGATCAAGTCGGGAGATGTGTACTCGGCGAACGCGCTGGACCGGTCGGTGAAGGCAATCGAGGAGGCGTGCGGGCAGCTTGGGTTCACGGACGCGGAGATCGTTCGGCGCGAGCTGCGCGACACGGCCAAGCCGCTGGTCGACGTGCTGATCGTGATCCGGGGAGTCACCAAGAGCTACAAGGTGGGCGAGGTGATCAACACGGGACACCCCATCACCAAAGACAAGGTCATTCGCCGACAGGTCGAGCTGCTGCCTGATCGACCGGCGGACAAGACGAAGATCGATTCATCGGTCAAGCGGATCGAGGGGACGGGCCTCTTCAACAGCCGGGCGACCAAGATTACGTTCCAGAGCCCCACCGCCGACGACCCCGACCATCGTGACGTGCTGGTTCAGGTGGAAGAGAAGAACACGGGCGCGTTGATCTTCGGCGGCGTGGTCGGGTCCGACGGTGGGCTCAACGGGCAGATCTCGTTCAAGCAGAACAACTTTGACATCGCCGCGTTGCCCGACACCGCCGGTGAGTTCTTCTCGGGCAAGGCCTTTCGCGGCGCTGGGCAGCAGTTCAGCCTCGACTTCCTGCCCGGCACGCTCACGCAGACGTACAGCGTCTCGGTGACCGAGCCCTATTTCTTAGAGACCAACACGTCGATCTCGGGCTCGGCCTATTTCCACTCGCGTGAGTTTCGGGAGTACACCGAGGTGCGGGGCGGCGGCCGCATGGGCTTTGGACGCAGGCTCGGCACGCGATGGAACGCATCGCTTAGCATCCGCGGTGAGCAGGTGGAATTGCGTGATCTGGTTGCCGAGAGCGCGGTCGATTACTTCAGGGTGGCCGACGCGAAGGTCCTCACGGGCGTGGGAATTTCGCTCGCCCGCACCACGATCGACGATTTCTATGTGCCAACCAAGGGAAGCCGCCTGGAGTTTGCGGTCGAGCAGGTCGGGATGCTGGGCGGCGATTTCACATACTCGGGGTTCAAGGCCGACTACGCGTCGTATTTCACTCTCTATGAGGATTATTTCGCCCGGCGCACGGTGCTGAGCCTCAACACCCGCGTCTCGTACATCCCGCAGAGCGTGGACGACGTCCCGGTGTACGAACGGTTCTATCTGGGCGGGCAGGATTTCCGCGGCTTTGGCCTGCGGACCATCGCCCCGCGCGGAATCCGCAACGACACCGGGCTCGTGGGCGACGACCCCGTGGGCGGAAACTTTCTGTTCTTCCTGGGCGCACAGGTCCGCCAGCCGCTGTTTGAAGATCTGCTCAGCAGTGTGTTCTTTGTGGACACGGGCACTGTGAACGCGGGGGCGAGCCTGGACCAATATCGGGCGTCGGTGGGGGCGGGAATCCGGCTGCATGTGCCGCAGCTCACGCCCGTGCCGCTGGCGTTCGACTTTGGATTCCCGGTGAAGAAGGAAAAGAGCGACCGCAAGCGGCTGTTCACGTTCTTTGTGGATGTTCCGTTCTGACTTCGCCCTGACACCAGCCGACACGGCCCGTGCTAATCTCTTGCCCATGCAAGACAAGGAAATGTCGGTCATGCTCGGACAAATCGGGCTCGCCGCCCTCTGCGGGTGCGCGACGGCGTATCAGCCCGGGATCAACGCACGCTTCGCCTCTTTCGCGGGGCACCCGATCCATGGCGGGGTGCTGAACTTTGCGATCGGGCTCGTCGTGATGATTGTGGTCGCGCTCGTGATGCGGGCTGGCCTTCCGGAGTTCACAAGGCTGTCGCAGGGCCCCTGGTGGATGTGGATAGGCGGGGCGTTCGGCGCGTTCTTCGTGTCGCTCTCGCTCCTTCTTGTGCCCAAGATGGGCGCGACGAATTATCTGGCGGCGATGCTGGCCGGGCAGTTTGTCGCGTCGGCCATCATCGACCATTACGGGCAGATGGGGCTGGCGATCCATGAGATGACGTTGGGACGCGCGCTGGGGATTGTGCTGATCTTCGCGGGAGTGGCGTGCGCGAAGTGGCTGTAGGTTGAGCTCGAAAGCACGCCTCTGTGAGGCGTGCCACGAAGAATCAGGCCCTCGGGTCTTTCGCGGCAAGCACGGTCTGCGTCTGATTGGCTCGCCAGAGTCTGAGACGCTCCCGCAGATCGGGACGCTTGCCAGAGACAATCGCGGCGGCGAGGAGTGCGGCGTTCATCGCGCCGGCCTTGCCGATCGCCAGCGTGCCCACGGGAACGCCCCCGGGCATCTGAACGATCGACAGGAGTGAGTCCATGCCCTTGAGCGCGTGGCTCTCAATGGGGACGCCCAGCACGGGGATGACACACTTGCTGGCGGCCATGCCGGGGAGGTGGGCTGCCCCGCCCGCACCGGCGATGATGACCTCGATCCCCTTGCCCTCGGCGGCCGACGCGTATTCAAAGAGCCAGTCGGGCGTGCGATGCGCGGAGACGACGAGACACTCGTGGGGCACGTCGAGCGCGGCGAGGGTGGTGCTGGCGTGCTGCATGGTCTCCCAGTCGCTTTTGGAGCCCATGATGACGCCGACGATCGGAGGGGACGTGGTCATGCATGGAGTTTATCACCCCCGAGGCCGCAACCGGTTCCAGGCGATCAAGCATGGTCGTGGCCATCGTCGCCCTTGTGTCCGCACGCTGCGGGATATTCCCAATCGGGCCTGAGGGCAAGGACGTCGGTCCCTGGATCGACTTGCATCCCCAGCCAGACGCGGTCCTGGGGCTCGCCAGCATGCCCGAAGTAGTAGGCGGCGCGGAGGGAGCGGGCGCGATAGAGATGCTGCCGGGTCTGCTTGCGCTCATCCTCGATCTTGGCCCGGCGCGAGGCCGCGTCCTTGTGGAACTCGGTCGCGATGAGCTCGCGGTTCGCACGGCGGGCCTTGACCTCGTCGCTCTCGACTGGGGCAGCCTTGCCGGGGTCGACGGAGACCGGATCGGTCGTGCCGCCGAGCCTGAGCAGCATAATCGTGGACCAGTATTGGATTTCCTTGCTGCTCTCGGGCGTTTCGGCAATGGCGAGCGGGACGAGAGCCTTGATTTTGGCGTCGTCGGAAGCAAGCGCGAGGAGTTTGACGCGCTGGGCCCCGATGCGCTCGAGGCGTGGGCCGTTTGTTGTTCGATATTCCTCAACGGTGACCTTTTGCGCGTGGACCAGTTCGGCCTGCTCGGCACCCTTGTTCCTTCTGGTGTCCTCGATTTTGAGATCGAAGCGAGCGATGCCGGAATCGAGCCATTGGCCAAGCCGGGTCGCTGCGAACTTCGGATCACCGGGCTCGGGGCCTATCGCATCGAACATGGTATAGATCGCGTCACGATCGTCGAACGTGTCGGCACGGGCGAGCAGCTCGGGGAGCGAGTCGCGGACGCGGCTTCGCGCGTCGGGGCCTCCCACCCACACCGCGCCGGCAACGGCGGCGGCCCAGCGGGCGGATGCGTCGGAGCGCCCGAGACCGCCGAAGACCTTGATGAACATCGGGGCGGCCTCGGTCACGTTGTAGAAGGTCGCAAGGCGCACGAGCTTGCGCATCTTGTCCGCCGACTCGGCCAGAGGAATGTTCTGGGCAAGGAAGAGCGTGGCGGCGGCTCTTGAAAGCGGGGCGGGAACCGGCAGAATGTAGTACTTGGCTTCGCCGCCGAGAAAGTGCTCGAGTTGGTGCTCGAGGGGTTCTTTGCCGAGGATGCCGAGGGGATTGTGGGCCATGGTGAACTCCGAGAGAACAAATCCTAGAAAGCTGTGATGATGCCGGGATTGGAGGTCCGGAGTTTGTCCGTGGGATTCACCAGGCCACCGCCCGCGTTGAAGTTGATGAAGTTGGCGTTGGAGATTGGGTCGCTGATTCGCTTTGGCCCATTGACCACGCGCTCGCCGTTGCCGACAGGGGAACCGGCACCCATCATCTCCTCGGCATCGTCCGAGTGGACGAGGTCCATGAGCACATGTCCGCACTCGTGGGGCAGGGTGGTGTGCACGGTATTGTCGCTGGTGAAGGGTGCTTTGCGGAAGATGGCCGAGTTGATCATCATCGCGTTGGGGCGTTCGGCGGCTGGCTTGCGAGTTGTCGGGCTCCAGGCCTCACCGAAGGAATTGTCGCTCATCGCGCCCACTATGTACACGTCGATGCGATCCGCGCCCGTCTCGTAGTTCTTGATCAGCACGCGCTCGTCGAGAGTTCCCGCCGAGCTGTTGGCCCCGCCGAACTCGGTGATTTTCGTCGTAGTGAGCCTGGCGACGACCGCCTTGTGGTTTGTGTCGTCGTTGGTCAGTATCTTGATCTTGATATCCTGCGTCATCGGGTCACCCACGATCACGTCGCCGGACCCCGAGGGTTGACCGGACAGGATCGGATTCTCATCCGTTCTGACGTTGAGAACAACGGGCGGAACCTGGGCGGCTGCCGCGATGTCGATCGCGGATTTGAGCTTGATGGCTGTCGCGATCGGATCATCGCCGACCGATGTGGTCGCCTCAGCCTCAAAGACCTTGCCATCAACAGTAATCTCGACCTTGATTTTTTTCCCGCCCACGGCGGCCTTGCCATCCTCGTCGGCGATTGCGATGAGATTCTGGGGAGGGGGCACGAGCCGGGGCTGCACCTCGAACTTCACGCTCATGTTGCACTGGGCGTAGAGCTCTCGCATGAACTTGAGCGATCGTTTGCGCGCGACGGGAAGAGTGACCACGCCCGCTCCGGTGCGGCTCGCTCGCAGAATGTGGAGGGCGATCTTGACCTTTTGCTTGCCCTTCCCGATCTCGATCGACTTCTCAATTCGGCACTTCTCGTCGCCGGTTCCCGGGCACCAGTCGGGCTCGTAGGCTGCCTGAACACGCTGATCGAGAATCTCGATTCGTTCGTCGATGTCGGGCGCGGGCGCGGTGAGCAGCATCTGCTTGGGCCTGGCATCCTTGTCCTGTTGATCGACAACGAGCTTGCAATATGCCGAGCGAAAGAGCTTGTGGCCCTGGACTTTCTTGGGCTTGACCTCCAGAGACCGCTTGCCGCGCTCGCCCGCGGTGATCACGCCTCTGTCGAATCTCGCGTGGCTGGTGATGGCTCCTGAGGCGTCAAAGACGGGGCGCAGGGCCTCGAGCATGACCTTGATCTCGTCATTTTTCGTGCGGATATCGGTGACCTCGATCTTGAACGAATCGGGGTCGCCGTCACCGATCTCATTGAACGCCGTCACGCTCGCGTCTGGGAACGCACCTTTGTGATTGTCCCCGCCCTTGTCGGGTCTCATGTTGCTGACGTTGAGTTCCGAAAGCGTGTCGTCCAGCTCGAAAGCCTTGGTCTTACTCCCATGCACAAAGCGCAGCGAGACGAGTGCCTGGGCGCGGACAAACTTGTGCTTGGCCTTGTCGCCCTTCTTGGCGGACTTTGGATCCTTCTCGGGCACAAAGACGTCGTCGCCGGGCTGCAAGGCACGCTTGAGGAAAGGTTTGCCCTTGTTCTTTGCATGATCGCGGATCGCCTTGCAGTCTGGAAATCCCGCCATGATCGCGAGCTGACAGAGGGTGTCGCCTTCCTTTACGTCCACCACCTCGCCCTCGGGGGCGTCCTCCAAGCCCGGCAAAAAAATCTCATCTCCGGGAAAGATCAGATTGGGGTCGGGCCGCTTGGCCTTGAACGCGGTGTTCTCGTCGCTGTTGTATATCTCCTGCCACGTCGCAAACCCGAACCGGGCCGCGATCCCGCTGAGCGTGTCTCCCGAGACGATGGTGTACTTGCGCGACATGGTTACGGGTCCATTCCTTGTATGAGGCCGGCGGGGATGATCGCCACCCGGCTTGCTTCTATGCCCTATCGCTCCGGCTCATTTCTCTTTCAGGGCCGACTGGTCCAGATTGGGAAAGCTGATTTCGCACTGACCAGGGTCAAAGCCCTCGATGCGGACATGGCCCTTGTCGTCGGTCGTTCCTACCGCGACGCTTTTGTCGGGCAGCACGACCTTGTAGGGCTCGCCAGCGACCGGCAGACCGTCCTCGTCCTCGAGGCTTATCTCCACCCACGACAATTCCTTCTGCTCTTCTTCCGTGGCGGCCTCGGCGGGCTTGAACGGGGCCACCGTCTGCTCCCCGTACCGACCCTTCTTGCTCTTGGCCTGCTCGGCCTTGACTTTGGCGACCTCACCCGGATCGGCCTTGTCGGCCTCGTGGGGCGCCTTGGGCGCGATGGGCGCGACAATCGTGCACGCTGTTCCGCTCTTGGGACTTGCCATGGTGTACCTCAGTTGATCATCGTCATGCCACCCTTGAGCGTCAGCATCCCGTCGCCCTTGACGGTTGTCATCGGACTCTTCATCTCGGCGGTCGCCTTGCCCTCGATCTTGATGGCAGTGGCCGAGATCTCGCCCGACGCGGAGGTGGTGATCTTGAACCCGCCCGTCGCGTCGATCTTGGTCTCGCCCTTGCTCTCCGATGTGATGGCGGTCGAGGCCAGGTTGATCCCGCCCGCGTCCAGCGCGATGGTCGTCTTGCCCACCACCAGTGTGATGCTCGACTCGCCCTCGATCACGATGTCCTTCGCCTTGATGTAGTAGTTTTTGGCCACCGTGCGCGAGGCGTTGTCATCGAACTTCTCCGCCACGTCCTTGAGCACGTTCACCGAGAGCGTCTTCTCGATCTTGATGGATTCCTTGCCCATGACCGTCCGGCTCACATCCCGCTCGATCGCCTCCACCAGATCCCGCTTGATCGTCACATGCCGATCGTTCTCGACCGTCTCGATCTGATCGTTCTTCACGACCAGGTGTGTGTCGTGACCGATCCACTGGACGACGTCGTTCTTGATGCGAACGTCCATGTCCTTCTCGCCGTTGAGAAATATTTGCTGCTGGTCCTTCTTGTCCTCGAAGCGAAGCTCGTTGAAGCCCCCGCCGCCCTTGCTCGTCTGCGTCTTGTACCCGGACATCGTTTTGTTCGCAGGGAGGGCGTATGGCGGCCTGTTCTCCCCGTTGTACACCCGGCCCGTGATGATGGGCCTGTCCGGGTCACCTTCGAGGAACTCAACGATGACTTCCTCGCCGTGGCGGGGAGTGTGGAACTGCCCCCACTGCTTGCCCGCGATCACCTGCGAGACGCGTACCCAGCACGAGTCGTTCTCGTCACCCTTGGCCTGACGATCCCAATGAAACTTCACTTTCACTCGGCCGTGCTCGTCCACGGTGATCTCTTCGCCGCTCGTGCCCACAACCAGCGCGGTCTGAGGCCCCGAGATACTGGGCTTGGCGGTCGATCGAGCGGGCCTGAACGGCACCGTCGATTCCACGGCGGTAAAGGAGCACTCGAAGGCGTCGCCGGCGCTCCCGCCGCCGCCACCCGCCTGGTAGTCGTCGCCCCGCACGCGATAGGTCGCCGAGGTGACGAGCCATTTCTTGCCCTTCACATCATCGCGTGGCACCTGCCCCTCGAGCTCAAAGACGTGCCCGCAGGCGATGCCGCGGGCGTTGCCCGTTCCCCGCACGACCTCGTGGGTGGTCTGGAGTTCCTCGATACGGCGCTTGGCGTACGAATCGCCGTCGGCTTTTTTCTCGTACTCGCCCGGATAGTCGAAGATCTCGCCATCGGCCAGCCCGTGCTTGCGGGCGATCTCGCCGTTGGCGAGGATGTTGGTGCTGGGCAGCAGCGGGTTGAAATCCTGGAGCACAACTTTGGTCGGTACGACGGTCTTGATCGTGACCCACGAGGAAATGCCCCGCGACTCGTCGGACCGCTTCGACCCACCACGATCGAACCGGATCTTCTCAAACCCCGGAAACGCCTTGTATGCCCCGGGGTTGTCGGCGAGCACCATCGTGTGGTTCTTGTCGGTGTGCTCGTAGAAGTACGCGACGCCCTCCTGCTCGAGCAAACGACTCACGAAATTGAAGTCGGTCTCGCGGTACTGGACCTGATATTCCCGCTTCCCGTATGTCGCTGTGAGGCCTTTTTCAAACTTGGCACCCGAGTACTCGCCGAAAACCTGCTCGATGACCTCGATGGGCGACTTCTTCTGGAATATTCGGCAATCGCTGCTGCGGGAAAGAAACCAGAACCACGGCACGATGGTGGCGCGATAGAGCGCAAGCCCGCCCACCTCTCCCTCCTGTGAGAACTGTGAGACCACGCCATTGAAGAACCGGTCCTTGCCGTTTCCCAGAGAAAGGCGTATCGCCACAGGGTGCCCCACGATGTCGTCGAACTTGACCGCGGGATCCTCGCTGAGCAGTTCGGCGTCGATCTGGAAGGGTCTGCCCAGCTCCTCGCGGATGGTCATCGATCGTGCCAAGAGCACGTCGGTGCCCAGCGGAGTGTCGATGGCGAAGAACCGGTTGGCTTGTGTTCGAGTGCTTTTCGCCATTGAAACCTCCACGAGCCATCCCAGGAACGCGCGTGCCGCTGTGACCCGGGTTCCATTGTACCCCAAAGTCGATCGAGCACGTACCGTTCCTGCAATGAGACAGGGGCGAATGGGCTCCCGATGCGCACCCTGGCTCACCAGCGCGAAGAATTGGGGCGTACAAAGCCGTAGAGCCGGGGAAGAGCCTTTCGGGCCGCCGAAGCGTCAGGAACCACCCGCCTGGTCTTGACAATGAGCATCCTGGAAGGCGGGGTCGATGTTCCAGTGGAGCCGGTCAGCGTGGGGCAATCGTGTCGTGAACTCCGGCCAGCCGATTCCAAGGATGCACTCCGTTGGCACATGGGGCTCCAGAACTCCTTGATCCTCGAAGCGATATCGACCGGGGACACAATCTCAATCGGGATACCCAGAGATTGGCCAAGGGACGACCTGAGCGTGCCCGAACCGATGAAGGTCGTCCGCCTTATGGCGCGGTACGGCCCGTGCATCCGGTAGACCAGCATCGTTCACCCTCCAGCGTTACTCAAACCCGTACACAAACTCCGATTCCTTCACCTCGATGATCATCTTCTTGATCGGCTTGCCCTCGATCATCCGGTTCAAGACCTCACGACTCATCGCGGGCAACATCTTCTGAGTAAGAATCGCGTCGACCGCACGTGCGCCGGATTCCACTTCTGTGCACCGGGCGGACACCAGCTTGACCACCTCATCGCTGTAGACCAGCTCGGCCTTGTGGTTCTGGGCGATCCGCTTCTGGATTTTCTTGAGCTGCAGCTTGATGATCGCCGTCAGCATCTCGTCGCTGATCGGGAAGTATGGCACGACCACCAGACGCCCTAGCAACGCGGCGGGGAAGACCTTGAGCAGCGGCTCGCGAAGGGCCTTCTGCAGGCCATCGACACTTGGCATGAGAGTCGGATCCTTGCACATGCTCATGATCAGCTCGCTGCCCGCGTTGGAGGTCAAGATGATGATCGTGTTCTTGAAGTCGATGTCGCGGCCTTCGCCGTCTTCCATGTGCCCCTTGTCGAAGACCTGGAAGAAAATCTCGTGCACATCGGGGTGGGCCTTCTCCACCTCGTCGAGCAGCACGACGCTGTAAGGCCGGCGCCGCACTGCCTCGGTGAGCACACCGCCCTCGCCGTAGCCGACGTAGCCGGGGGGGGCTCCCTTGAGCGTGGAAACCGTGTGCGCTTCCTGGAACTCGGACATGTTGATGGTGATGAGGTTGTCCTCGCCGCCATAGAGCGTGTCGGCCAGGGCGAGGGCGGTCTCGGTCTTGCCCACACCGCTGGTGCCCGCGAGCATGAAGACGCCGATCGGGCGTGTGGGGTTGTTGAGCCCAGTTCGGCTCAGACGAATGGTGTTGGCGATGGTCTCGAGGCCATGCTTCTGCCCGATGACGCGTTCGCTGAGCGTGTCGGCGAGCCTCATGATCGACTGCATCTCGTCCTTGACCATCTTGCCCACCGGCACGCCGGTCCAATCGGCAACGACCGCCGCGATCGCCTGGGCATCGACGTTGGGCAGGATCAGCGGGCTCTCGCCTTGAAGCGTCCTGAGATCGCCCTGATGCTTGCGCAGGTCCTCGATGTGCTTGAGACGATCGCCCTCCGAGAGCGGCGGCTCGGCCGGAGCAGCCTTGGCGTCGGGCTTCGCATCCGCCTTGGCATCGGCGGGCTTGGCGGCTCCGCCCTTGAGTTTGTTCTGCACCTCGATGATCTTCTCGACGAGCCCCTTCTCGGCCTTCCACCGGGTTTCGAGATCGCCCTTGCGGGCCTTCTCGGACTCAAGTAACGCCGACACCTCGACTTTGCGATCGCCGTGGTCGATGCCGATCGTACTCTCGCGGTCGATGATGCCAAGCTCGACATCAAGGCTATCGATCTTCTTGAGGCAGTCATCAAGCTCTGCCGGCACGGCGTGCTGGCTCACCGCGACGCGGGCAGCGGCGGTGTCGATAAGGCTCACGCTCTTATCGGGAAGCTGACGACCAGGGATGTATCGGTAGCTGAGCTTGACCGACGATTCGATCGCTTCATCGAGGATGTGGACCTTGTGGTGCTTCTCGAAGATCCCCGTGATGCCCCGCATCATCAGGATGGCCTTCTTCTCATCGGGCTCGTCGACCTTCACGGTCTGGAACCGGCGAGTCAGGGCGGCGTCCTTCTCGAAGTACTTTTTGTACTCAGCCCAGGTCGTCGCCGCGATCGTCCGCAGTGTGCCTCGGGCGAGGGCCGGCTTGAGCAAGTTGGCCGCGTCGTTCTGGCCGGCGGCGCCGCCTGCACCGATGAGCGTGTGGGCCTCGTCGATGAACAGGATGATCGGCTTGGGCGAGGATTGCACCTCGTCGATGACCTGCTTGAGGCGATTCTCAAACTCGCCCTTCATGCTCGCCCCAGCCTGCAGGTCGCTCATGCGAAGCTCGCGGACGCTGACCTCTTTCAACGCCGGCGGCACATCACCACGGGCGATTCGCCCAGCAAAGCCTTCGACGACGGCGGTCTTACCCACGCCCGGCTCGCCCACGAGGATCGGGTTATTCTGCCGACGCCGCATGAGGATATCGACGCACTGGCGAATCTCGTCGTCGCGCCCGACGATCGGGTCGATCTCGCCCTTGCGGGCCGCCTCGGTCAGGTCCTTGGTGAACTTGGCGAGCCCTTCCTGCTTACCCATCGCGGCCGGTGCCATCGCGCCACTCGCGTCGCCGGGCCCCGCGCCCGCACCCGCGCCCATGGCTGTACCGTCGCTGGGAGCCATGCCCTGCTCGGGGCTGGCGGCACAGATCTTGAGATACTGGTCGGCGAGCTGCTCGGGCTTGACCTTCTCGAACTCCTTGCTGATGCCCAGCAGGATGTTCCTGAGGTTGCTATTGCGCAGCATCGTGTAGATGATGTGGCCCGTGCGAACCTGGTACTCCCTGAACATCAGCGACGAGTAGGTCCACGCACGCTCAACCGACTCCTCCAGGTGCGACGACAGGTCCGAGATGCTCGTCGCGCCGCGCGGCAGGCGATCGAGTGCCGCCTGCATTTCTGCCGCCAGCTTGCTGGGGTTGAGCTCAAAGTGCCGCACAATGCGGTGGATATCCGAATCCTGGTTCTGGAGCATCTGGTGCATCCAGTGCAGAACCTCAACGTACGGGTTGCCCCGCAGCTTGCAGAATACCGTCGCCCCTTCCAGTGCCTTGTAGCCAAGATTGTTGAGCTTTCCGAAGAGTGCTGTTCTGCTGATCTCGCCCATGATGAAATCCTTTGCGGCCTGTCGCCCGGTTCGTCCTTGTGGTTCGCCGGCGTCCTGCCGATTCGATGCTTCCTGCGTGAATGCCCGCTTCTCTGTCCGCACCTCGCTAATTGTGAAGGGTAACGTCCTCGGGGTCGCGGCCCAGGGGCTTTGTCGTCACCCACGTCGTCCACCCCAGCCGCACGCCCCGGCCCAGTTCGGCCCTGGGGATCTCCGCTTGCTTGAGCGTGAGCTTTGCTTCCCACGCGAGCTCGGGCCCGGCAAAGAGCTTGATCCACGCTGCCAGCTTCGAGTATGCGGGACCGCCAGGCAGGAGCCGCTCATACTGCGTGAGGCCCATAGGTCCAAGCCGCAGGCGAACCACGCTCTGGCAGTTCCAAACACGCCCTCCCGCCAGGGCGGTCTGGCCCAGGGCTGCGGTCGCGGGGTTCCCGAGCCTGGTGTGGTACTGCGCGGGCAGATCAAACCACCTGCCGACGAACTCCTCGATCGTCGATTGCACGCCGAAGTAGTCGGCGATCATGGCAATCAACCCCTCGGGGTTGCGGGTCTGTCCGACGAGCCGGCCCGAGTAGTACAGCTTGGCGCGATCCGGGAGAGCGTCGCGCCCGCGCAGGTGTTCCATTCCGATCCCGATCAGGCTCGCACAGTACCGCGCGAAGTCATCCTGGGCCTCGTCCGCACCGGGAAGGGCCGACCGGTCGTAGTTCACCGCGGGCCGATTCATGGCCCACGCGCGGTAGAACAGGCTCACCATCCGGTGATTGAAGATGTCAAAGAACCGCGCGAGCGTCGGGTCCGCGTGGTGGAGCTGCCTCGTGTACACGTAGTCAGTCAGGTGCGCCGGCATCGGCCCGTGGGGCCCAAGAAGGCCCATGAAGTTCACGAAAAACCGCGTGATCCCCGCTCGCGTCTTGACCCCGCCGATCGTTCGCGGCGCAAAGGCGAGCGAGGGCTCCTGCGAGAATCGCACGACATCCTCCGACGCGCGAACAGACTTCCCGAGCACGGGCCCCGCCCGCGCCGTCGCCCACAAGACCTCCAGCCGCCTCACGAGGTGAAAGAAGTCGAAATCGTGGGGCCTCTCTCCCGCCGTGCTGAGCAGATCGAGCAACGCGAGCTCTGCCTCCGCCCTGGCGTTTGCTGCAAGCTTCCCCGGAGCCTCGTGATCGGTCGACAACTCCGACGCCAGAAGATCGGCGAGCGTGTCACGAGGCGGAGCCACAGGAGCCTGGAGCGGTGGCTTGACAGCCTCGCCCCCGGGCTTCCCGGGAGGCGTCACACCAGGGGGCGTTGTCCGAGCCTTGCCGGCCATCTCATCACCATGTCCCTCTCCACCGTCCGGATGACCGTCTCGGTGAAGGAATTGAGTCCAACATACCTCGCAAAGAACTGCTCGAGCACCGCGCCGAACGCGAAGATACCCGTGCCCTCAAACCCGCGTTCCTCCAATGTCGCCGTGATCTCCAGCCCGCGCGCGAATGTGATCGGACCGGCCGTGGGCACCCGCCGCACGATCGGCATCGCGCTCACCGATCGCACCGCGTCGATCTGCTTGCGAATGACCGGGTCGGCCATGTCGCCGTAGAGCTTGAGCGTGTCGCGAAGCCCCGCCGATCCCTCCCGCTCGCTCGCGTCGGCGAGCGAAAGATAGTTGAGCGCCTGATGGCTCACAAGCCGCCAGGCCGTCTCACCCTCCGCGCTGCTGGCACGGGGCTTGGTCGGCCCGGCGACCACGCGCGTGCTCACCACCGGCACCCCGATCTCCAGTGAAAAATCCGTTCGTCCCTTGCCCAGGGGCATCTGCAGAGGCAGATCGCGGTTCGTGCACATCGCCTCGACACCAAGCTGCTTCAGATCGACACTGAACGGGGCCGCCTGAGCGTCAACGATCGAGAGATGCACCTCGCTGCCCGGATAGCTCGACCGCCGCCCCTGCTCACGCTCGCGCTCCGACAGTACCCGGGGCGTGCGGGACGCGACGTAGTACGCGCTTCCCGTGCCGTCGTCGGCCTCGCTCAGCGCGAAGAGTGGCCTGAACACCTTCTCCTCGCCCGTGCGCGAACCAAAGCCCACCGCGCCGGTGATCCGATACACCTCGAAGTCGATCGGGCGCGTCCGGTCGGGGATGATGTGGAACTCGCTCGTGCGTTCGGTGACGAATATCCGGTCGCAGACCTTGGGGAACAGATTGACCGCGGGCGTGCAGTGCAGCGCGAAGTTCGACCCCTGCACCACGCCGTCGAGCGACGCGTCGTCGTCATCGAGCAGGAAGATGATCTCGATCCCCTCGCCCTGCGGCGGAAGCTTCACCTTCGACAGCCCCGCGACCTCCACAAACAAAAACCGCTGCGGGAACGCGAAGTACTCGGCGAGCAGGCGATACCCCTGAAAGCTCCGGGCGTCGTATGGCAGAAGCTGCTGCGACTGCTCGAAGCCCACCCTGCGTATCGCGTCCGCACCCAGCACCGTGTATCCCTGCTCGTTGCGCTCCCGGCTGCTCGACCACGTTGGACGAACCACAACACCCTTGCAGTGCGCCAGGAGCTGCTCGTAGATCCGCATCGGGTGCGCACCCTCGCCGCGCAGAAAGAACGGCAGCGTGTCAACCTCCACCTTTGCAAACGGAATCGTCAGCGACGATTTCAGCGTGAGAGCGATCGCCGACTTGATCGGTGGAAGCCCCTTGAACGCCGCCTTGTCGATCTCCAGCACACCCATGTCGCGCCCGTGATACGCCGCCGACGCGACCTGAATCGGCCACAGACGCAAGTCCTGCGCCGTCCGATACTCGCACTGCGTCCGCTCACCCACACCCAGCCCCGCAGCCGATCGCAGCACCGTGTTTCGCGGCACGGGCACGCCCTGTGCCAGTGCCGAGTCGGCCATGTCCGGGTTGAACTGCACCACCGCCATCGAGGGCGTCGGCGCGAGATAGTGCGGGAAGACGGTCTCCAGCAGCCCCTGTGTGAAGCGTGGAAACTCGGCGTCGATCTTGAGCTGCACCCGGGCAGCCATGAACGCGAAGCCCTCAAGCAACCTCTCGACGTACGGGTCGCCGCACGAGAACTCCTCGAGCGCGAGCCGCCCGGCGATCTTGGGAAACTCACGCGCAAACTCACCCGCCGACGTTCGCACGTGGTGGAGTTCTCGCTCATAGTACTGAAGCAGTCGTTTGTCCATGGTCTCGTGCCGGTGTTTCGCGTCCCGTTGTGAAGTCCTGGTGCCGCCCTCGTGTGGTCTCTTTCAGATGGACTTGAGCTCGTAGCTTCCCGTCTCCAAGTCGATCTCCGTGCGGATGAACAACGCCTCGGGCATGGGCAGCGGGCAGAACTCGCCCGATATCTCAAACCCAATGAGCGACGGCGAGTGCGACGCTTTCTCGGTGAACTCGCCGCGGATCTGCAGGGTCGATGTGACGATCCGCGGCTCAAACCGCTCGATCGCCCGACGAAGCGACAGCTCCACCTCGCCCATCGTGAGCCCCGCCGAACTGAGCCCCGTCGAATCGGGCATCCCATAATTCACCACCGACGTCGACGCCAGCGGAAACTCGTGAATCTGATTTGACCGCGACGCCGCACTCGTGTTCAAAAGCCACGACAAATCACGCAGCACCGCCGCCCGAAGCTGTTTCATCGACATCACCCGCTTCTCGCGGCTCTCCACCTTCGAGCCCCGATCGTCGTCGGTCAGCCGGTCGAGCAACGAGGGCTGGAGACGTTCTGATGTGGTCAGTTCAGCCACCGGAAGCCTCCTTTCCATCGCCCGCTCCGGCCCCATCGGCGTCCTCATCAGTGGCCCCGTCAGCGGGTGCCGCAGCAGCCATCTCGTTGTCCATCACCAGCTCCGACGTTTCGAGCAGCCCGACGTCCCCGCCGCTGGTCGCAAATACCCTCTGCCCGCTTCCTAAAAACGTCACGCCGTCTCCCGCGTCAACCCAGTCTGTCTTGTAGGAGAGCCGGATGGCATGATCAGGCGATTTCTCCGACCCCGGATATCGCGTGGGCACAAACCCTTCCTGAGCCGCCCCCGAGGTCCACACAAACGAGGCCGGAGCCCACACCATGTCGCGCAGGTCGGTGGGCTTCTCGATGCGAAGACGCTTAAGCCGCGAGAGAGGCACCCAGTAGTAGTTCGACTGGACCAAAACCTCCAGGATCGGCCCAAGCCGAATATCCGCATCCACGATGAAGTCGATTTTCTTGCCGTTGATGTCACCCGAGAAATCCGGAGCGGCGTCGAGCGCCTTGCCGCGAAGGTCGGCCGCCGCGGCGTGCTCGCCTCGCGCGGTCATGCCCAGCGCCTCGATCATCCATCCCACCCAGGGCTCGGGCTCACCCATCACCACCGGAGTCCGCTTCCCGGCGAACACCTCGGCCCGGAATCGTTCGCACAGGGTTGCCTGCCGGCACACCTCGACCATGAGCAGGCTCTTCCCGTCCATCTGCGCCGTCACGTTCATCTGCGTCGTCGCACGCTCCCACGCGCCCTGCACGCACAGAAGCTGGAACAGGAGCACCCGGTGCTTGACCGCCGACGGGTCGTTGCGCACGGCGTTCTCCGCCTCCTTGAGCGCCTCGTCGAGCCGGGCTTGTTTGATGAGATCGGCAACGGCCATGGAATCCCTTTCGCGAAAGCGCCGCACGGTGGCGAGCCCTGCAACAGGATAGCAAAAAACAGGACGTGCCGAGTGACGGCACGTCCTGTGAGATTCAATTCTTCGAGATTTCTCAGATCTTGTTCTGAGCCTTGGAATCGTACCCGCCGTGGACGGGGGCATCGAGCGAGCCGTCGGGCTTCTGCATCTGGTAGTCGATGCTGCACGAGGTGAAGTTGAGCGTCACTTCCTCCATGGGCAAGTCGCCGCCATGGGCCGAACCGCCCGGACGCACCGACGTGATGATCACGTCGCCCAGCTTGACCTTGAAGTAGTCCTGCTGCGTTCCACCGGCCTTACGGACCGTGAAGTGGGTTTCCTTGATGTGGTGCCCGGTGCAGCACTGCTGGAAAAGCACCGGCGAGGACTTGTCGACCTGCTTGGTGAAGTGGAAATCGTGAAGCTCGGCCCGGCCCGCGCCAGCGCCGCCGCCCAGAGAGCTTGCGCCCTGGTTGGAGACGCCCCAGCTGAAGGACATGACCTGGATCTGGTCCTTGTGCTTCGAGTCGGGAGATTCGCCCTTGATATCACCGATCTTGATGAATGAGTCAAATGCCATGACTACCGCTCCTTCAAAGCCTGCGGGATCACCGCGGCCCGAACTTGGCCAGGCCCCACGGGGCCTGGCAGACCAGAAACTCTTCAGCGCCGGCCGCACTGAACACCTTATTTCTTGCGACGCGGCCGGCGCCCCACCCCTCACCCGTCATCATTTCTTCGCCGACGGCAACTTCGAGACCAGCCGCAGCGACACTGTCAGGCCCTCAAGCTGGTAGTGAGGTCTGAGGAAGAACTTCGAGGTGTAGTACCCGGGGTTCCCAGGGACTTCCTCGACGACCACCTCAGCCGCCGCCAGCGGGCGACGTGCCTTGACCTCCTCGCTGCTGTGCGTTGGATCCCCATCCACATACTGCAGGATCCAATCGTTCAGCCAACGCTGCATGTCGTCCCGCTCCTTGAAACTGCCGATTTTGTCTCGGACCATGCATTTCAGGAAGTGGGCGAATCTGCATACCGCAAAGAGATAGGGGAGACGGGCACCAAGCTGCGCGTTGGCGGTCGCGTCGGGATCAGAATATTCTTCGGGCTTGTGCAGGCTCTGGGCACCCATGAAACAGGCCTGATCCGTGTTCTTGTAGTGCGACAGGGGCATGAACCCGTTTTTAGCCAGCTCCGCCTCGCGCCGATCGGTGATCCCGATCTCTGTCGGGCACTTCATGTCCACCCCGCCGTCGTCGGTCGGGAAGGTGTGACAGGGCAGCCCCTCGGCGATCCCGCCCGATTCAAGCCCGCGAATCCGCGAGCACCAGCCATAAAGCTTGAACGCCCGGGTGATGTTCACACCCATCGCGTACGCGGCGTTTGCCCATGTGTATTTGCCGTGCTGAGAGCCCTCGGTATCCTCCTCGAACGCGAACTCGTCCACCGGATTGGTCTTTGCACCGTAAGGCAAGCGGGCCAGGAATCGCGGGCACGCAAGCCCGATGTACTTGCTGTCCGCGCTCTCCCGCAGGCTCTTCCACGGGGCGTATTCCGCCGACTGGAAAATCTTCGTCAGGTCGCGCGGGTTCGAGAGCTCCTGCCAGCTCTCCATATTCATGATCGTCGGACTGCTCGCCGAGATGAACGGGCAGTGCGCCGCCGCCGCGATCTGCCCCATGCCCGCCAGAATCTCAACGTCGGGCGGTGTGTGGTCGAAGTAGTAGTCGGCGATGATCGTCCCGAACGGCTGGCCGCCGGGCATGCCGTACTCGTCCTCGTAGAGCTTCTTGAAGAGCGGGCTCTGATCCCACGCTGTCCCCTTGAACCTGGCGCAGGTCTTGCCCAGATCCTTCTTGGAGATGTTCATCACGCGGATCTTGAGCGTCTCATCGGTCTCTGTGTTGTTCACCAGATGCCGAAGCCCGCGCCACGCCGATTCCAACGCCTGGAAATCGGGATGGTGCAGCACCTTGTTGATCTGCTCGCTCAGCTTGCGATCGATCTCGGCGATAATCGCCTGGATCGACTTCACCGCGTCGTCGGAGATCAGCGATGTGGAGGAAAGCGCCACCTCGGCCAGCGTCTTCACCGCAGTCTGGATCGCCGACGTCGCGTTGTTGGTCTTGGGCTTGAACTCCTTCTGGAGCAGCGACTCAAGGTCGTTGCCTTCCAGTTGAACGCCCTGCGGAAGAATCTGTTGTTGAGCCTCAGCCATTGGTTCCCTCCTGCGGCTTGGGTGCCGAAGCAAGCGCCTTCATCAGTGTCGGATCGTTCATCACCTTCGCCATCAGATCCTCCGCCCCGCTCTTGCCGTCCATGAACGACAGCAGGTTCGCAAGCTGCGTCCTGGCTTCCAGCAACTTTCGGAGTGGTTCGACCTTCTTGGCGACCGCCGCAGGCGTGAAGTCGTCCATGCTCTCAAACGTCACGTCGACCGCCATGTTTCCCTCGCCCGTCAGCGTGTTGGGCACGTTGAACGCCACACGGGGCTTCATGCTTTTGAGCCGATCGTCGAAGTTATCGACATCGATCTCCAGGAACTTTCGATCCGCAACCGGAGCCAGCGCCTCGGCGGGTTTGCCCGAGAGATCGGCCATCACTCCCGCGATGAACGGCAGATTGACCTTCTTCTGCGCCCCGTACAACTCCACCTCGTACTCGATCTGAACACGCGGTGCTCGATTTCGTGCGATAAACGCCTGACTACTTGCTTTGGCCATGATCGGCTCCCTTCATGTTGACCCCAATTGGGGGTAGTTCGTGCTCCGACGCTCTCATCAGTCGCTCTCATCAGCCACTCTCGACGCTGAGAGCTTTGCCGCCCGACACAATGTACCAGCTTTCACGATGCTGGTGGAACAACCTCATCCGGCGTGCTGATTCTTTCCAACAACGCCACCGCGTCTGGAGTCAGCACCTTGACGATATCCGTGAATCTCTTTCCCACCAGCCGCTCGCAGCACTTCATCACCAGCGGAATCGGACTCGACGGCTCTGCCCGCTCATAATACCGGTAAATCTTGTCCAAGAGTGCCGCAACTTGATCCCGCGACGAAAGTTCCCCGTCAAGACGCATCCCACCGCTGCCCGACCCGGTCGAGCCCGAACTTGAACCTAACGACCCATCGCTCGCGCCCTCACCGTCGGTTGGCTGCCCCTTGCGCTTGTCCAAGCGACGCTTGACCTGGGTGGCTGCATCCTTCAGGAGGGTGAGGAACTTGGACATTTCCGGTGCGTTCTGAGCGCCTGCCACCTTGGAAAATGCTTCTTCGATCCCTTTGGCGTGCTGCAGAGCCTCGTCGGTCACAACCGCGTTGCGTTCGATGATCTCCAGGTCGGTCTCTTCAAATGCCCCATCGATGATCTTGAGGTCGGGCGTGGTCGTGGCGTTGGGGGCTGCCGCGAGCGTGCCCGATGCGATCATGAGATCCTTGAGCCCGAACTTGCCCAATTGTCGCGATTCACAAAGCGGAGCCTCCATGATCCGCTCATGGAACCGCATGACATCCCCGTAGCTGGCGAACGGAGTGTTCAGTGCCGACAAAATGTTGGCTCGCTCCGTCGGGTCATTCCCGTCATCGGGGTCGAGCTGTGGGTAAACCGTGGACCAGAATGTCTCCAGGTAGCCCCTGATCAGTGCCAGGCCGTCGCGCAGCCCGGCGAATCCTTCCATTTTGATCGACGCCAGGGTGAACCAGACCGCGATCCGAAGATCCTTGCTCCGTGCCAGGAGTTCCAGACACCCGTCGCGAACCTCACGCCAATCCGGCTCCTCGGCCTCGATGATCTGCTCGCCCATCTGCGTGCCGGGCTTGCCCTCACCCAGCCGCATGATCTCCAGCGCGCGGCGGTCGTATCGCAGGTCTTCTCCGCACGGAGCTTCGTCTGAGAGCGGTTTGAGAAATGTGGTGAGGTCTAGCGGCATGTCGTTGCGGCGGCAAGATGCCGCTCCTCCAAGGTCGAGGAAGCATATCAGATTCTTGGCCGCATGCTGGCAAGAAAGAACGGGGTCCGGATGGACCCCGCCAAAGAACGATCAAGATCGGCCCTCCCGCCATTCGCGCCAGGATCAAGGCAGGGCCTTTCAATTACCGACCGGCGGACCCGACCAACAGCGACACGCGAGGTGCCGGAGCCTTCTGGGCCGCGTCGCGGAGCAACCGGGGCGTCATCGCCTCAGTCGCGTCTGCGGACTTGAACTTGGCCGCGATGATATTCTTGGGCTGCTCCAGTTCAACCGGCGAGAGACCGATCTGGTCAAGGCTCTGGAACAGATCACTCATCTTGACCAAACTACGCAGAGCGTCGCGGCAATCGGTGCGATCGCCCTCGTGGGCTTCGAGGAACTGACGGTATCCTTCGCCGCTGGGAGTTCCGGGCTGCTTGGCATACTCGTTGAACGAACTCTCGACATCCGCCTGGACTTTTGCGATCTTGGCCTGATCTTCCATTCGCGAGAACCGTGGGCTCCCGTCCTCGCCCACAGACTCGGTGCCGAACAGCTCGCCGTACGCCTGGATGGCGGGATCAAGAGCCTCCTTCGAGAGGCGGCTCCGCGAGATCTTGTACGTGTGCCCGTTGTCCTTGTTGTATCCCCTGTCGTTCACGTCTCCCTCTGGTGTCGGACGATCGTCGTACAACGCCCGCCCGATCTGCGCGTCCAGAATGTCGGCCACGGAAAGCTCATCACCCAGCACAATATCGATGGTCAGGAGGAACCTTGCTGCATCGTCGGTCAGGGGCACCACGTCCTCCGACAATTCGAGCTGAACGCTCGGGTTCAGACCGGCGATCGGGGGCTGGCTCGTGGTGATCGAGGTCGAAAGATCAAGACCAAGCAGATTGTTGAAGTTCCCGGTGCCGCCCGCACCCAGATCCTGGAACGCCAACGAGGTCAGTGTGATCACCTTCGAGGGCTGGCCCGCGACCGTGCCACTAAGCGTCCCGCCAACACCCACCGAGAACTGACCACCGGACACCGTCACGGCTCCGGTCGATGTGATATTTCCGCCGGCGATCCAGTCCGCACCCGTGTCGATCTGCGTCGTCCCATCCGCGTTCAGGATCTGCGACGGAGCACGGCTCTGGATGTTGATCCCGCCCGGGGCGTTCACCGTGATATTGCCGAAGGCGGTCAAATCGCCAACCGTGACCACGTTGCTCGCGTCGAGAGTCAGATTTCCCAAAGCCAGAACCTTCTGATTCGTTCCGGTGGTGATGTTGTTGGCGAAGATTCCAAAGGTGGTCAGTGTTCCCTGGATCGACGACACGTTGGCAAGGCCAGTTCCCGGGTCAAACGCGGTTGCGAACACCACGGACGAGACCGTGGGGACGCCAGCCAGATTGCCCCCGAGAATCACGTTCGCGAACCTCGAACCCGTGCTTCCGATCGAACCCTGGAACCTGAAGAGCGGCAGCGTCACCGTCGGAACGCCCGTCGACAGCAGCGAGAGATCCCGAGGCGTGCCATCCGTGACCAGGTTGTTTCCGAACAGGTAGTTGCTCGCGGACATAGTTGTCGTCGCGTTTGAGAAGGTGACAACACCGCCGTAGTTCTGGAACCCCGTGGTGGTGATCGCGCTGGTCGTGATCGCCGTCGTGCCCGAGTTGATGGATGTGAGTGCCGTCGTACCACCGACGATTCCACCAAAGGTTGTCAAGGTTGTGACGCCGCTCGTATTGAGTGCCGCCGCACCGTCGATCGCTGCGAACGTCGCGTTCGTCCCCGTCACGGTCAGGCCTGTGCCCAGCGTCACCGCCCCGGTAAAGATCGCGTTGCCCGCGCCCGTGGCGACGGTAAGGAGCCCGCCCGCCGTGCCCACCGTCCCGTTGAACGTCACGCCCGGCCCAGTCAGGGTCAGCACGCCCGCAGTGGTCGCGTTGCCATAGGACTGAGTACCAGTCGTCGTCACCGAGGTGGCTCCCGCGCCAAATGCTGTGATACCTGAGAGGACGGAGGTGAGGCTCGTCGTGTTGCCGATAGGCCCGTTGAATGTCGTCAGAGTCGTGACGCCAGAGGTGTCCAACGCGGCCGCCCCGTTGATCGCGGCAAACGTCGCGTTCGTGCCCGTCACGGTCAAGCCAGTGACCAGCGTCACCGCCCCTGTGAAGATCGCGTTGCCCGCCCCAGTAGCGACGGTCAGAAGCCCGCCCGCCGTGGAGAGTGTGCCGGTGAACGTCACGCCCACGCCCGTCAGGGTCAGCGTGCCCGCTGTTGTCGCGTTGCCATAACTCTGAGTGCCCGTCGTTGTCACAGAGGTCGCACCGGCGCCAAACGCCGTGATACCCGAGGCGACCGATGTCAGGGAAGTCGTATTGCCAATCTGCCCATTGAAGGTCGTGAGGGTCGTGACACCTGTGGTGGTGAGGGTGTCAGCCCCGTCCACCGTTGAAGTGAAGACCGCGTTCGCGCCCGTGACGGTGAGACCCGCGCCCGCCGTGAGCGTCACCGCGCCGGTAAACGTCGCGGTGCCAGCGCCCGCAGCGACGGTCAGCAGTCCACCGCCGGTGGTGAGCGTGCGATCGAAGGTGACCGCGGTGCCCGTGATGTTCCGGGCGGCTCCGCTGGTGGTCACGTTGGAGGTGAAGGTGACGGTGCCCGTCGAGAGCACATCCCCGCCACTGATCGCCGTCGAGCCGCCCAAAGCGGTCAGGAAGATCACGTTGGTATTGAACGTGGAGTTTCCAGCGATGGTGGTGATGCCCGTCTGTGCCGCACTGCCTATGGTCACCGAGGTGAAGCCGGGCTGGATCAGAGCGAGCTCGGCCGCCGTGAGGTCCAGGTCGCCCGTGGCAGCTGCCCCGCCGACCTGGATGTTTCCGGCCGCCGCGAAGTTCTGGAGACCCAGGGTGAACGCGCCGCCCGAGGTCACGTTGGCAGCGAAGTCGATCTCCCCCGCCGACAGCACCGTGTTCGAGGTGATGTTGACCGTGCCCGTGTAGTTCTGCAGGCCCGATGTTTGAATCAGGGTCGTGTTGATCGTCGTGATTCCTGACGCCAGCGAGACGAGCGGAGTAACGAATCCGACCCGCCCATTGAAGGTTGTCATGGTCGTCACACCGGTCGTATCGAGAGCGAACGCACCATCGACAGCCCCGAAGTTCGCATTGAGGCCCGTGACCGTCACCGCCGCCCCCAGCGTCGTTGCGCCAGTGGTGAGCGTCCCGATGTTGGTCACGTTCCCATTGAGCGTCGTCGTCCCTGTGAGCGCGGATGTGGTGAGGTTGAACGTCGCGCCCGTGATCGCGCCGAATATCGCGTTCGCGCCCGTCACAGCCACGTTGCCCCCCAGCGTTGTCGCCGCGGTGGTCAGTGTCCCGATGTTGGTCACGTTGGCGTTGAGCGTCGTTGCGCCCGTCAGTGCCGAGGTATCGAGATTGAACGTCGCGCCCGTGATTGCGCCGAGGATCGCGTTCGTGCCCGTCATGGTCACGTTGCCGCTCAGCGTCGTTGCCGCTGTCGTCAGCGTGCCGATATTCGTCACGTTGCCGTTGAGCGTTGTCGAGCCGGTGAGCGCGGACGTGGTGAGGTTGAACGTCGCGCCCGTGATCGCGCCGAAGATCGCGTTCGTGCCCGTCACCGTTATCGCCGCCCCCAGCGTCGTCGCACCGGTTATCAGCGTCCCGATGTTGGTCACGTTGCCGTTGAGCGTCGTTGCGCCCGTCAGTGCCGAGGTATCGAGATTGAACGTCGCGCCCGTGATCGCGCCGAAGATCGCGTTCGTGCCCGTCATGGTCACGTTGCCGCCCAGCGTCGTCGCCGCTGTCGTCAGCGTGCCGATGTTGGTCACGTTGCCGTTGAGCGTGATCGTCCCTGTGAGTGCCGACGTGGTGAGATCGAAGGTTGCACCGGTGATCGCTCCGAACGTCGCGTTCGCGCCCGTCACCGTCACGCTGCCGCCCAGCGTCGTCGCGCCGGCCAGCAGAGCACCGATGTTGTTCACGCTCCCGTTGAATGTGGTGGAGCCTGTCAGGGAGTTTGTCGTGAGGTTGAACCCGCCGCCGGTGATCGCGCCGAAGATCGCGTTGGCCCCTGTCACCGTCGTGGTACCCGCCAGGGTGGTTGCGCCCGTTGTCAGAGTGCCAATGTTGCTGATGGTTCCAAGCAGCGTCGTTGTCGCAGTGCCGGACGTGTCCAGGTTGAACCCGGCGCCCGTGACACCCCCGGTGAATCCGGCGTTCACGCCAGTCACCGTCACGTTGCCCGCGAGCACCACCGCGCCGGTGGTCAGCGTGCCGATGTTGGTGATGTTCCCGCTGAACGTCGTCGTCGTGACACCAGCGGTGTTGAGATTGAACCCGCCGCCGGTGATCGCCCCGAAGCTCACGGACGTGCCCGTGAGGATGAGCCCCGTGGTCATCGTCATTGCGCCGGTCGTGAGCGTGCCGATGTTGGTCACACCCGCGTTGAGCGTCGTTGTCCCGACGCCCGATGTGTCGAGATTGAACCCACCGCCGGTGATCGCGCCGAAGCTCGCAGCCGTACCCGTGACCGTCACATTGCCCAGGAGCGAGAGCGCTCCGGTGGTCAGCGCGCCGATGTTCGACACGTTGCCGTTGAGCGAAGTCGATCCCGTGAGGGCACTTGTCGTCAGATTGAACCCGCCACCCGTGATTGCGCCGAACGACGCGTTCGTGCCCGTGACGACGACCGAGCCGCCCAGTATCATCGCGCCCGTGCTCAAAGTTCCGATGTTTGTCACATCAGCGTTGAGCGTGGTCGATCCGGTCAGGGCACTGGTTGTCAGGTTGAATCCGCCGCCCGCGACTGCGCCGAAACTCGCGTTCGCACCCGTCACCACGACGTTGCTGCCCAGATTGAGAGTGCCCGTCGTCAGCGTGCCGATGCTGGTCACGTTTCCGTTGAGCTGGGTGATGACGCCCGAGGTGTTCAGGCTGAAG
>JAYVUC010000112.1:0-7794 GCA_043788295.1 Phycisphaerales bacterium
TACAGTTTGACCACGCTCCGGTCCCGCCTCACCCCCCGAAAGGGCCTCGCTTGCCTTACACGATCAAACCCGCCGAAGGCTACGACGTCGATGCCGACAATATCGACTACATCAAGAAGCACGTCGACACCGGCGACCGCTGGGTGCTCAACTTCGGCCCCCAGCACCCCGCCACGCACACGACCCTTCGCCTCGTCCTCGAACTCGACGGCGAGCGCATCGCCCGCTGCACGCCGCACATCGGCTATCTGCACTCGGGCTTCGAGAAGCTGGGCGAAGCCCTCGACTACAACCAATACGTAACGATCGTGTCGCGGATGGACTACCTCTCGCCCATCGCCAACGACATCTGCTGGCACCAGTGCGTCGAGAACCTCTTCGGGATCGACATCACGCCGCGTTGCAAGGTGCTTCGCACGATCATGGCCGAGGTCGCCCGCATCCAGAACCACCTTCTGTGCGTGGGGGCGGCCGGGCTCGATCTCAACGCCTTCACGGGCTTCATCTACGCCTTCAACGTCCGCGAGAAGATCTACGACCTCTGCGATTACATCAGCGGGCAGCGGTTCCACCCCGACTGGACCCGCGTGGGCGGGCTCATGCAGGACCTCCCCTGTGCCGCGAATGGCGACGATGTTTTCCGCCGCATGGTCAAGGCTCTGATCCATGTCGAGGTGCCCGGCGCGATCGCCGACCTCGAGGTCATGCTCAACCGCAACCGCATCTTCATGGACCGCACCCGCGGCGTGGGCGTGCTCAACCGTCAGGACGCCATCGCGTGGTCGATGACCGGGCCCATGGCCCGCGCCAGCGGCGTGCGCCGCGACCTCCGCAAAGACGCCCCGTATCTCTGCTACGCCGACAACTGGGATGGCAACGGGGCCGAGGCGGTGAAGTTCAGCGTGCCTGTCGCGGATGTTGGCGATGCGTACACGCGGTACCTCGTCCGCGTCGAAGAGATCAAGCAGAGCTGCAAGATCATCGAGCAGCTCATCGACAAAATCCCCCAGGGCCCCATCGACACCTTCGCCGACGGTAAGATGACCAAGCCCAACAAGAAGGACGTCTACGGCTCAATCGAGGGCCTCATCCAGCACTTCGAGCTCATCATGAGCAACCGCGGCTGGAAGCCGCCCGTCGCCGAGTGCTACGACTGCATCGAGACCGCCAACGGCGAGCTTGGGTACTACATCGTCTCCGACGGCGGCCCGCGCCCATGGCGCGTCAAGACCCGCCCGCCCAGCTTCATGAACTACTCGGTGATGGCCAAGCTGACCGAGGGCCACCTGCTCAGCGACATCGTCGCGGTGATCGGCTCGATCAACGTCGTCGCGGCGGAGCTGGACCGGTAGGCCGGATCGTTTCGGGCGGGAACTCCGCTGCCTCTCGTGCGTATCTAGTATTCACTAATCTCGGGGCTTGGTTTCGGTCTGTGCGACCTGAATCGGGGCCCCACATGGGAGCAGGGATATGAAACGTGCGACTTTCGGGATCGGGATGGCGGGCTTGATCGCGTTCCTCGGCGGGTGCCAGACGGCCTACGTCGCCGACATCCGAAACGACTCGCCCCAGCCGGTGATCGCTCAGCTCTACAAGGCGGGCGGGCCGGGGAACTCCGACCTCTTGGCGGAAAAATACATCGCTCCGGGCGACCGGGCGAGCGTCGCGAAGTATGGCGTGCCCACCGACTGGCCGATTTACGTGCAGGTGGACACCAAGATGAACCCGGGCTATTCGCAGCAGTTCAATCTGACCCCCGGCACCACGATCTTCAAGGTGACGCAGGAGGGGAACGACCCCAAGGGCAAGCTGCGGCTTGACGGGATGCCTAGGCCCTGAATCGCGTGGTGAGAAGCGGTGACACTTCGCTCGCTCACGCTCGCGGCTCTGCACGCGCCGGTCTATCATCCGCCCTATGGCCTGGAACACCAAACCATCGGGCACGATGAAGATCGAACGGCGTGCGGAGCCCTATCTCTCCGCCGAGATGATGAAGTCGCTCTCTGAGCGCATTGTGCCGCGGTACGAGAACAAAATGGGCGCGCTCCTCCCGTGCCTGCACGAGATCCAGCACGCCTACGGGTGGATTCCGCCCCAGGCGATGGAGGAGATCGCGGCGTTCCTGTCGATCAAGCCCAGCGACGTCTACGACACCGCGAGCTTCTACGAGGAATACTGGCTCAAGCCCAAGGGCAAGCACCTCATCGCCGTCTGCCGCAGCATCGCGTGCGAGTGCCTGAATTACCAGAAGATCACCGATGCGGTGCGTGAGAAGCTGGGCATCGAGGTCGGCGAGACGACCGACGACGGCGAGTTCACACTCGTCGAGGTCGAGTGCCTGGGTTCCTGCGACTCGGCCCCCGTCGCCCTCTTCGACGAGAAGCTGCACGAGTGGCTTACGCCCGAGTCGGCGCTGAAAGCGATCGACGAGACCAAACGCAGTGCACACGCCCCGTCGCACCACTGAAACCGGCAGCTTTCGTGTGAAGAACGTGCGAAGCCCGCGAATGGCGATCTCGCGCGCTATCATCGTGGACCGCTCCGGCGGACCCCGTTTGCCTCACCGTGTTCGGCGAACGGTCGGCCTCCCCGACCGCTCGTCATTCGTCACTTGTCCGATTCCCCGCTCGCCGCGAACTCCTCTCCCACGTGCTGCCATGACCATCTCCGAAATGAAGACCGTTCGCAACGTCGCCATCATCGCCCACGTCGACCATGGCAAGACCACCCTCGTCGACCAGCTTCTCAAGCAGTCGGGCATGTTCCGCGCCGGCGAGCTGGAAAAGCTCGAGGGCGGGCAGCACAACCTGATCATGGACTCCAACCCGCTCGAGCGCGAGCGCGGCATCACCATCCTCTCCAAGAACTGCGCCGTCACATACCACGATCCCAGCGGCGAAGACTACCGCATCAACATCATCGACACCCCGGGCCACGCCGACTTCGGCGGCGAGGTCGAGCGCGTCCTCCGCATGGCCGATGGGTGCTTGCTGGTCGTCGATAGCTACGACGGCCCGATGCCCCAGACCAAGTTCGTGCTCGGCAAGGCGCTGGAGGCCGGGCTCAAGCCCGTCGTCGTCATCAACAAAGTGGATCGCGTCGACGGCCAGCCCGAGCGCGTGCTCAACGAGGTCTTCGATCTTCTCGTGGAAATGGGTGCGGACGATCACGCGCTTGACTTTCCTGTGGTGTACGCCAGCGGGCGCGACGGCTGGGCCAGCCCCGTGTGGCCGATACCAGAGGGGCAGGAGCAGCCCAAGGGCCTCAAGCCGATCTTCGACGCCATCATCAGGAACGTCCCCGCGCCGCACGACGACCCCACCGCCCCGCTCCAGGTTCTGATCATCACGCTCGACTACAACGATTACGTGGGTCGAATCGGCATCGGCCGCGTCTTCGCCGGCACGATCAAGTCGGGCCAGCAGGTCGCGGTGGTGAAGCGAGACGGCAAGATCGTGATGAGCCGCGTGCAGAAGCTCCAGCAGTTCAGCGGGCTCAAGCGCGTCGACGCCCTGGAAGTCACGGCGGGCGACCTCTGCGTCATCAGCGGGCTCGACAGCGTGGACATCGGCGACACCGTCGCCGCCGTTGACAACCCCGTCGCCCTGCCGCCCGTCCGCGTCGATGAACCCACAATGACGATGCTCTTTCGCATCAACGACTCGCCCTTCGCGGGCGAGGACGGGCAGTTCGTCACAAGCCGCCAGATCCGCGAACGCCTCAACAAGGAACTCCAGACCAACGTCGCCATGCGCGTCGACGCCGGGCGCACCGCCGACGAGTTCCTGGTCTCGGGCCGCGGCGTGCTCTCCCTGGGCATCCTCATCGAGAACATGCGGCGTGAAGGGTTCGAGCTCTCCGTCGGCAAGCCCGAGGTCATCATCCGCGAGATCGACGGCGAGCCGCACGAGCCCATCGAGGAGCTGGTCGTTGATGTCCCCAACTCGGCCTTGGGCTCGGTCATGGAGCTCGTGGGCAGCCGCAAGGGCGAGATGAAGAAAATGGAGCCCCGCGGCGACAAGGTCACGCACCTGCTCTTTGAGATCCCCTCGCGAGCCCTCATCGGCCTTCGCGGGCGCGTTCTCACGGCAACGCAGGGCGAGGCGATCATGAACCACAGCTTCCTGCGCTTCGCCCCCCTCTCGGGCGAGGTGCCCCACCGCTCGGCAGGCGTACTCGTCAGCAGCGAGAAGGACCCCGTGACGCACCACGCGTGCGAGCTGCTCGCCGATCGGGGCGTGCTGTTCGTCGAGCCAAGCGACCGGGTCTACAAGGGCCAGCTCGTGGGCGAGCACAACCGCGACAACGACCTCAACGTCAACATCTCACGCTTGAAGCCCCTGACCAACATGCGCATGGCCAACAAGGAGCAGACGGTCGTCCTCAAGGGCGCCCGCAAGCTCAGCATGGAACAGTCCATCGAGTACATCGAGGACGACGAGCTCGTTGAGATCACGCCCAAGGTCGTCCGCATGCGGAAAAAAATCCTCGACGAGAGCATGCGCAAACGCTCTGAGCGAGCGTCCAAGGACAAGACCGAAGCGGGCGTGTAAGGGGCCAAATGGTCGAGTGGTGGGTGGCGAGGATCATCCGCTTCGGTGATCCTCGCTGCGGGCGGCGTGTGGCGGCGTGGATGGGCGTGTCGGTTCGGGTTCGGATTGGATTGGGCTGTTTTGGGGCCCCCATGGCAGTTTTCCGCCGTCCGCTGGACGTTCTGGGTGGTTCGATAGACGCTTGATGAAACTTCATGGGCGTGGGGGTGTGGAGTGTGGGGGTGTGGGGGTCACATCGCTCCGCCCGCGATTCGGCTCATCAGCACCGCTGCCAGGCTCGCCCGCTCGACCACGCTGGCAAGCTCAACCCACTCCTCGCCCGTGTGCGCGCCCCCGCCACGCACACCCAGCGTGTCGATGACCGGGATTGAGCGGCTGCCATCGATTCCGGCCTGAATGTTGTTGCCGTCGCAGACGCCGCCCGTCGTGCCAAAGGGCAGTTGTTGCCCCAGATCCTCCGCCGCCGATCTCGCCAGATGTGCGAGTGCTTGAACGCCGGTCGTCAAGGGCTTGGCAGGCCTGCTGAACGCCCGGATCACCTCCACACCGGGCCTCGCGGGCACTTGCGCGCCCTCACCACCGCCCCCTCCCGCATCCGCCATCGCGTCCAGCTCGCGGGCCAGCTCCGCCTCAACCTCGGGCGATCCAAATCGCACGTTGCCCCACGCCCACGCCTCGTCGGGCACGATGTTGGTCGCTCGCCCGCCACGAATCACGCCAATGGTCACGATCTTCCCGCGTTGGGGCTCGGCCAACCGCCCGCACGCCAGCGCTCGCTCGGCCACCGCATAGATCGCGTTCACGCCCGCCTTGAAATCCCGTCCGACGTGGGCTGCCTTGCCTTTGGCACGAATGACAAACTGCCCGCTGCCGGGCCGCTCTATCACGAGCCCGCCGTCGGGCAGCGCCGGCTCGAAGACCAACCCCACATCGTGCCTCGACGCCTCTTCGCGGATCGCGCGATCGGAATGGAAACTCCCCGTCTCCTCATCGCTGTTGAGCACAAATGTCCAGGCAAACCGCACGCCCGCGGCCGCGAGAGCCTCCAGCGCCACGATCGCCACAAGAATCCCGCCCTTCATGTCCATACATCCCGGCCCCACCGCCCTTGTTCCATCGCCCGAGACGCCCAGGCGTTGAAACCTCCCACGCGGGTCGTGGACCGTGTCGATGTGCCCGCACAGCAGCACCCGAGGCCCGGGCGTTGTCGATTCAAACGAGCAGATCGCCGTGGGCGGAATGCCGGCCGCCCCCCCACCGCTCTCGCCGCCCCCATCGCCCCCAGCGAGCCATTCGGGTTTGGAATCGCCCGCGACGGCACGCACCGTCGCGCCAAGAGCCGCAAGCCGGTCGCACAGCACCCCGCGGCACTCGTCGAGCCCCGCCTTGTGCCCGCCGCCCGTCGGAATGGCGACGAGCCTTGCGAGCGAATCAAGAAGCTCACCCCGGCGAGGGACGATGGATCGGACGATGGTTTCTTCGGCGTGTGTCAGTGCCACGCGGAGAGGATATGTGCCTCACTCACCCGCGAACGAGTCCTGAGCGGGCACCGAATCGCGCCACACCAGGTCGGGCTTCCACACCGCCAGCACTGCCATTACAGCGAGCACGAGCAGCGTCACACGCTTGATGATCCGCACGGCCCGATCGATCGGCATCGCCCCGGCATCCACGCCCACCAGCCTTCGGAGCTTCTGCTGACGGGTGCGGATCGACCCGTGCCGCCACATGAACTTTCCAAGCGGGATCCCGTTGCACACCGCGACACGCGAAAGGGCGCCGACCATGCACGCCGCAGCCTCGGGTGTGATGCGATCCGCATCGCCCGACGCCCTGGACAAATCCCGCGCCGCAAACGAGTCGGCCTGCCATTCAAACCTGCGGCTCACCCAGCCAAATGTCAAGAATGCCGCAGTCAACGTTCCCAGAACGACCCCAATTTCAGCCAGCCCTCGCAGGTTCTCAACCTGACCGGCTGTCCACCCGTTCTCACTCGCTAACCAGCCCTGAGCCCTTGGCGACTCCAGAAATCCGGCGAACATCAGGCCCGCACCCCAGGCGAGGGCAACTCCCGACACCAGCACCGCCGCAAGCGTCGCCATCGCGAGCCAGGGCAGATGCCTGAGCCGCACGTGACCCACCTCGTGTGCCGCGACCGCCTCCAGATACTTCACGGGCATGTGGGCCATCATCGCGTCGGTGACGAGGATGAACCGCGCTCGCGGCAGCAGCCCGAGCACCGCCGCGTTGTGGATCGTTCCGCCGGTCCGCCAGAGCAGATGCTCCCGCACGCGAACGCCGTTGCGGAGGCATACCGCCTCGAGCCGGTCCCGCACCTCGCCCGCGGGCATCACGACGGTGTCCCACACATACCGCAACAAGAGTGGCACCAGCGCAAGAAAGATGCCGATCCCCCCGACCTGCGACGCCACACGCACGCCCTCGCCCATGGAACGCAACTTGGGCGACCATTCCCAAAGGTGCTCCAATGCCTCGGCCCACGCCGTGATGCACATGATTGGCAACAGCGCGGGAATCGTCGTATGACGCGCCCAAAGCAGGACGTATCCGGCCCGCGATGGCGTCGCAAGCACCTCTCGCCCCTCATCCAGCGAACGAACCAGCGAGGCCTCGCGAAGTCTCGCCTCGATCGGATAGAACCACCACCACCCTGCAAGCACGGTGATCAGCACGGGCGACGTGGCGAGCAGCGTGTCGATCAGCACCCGCTTGCCCACGACCCCCTGGACCATTCCCACCCAGTCGATCGCCAGCACGTTGAACGCGAGGATGGCCAACGCGAAAAAACGCGATGCCAGCAGAATCCGCTCGGCCCGGTACACCGCCCTCACATCGCCTGCCCGGTCCAGCCGCCGACCCAGTGCCGCGATCCAAAGGTGGCACCCCCCGCAGAGCACCAGCGTCGGCAGGATCGCCGCTGCCCAGGGCACCCATGGCGGCCCCCCCAACCAAAGCCCGCCCCCGCCCCACATGTCGTGGAGTGCGACAAGGATGAACGACGCGATGACGATCTCCTGGATCATGCGGCCGGGCGGGCCTCCTTGGGCGGATCGTATCTGAGCGAACGCTCGCCCGTTCCCGATGCGAGCGAAACCCCAGGCCTCCAAAGGCGGTATTCTTCCAACATGAAATCGACCTTATTCGCCCGCTCCGGTCCCACCACCCCTTGGCTTGCCGCAATCACACTGGGGTTGCTGACTTGTTCCGCGCTCGCTCAGGA
>JAYVUC010000113.1:0-18433 GCA_043788295.1 Phycisphaerales bacterium
GGCGTAGGCCGCAGAACGCAGGTCGCTGCCGCTGAAAGGCGTGTGCCGGTGAGCAGTTCGTAAAGCAGCACGCCGAGCGAGTAAACGTCGGTGCGGGTGTCGATGTCGAGATTGCCCTCGGCCTGCTCGGGGCTCATGTACTCGGGCGTGCCGATCAACTGGCGGTACTCGGTGAAGAGCGTTTTCTCGGTGAGCCGCGCACTGGTCGCCTTGGCGATGCCGAAGTCGATGACCTTGGTGTTGGGCCGCCCGTTCTGCGTGTTGACGAGGATGTTCGACGACTTGATGTCGCGGTGGATGATCCCCTTGGTGTGCGCGTGCTGTACCGCGTTGCAGACCTGGGCGAACAACTCCAGGCGGTCGGTGATCGAGAGGTTGTTCTTGTCGCAATACTCGACGATCGGGTCGCCCTTGACCAGTTCCATCACGAAGAACGGCCGACCTGTCTCCGTCGCCCCTGCATCCAGCACCCGCGCGATGTTGGGGTGGTCCATCATCGCCAGGGCCTGCCGCTCTTGCTCGAAGCGGGCCACCACCTGGCGCGTGTCCATGCCCAGTTTGATGATCTTGAGCGCGACCTTGCGCCGCACCGGCTGCTCCTGCTCGGCCATGAACACTGATCCGAACCCACCCTCGCCGATGAGTTGGAGGAGCTTGTACGGACCGATCTTCGCGCCCGGGCCCTCACGCAGCACCGCCATGGTCGCCGCCCCAGCCTCCACCGAAGGCGTGTTGGAGTCAGCGGTCGGCTCGCTGAGAAACTCGTCCTCCTTCTCCGCTGCGGCGATCAAGGCTTCGACCCTGGCTCGGATCGCCGTATCACCCCCGCAGGCACCATCCAGAAAGGCCCGGCGCGCATCCCCGGTGCGATCGATCGCACCATCGAAGATCTCACGGATATTGTTCACGTTCGCCATTGATTATTCCCTTCACGAACCGTCCAGCCGTCCAAGGTCCTCGCGAAGCCAGCCGCGGGCAAAGTCCAATCGCGCTTCACGGTACGGGGCGATACGCCCAGTGCCGCCGCGGTCTGCTCGATATCGAGACCGGCGTAGAACCTCAGGCGAACGACCGCCGCTGCCTGAGCATCCACACCCTCCAAGCGGACGAGGGCGTCGTCGAGGGCCAGCAATCCATCAGAATTCTCGGCCGGGCTCACCGACTCCAGACCGGTGATGGCCAGGGCCCGCAGTCGGGCCTCTCGCGAGTCGGGTGCCCGGCCGTGTCTGGCCCTGGCGCGGTCGATCAGGATGCGGCGCATGGTCTCGGCCGCAGCGGCGTAGAAGTGGGCGCGGCCGGCCCAGGGTACCTCACGTGGGCCGGCCAGTTTCAGATAGGCCACATGGACCAGGGCGGTGGCAGAGAGCGTGTGGCCGGCACGCTCTCCCGCCATCTCCAACTGGGCCGCTTTGCGGAGCTGTTGTAAACCAGCGGCAGCAGGCGAAGCGCGGCGTCCTTGTCGCTGCCTGCTGCGGCGGTCATCAGGTGCGTGGCATCTTCGAGGTTGGGGAGCGGTGCGGGCAAGCGGATATGGTACCGGTTACCGTGCCCTATCCACACGTGCGGCCAGGGCTCACCAAGACGCACTGGTGCCGAGGAAGAAACAAGTGTCGAGGCCCCAAGCCCAAACGCCTTCCAAGAAAAATTCTATCGCTGTGCTGTCACCCTGATTCGATCGCAACCGTGTGGGGCAGCGGTTTACGCGAGCGGCATGGGGCAAAGCCGGACGACGACTTGACATGGGTCTCCGATGTGCAAATACTTGCACTATGACGCAAATACGCAATCGACATTCGCCCACCACACCCAAGCAGGCCGCCGCGTGCTGCGGGCCGCTCGACATGCTGCTTGACCCCGAGCTCTTCAAGGCGCTCTCCGACCCCACCCGCGTGTCGCTCATCGCGTGCATCGCCAAGTGCGGACGCGGATGCTCGGTGACCGAGGTCGCCGAGTGCTGCTCTGTGGACATGTCGGTGGTGTCGCGGCACCTGACCATGCTCGACAGGGCGGGCGTGCTGGAAGCGACCAAGGAAGGACGCAGCGTCTCGTACGTTGTTCGGTACGGCTTCTTGTGCAAGACACTTCGGAAACTGGCGAACGCCATCGAGGACTGCTGCCCGCCCGCTGACGCGGAGTCGTGCAAGGAGGGTTGCTGTGCGAAGCGATAACCGCAAGCTCAGTGTGCTGTTCCTCTGCACCGGCAACTCATGCCGGAGCCAGATGGCCCAAGGGTGGGCAAGCGCGCTCAAGGCTGACGTGGTGGACGCATACTCCGCGGGCACGCATCCGCAAGGACTCAATCCTCTCGCGGTGCTCGCGATGAACGAAGTGGGTGTGGACATCTCCCGACACACATCAAAGCGGCCCGAAGACCTCGGTGTGCCTTTCGATGTGGTGGTCACGGTTTGCGATTCGGCCCACGAGTCGTGCCCGTTCATACCCGGTGCTCGGATCATCCACGTCGGTTTCGACGACCCGCCCAGGCTGGCCAGGGGCTTGAAGTCTGACGATGAGGCGATGCCGCACTACCGACGCGTGCGGGATGAGATTCGACGATTTGTAGAGACGTTACCAAATGCCCTGACAGGAGATTCGACCATGACGACCGTCGAGAAACGTTCTTGCTGCTCCGATTCGTGCTGCCCGCCCGACGCACAATCCTCACCTTCAACACTGGCACCAAATCTTCGAGACGCCGAGACGGTGCGAGAAAGAGTCCGAGAGGGGTATGCGAAGATCGCCCAGGGCGGATGCTGCGGCCCCAGCAACTCGGGCGGCGGGTGCTGCGGAGCAACCGCGTTCACTCCCGATGCGCTCGCCAAAGCGATCGGCTACACGACGGGCGAACTCGCAATCTCGCCCGACGGGGCGAACATGGGCCTCTCCTGCGGCAATCCGACCGCGCTTGCCTCACTGTGTCCCGGCGAGGTGGTACTCGACCTGGGTGCGGGCGGCGGCTTCGATTGCTTTGTGGCAGGCCCGAAGGTGGGGGCCTCGGGGCGCGTGATAGGCGTCGACATGACCCCCGACATGCTGACAAAGGCTCGCCGCAACACGGCCATGTACCGCGAGCAATCCGGCCTGGACAACGTCGAGTTTCGCCTTGGCGAGATCGAATCGCTCCCCGTCGCCGACGCAAGCGTGGATGTGGTGATCTCCAACTGCGTGCTGAATCTCTCGCCCGACAAGCCGCGCGCCTGGCGTGAGATCGCCCGCGTGCTCAGGCCTGGTGGGCGGGTGGCGGTGTCGGACCTGGCCCTCGTGCGGCCGCTCCCCGAGGCCGTGAAGGCCGATGTCGAAGCCTTGGTGGGATGCGTCGCCGGGGCTGTGCTTGTGGAAGAGTCGCTGGCGATGGCGTCCGCTGCGGGCTTGTGTGACATTGTGCTGACACCCAAGCCGCAATACATCGACGCGATGACCAACTGGCAAGACCCGCTCTACCGTCGCATTGTCGAGTGCCTCCCCGCGGAGTCCAAGCCCAGCGACTACGTCACGAGTCTTGATATGTCGGCGAGGAAGAGGTGAATCGCGCAGGGCATCAGGTACGGCACGCTGCAACATCGGGTGCGTAGCGGCTGTACAATGGCCGGCCTCACCAGGAGGCTTCCAAGCCCATGCGTTCACACGCCGCCACCATGCTGCCGCTCGCTGTTCTCGCTGCTGCGGGGCTGTTGTGGTCGTGCGCGGCACCCGGCAAGGGATCGGCAGCGCAACGGACCTCGAAGGCATCGCCCAAGCCCTCGATCACCCCGCCAACCATGGTGGACGACAAGTCCCGCGACTATGGCGGGCTCCACAATGTGGTGGCGTATCACGAGGGGTACTACTCGGGCAGCGTGCCCGAAGGTGCTGCGGGCTTCGACACGCTGGCAGCGATGGGCGTCAAGACGATCATCAGCGTGGACGGCGCGACGCCCGAGGTCCAAGAGGCCAAGGCCCGCGGTATCCGTTACATCCATCTGCCGATCGCGTACAACGGGTTCGACGAGCAGAGAAAGCTGGAAATCGTCAGAGCCACACGCGACGCGCTCGCACGCGGCTCGGTCTACATCCACTGCCACCACGGCAAGCATCGCAGCGCAGGGGCGGCGGCCGTGGTCGCCGCAAGCCTCGGGTGGCTCACGACGGGCGCAGCCACCGAGCGCATGAAGGTCTCGGGCACCGCCGTCAACTACGCGGGGTTGTACGCCTGCACGGCGAGCGCGGGTGTGCTGGGCGCGAACGTGATCGACGCCGTTGCGGCCGATTTCCCCGAGGTTTCGCCACCGGCCGGGTTTGTGAAGGCGATGGTCGAACTCGACGAGATCAGCGAACGGCTCGGGGCGATCGAGCAGGCCGGTTGGACGACCCCCAAGGATCATCCTGACTTGGTTCCAGCAGCCGAGGCGGGACGCATGGCGGACCTTCTGCGACTCGTGTCGCGGGGCGATCGGGCCCAGTCCAGGCCCGCTGAGTTTGCATCGCGGCTCGCGGCGGGCGGCGAGGTTGCGCAGAAACTCGAGGACATGCTGGTCGCGGGCGAGAAAGACACCAGGAAGATGTCGGCCCAACTTGCGATCGTCGCGGCATCGTGCAAAGACTGTCACACGCAGTACAGAGACTGAACCGCGAGCGATGCGCCACCCGGCAAGCATGGGGCTCTGGCTTGTGGTACCATGCCAGCCAAGGAGTCCACCATGCGTATCAGCGAGCGCGTCGTTGCCGTCGGCGTGTCGATCGTCTCGTCGATCTTTGCCGTTCCCGAGGCCAGGGCAGACGTCGATCACTACAGCCTCGTCCGCTGCGGCACCCTGCTCGACATCGCGGGCAAGCCCGCCCGCAAGAACATGACCATCGTCGTGAAGGGCGGCCTCATCGAGGCCGTCGTCGCGACCGCCGACGAGCCCAAGCGCGACACGATGCCCAAGGACGCCATCGTCGAGACTGTGGACCTGTCCGACAAGTTCGTGATGCCCGGGCTCATCGACTGCCACGTCCACCTGACCAACCAGTGGGACGAGGGCATGCGGCTCCGCATGGTGCAGGACAGCGACTCGCTCGTGGCCGTCCGCGCGAGCATGTACGCGAAAAAGACGCTCGAAGCGGGCTTCACAACCGTCCGCGACCTTGGGGCCCGGAATCCCGAGACCATCTTCGCAGTGCGAGACGGTATCAACCAGGGCCTGATCGTCGGACCGCGAATCGTCGCATCGGGGCACCCGATCGCGATCACCGGCGGGCACGGCGACTTCACCAACGGCTATCGACAGGATGTTTGGGGCAACCAGGGCGAGCGCGATGGGATCGCCGACGGTGCCGATTCGTGCATGAAGGCGGTGCGGAACCAGATCAAGCTGGGGGCCGACTGCATCAAGCTGACGGCGACGGGCGGCGTGCTTTCGGCCAGTTCGGCCGGGCTCCGCCAGCATTTCACGGCCGAAGAGCTCAAGGCAATCGTGACCGCCGCCCACATGATGAACCGCAAGGTCGCTGCCCACGCCCACGGGACCGATGGCATCCTGGCGGCCATCATCGCCGGCGTCGATTCGATCGAGCATGGAACATACCTCGACGATGTATGCATCACGAATCTCAAGAACCGTGGCACCTACCTCGTGCCCACCATGCTCGCCGCCGAAACCGTGACGATCAACGCAGAGAAGCCGGGCTACTACCTCGCGGTCGTAGCAGCCAAAGCCCGGCTCGTCGGCCCCAAGATCAAGGAAGCCGTGACAAAGGCCCACAAGGCGGGCGTCAAAATCGCGTTCGGCACCGACAGCGGCGTCAGCGACCACGGCATCAACGCCCGCGAGTTCGTGCTGCTCGTCGGCGCGGGCCTCTCACCCACCGAGACGCTCATCGCCGCGACCACGTCGGCTGCCGACCTGCTCGGGCTTTCCGATCAGATCGGTACGATCGAGAAGGGCAAGGACGCGGACCTGATCGCCGTCGCCGGCGACCCGACGGTGGATGTCGCGACACTGCTCGACGTCAAGGCGGTCATGCGGGCGGGTGTGGTGGTCAAGAACGTGAAGTGAGGCGGGCTCTTGGGACGTTTGCCGTTCGATCCTGCCAAGATGGCAGCGGCCAAGCGGGCCGAGCAGATGTCGCTCGCGCCCGCCCGCGACCCCGACGAGGCGATCTCGGTCTCGCAGCTCGCCGATCGCCTCGATACAGCCCTCAAAGGTGCCTTTCCTCAGCGTGTGCGAGTGGTGGGGGAGGTCAGCAACTTCCACGAACGCACGCACTGGTACTTCGACCTCAAAGACTCGGGCGCGGTGGTGAACTGCGTCATGTTCGCGTCGGCCGCCCGCAAAGCCGGGTTTGTGATCGAGCACGGGCAGCAGGTCGTCGTCTCGGGCCGCGTGGAGTTCTACGCCAAGGGCGGCAAGGTCTCGTTCATCGCCGACAAGATCGATCCCGTGGGTGCCGGCGCCCTCGATCTCGCATATCGCAAGCTCTGCGACGAATTGCGCGAGCTTGGCTGGTTCGCCGCCGAACGCAAACGCCCGCTCCCCGCGTTCCCGCGCAAAATAGCGGTCGTCACGAGCCGAAGCGCCGCAGCGTTGCAGGACGTGCTCAACACCATCCGCAAGCGATGCCCGGCCGTTGGAGTCGTCCTCGCCGATGTACGGGTTCAGGGCGACGGAGCAGCCGCCGAGGTCGCCGCAGCGATCCGCACAATCTCCGCGAGGCATGTGGACCTGGGCGTCGATGCCGTGCTCGTCACACGCGGGGGCGGGAGCAAAGAAGACCTCTGGACCTTCAACGAGCGGATCGTGGCCGACGCGATCGTGGTGTGCGTCATTCCCGTTGTCGCCGCGATCGGTCACGAGACCGATACCACCATCGCCGAACTCGTCGCCGACGAACGCTGCGCGACTCCCACCCAGGCCGCCATGCGGCTCACGCCCGACTCAACCGCACTTTTGCGACAGGCCGATTCCATCCAGCGAAGGCTGGCTTCACTCGTCGAGAGTCACCTTCGCGCCGAATCCCGTCGGCTCGATTCGCTCGCCCGCCGCCCGGCACTTTCTCAGCCAGGCCGCGTCGTGACCGCCCGGGCTCAGGAACTCGACCATGCACGCCGCCGACTCGTCTCCGCCGCCTCACTCGTGGTGCAGAGGACCGCTCGGCGCATCGCTGCCGCCGCCTCGCGCCTCAACACCATGAGGCCCACGACCTTGCACGCCCGAATCGCGTCGCGCGTCGAGAATCTCGACGATCGGCTGGGCCGGGCGATCTCGCGCGCCATGGAATGCCGCGCCGACCGCATCGACGCCCTCGATCGACAGCTCGAACTTGTCGCCCCCCAGCGCGTGCTCGATCGCGGGTTCAGCCTCACCACCGCCGCCGACGGCTCCCTGATTCGCTCGACCGCTAGTGTCAAACCGGGCCAGACTGTGCTGACCCGCGTCACCGACGGCCAGTTCGAGTCGGCCGTCACCGGTGAAGCGACCCCAAAGCTCGCCCGCAAGCCGGGCCGAACCAGACGCCTCGGAGAAACGTCCGGTGACCGTAACCAGGCCGGCCTATTCGGCGATTGACGCTCCGAAGTGCTATCTTGAGGGCTGTGAGTAAACCCAATCCAAATCCCGCTCCTTCCGATCCGCCCGCTCTCTCCTTCGAGGAAGCGATGAGCCAGCTCGAGACGGTCGTCGAACGCGTGGAAAGCGGGCAAGTCGGACTCGAACAAGCCCTCGCCGAATATGAACGGGGCGTGGCCCTCGTCCGCCAGTGTCGGGAAGTACTCCAGCGGACCGAGCTTCGGGTCGAAGAGCTCAGCAAGCTCGCAGCCTCGGCCGATATCAAGTCGCAGGACGAGCCCGCCCCACCCCATTGACCTTTGGCCCCACAGCAGCAACAAGCAGGATGCTGACCCACCATGCCCCATGACCCCCTTGACCGAATGGAGCTCATGGCCCACCTGATCCAGACCCTGTTCGTCTTCGCCTTCGGGGCGTGCGCCGGATCGCTCATCAATGTGCTCGCCTACCGCATGCCCCTGGGCCTCAGCGTCGTCACGCCGCCCAGTCGCTGCCCCTCGTGCAAGACTCGCCTCACATGGCGGGAGAACATTCCGATCCTCGGATGGCTCATCCTCCGCGGACGCTGTCGATTCTGCAAGTGCAGAATCTCACCCGAATACCCGCTCGTTGAGGCGCTCGTGGCCGTCCTCTTCGCCGCGATCTATGTGCTGTGGTACGTCGTGCCCCGCCACGGCGATTGGCCCCGCGAGCAACACGCCTGGTTCCTGGGCTTCGACTGGTCGCTCATCAAACCCGAGTGGGCCTACGGGGGCTTCGCCACCGCCTGGCCCATCTTCGTCATGGTCCTCATTCTTGTGGGGTCGCTCGTCGCCATGACCCTGACCGACATCAAGACCTACATGATCCCGCTGCAGCTCGCGTGGACGCCCGCCGTCGTCGGCATCCTGGCCCATACGGGGTGGGGAGTCTACCTCTGGGTCGTCGGCAACCACGGCTACTCCGCCAACGTCTCCTGGATGAAGACCGCTCCGAACTGGACGTGGGCCATCGCATCGCCGGGGCGTGCCGGGTGGGGAATCGTCGGGGCGTCCATCGGCGGCATCGTGGGCCTGGGGATCGCCAACGTGGTGCTCTCCCTGGGCCTGATTCGCCGCAGCTTTGCGGATTACGACGAGTGGGAAAAGTCGCAGAAAGGCCCCGAGACCACGCCCACAGTGACCGATGAAGCAAAGCCGAACCCCGCTGAACAGCCGGCAGTCTCGCTTGCCCCCGATCAGGCGATGGGAGGCGTGACCGAAGTCGACACACCGACGGCATCCGGCAACCCCACCGAAATGTGGCTCGAATACCCGCACGCACGCCGCGAGATGTTCAAGGAACTGATCTTCCTCGCTCCGTGTCTCGCCCTCGCGATGATCGGGGCCTCGGTGGCTCACACGTGGGCGGGTCCTTGGCTCGCCGGGCCGACACCCCTCTCTCCCGGCAACCCGGCCACCATGGTGCCGCTCTGGCTCGACGCAATGACCGCCTCGATCTTCGGATTCCTCATTGGCGGGGGCGTCGTCTGGCTCGTCCGCATCCTCGGGTCACTTGCCTTCGGCAAAGAAGCCCTCGGCCTGGGCGATGTCCACATGATGGCGGGCGTGGGCGCGTGCCTGGGCTGGATCGACGCGACCCTGGGTTTCTTTCTGTCGGCCTTTGTGGGCCTCGCGTGGGCCGGCGGGGCGTTCATCGTGAGACGAAAGGGGGCGCGGGCTCTCCCGCTGGGCCCCTCCCTCGCCGTTGCCACCATGCTGGTCCTAATCGGAAAGGTCGGCGTCGAACGAATGCTCGACCTCATTGCCAGAGCCTGGGCACCGTGGAATCTTCCCTGACCTGCTCGCGCAACCGACAGCTTGTTCCCAGCCGGGAATGGTGCTCGATCAGAAAAATAATTCAACTGCTTCCACACGGTGCGGGAAATCTGCAAAAGAATCCGATACAATTGCGCGCGCGTCGAGAGTGGCAAGTTCCGCGATGGAATCGCGGCCTCGATGCGGGGAAATTATTCCGCGTTTGCGGAGGGCACATACATGGCGATCAGGATGTCTCGTTGGCTTGGCGTGTTGGCAGTTGTCGGCGTCGGCGCACTCCTCGGGGCTTGCGGGCCTTCCAAGGAAGTCGAAGGCCTGACCATGGAAAACAAGGATCTCCGCACCAAAGTCGACACCATCGACCAACGCCTCGGTGCTGCCGAGTCGAACGTCAACGCCCTCTCCGCCGAGGTCAAGGCCAGGCCGGCGATCTACACCCCCCCGACCGGTCCCGACGAAATTGGCGGAGGGACTGGCAAGCCGCGTCCCGATCGCGGCACAGGCCGCACGGTTGATCTTGGAACCAACCTGTTCGCGTCGGGTTCCGATCAGTTGACCGCCGCTTCCAAGAAGACCATCGACAGTGCCGTCAAGGGTATCGGCAAGGGTTCGACCATCAGTGTCCAAGGCTTCGCCGACAAGACTCCGCCCAGCGGCAAGGGCAAGTTCAAGACCAACGAGGCACTGAGCCAGGCCCGCGCCGAGTCGGTTCGCAAGTACCTTGCCAGCAAGGGTTACAACGCGAGCGATGCCGTTGGCATGGGCGCTGTTTCCCACAACGGCAAGGCCCCCAGCCGTCGTGTCGAACTCGTCGTCAACTGACCCGGGTCCGTATCCGAATCACCAGACGCCCGAAGCACGTCGCTTCGGGCGTCTTTCATTTTTGGATTGGCTCATCAGAGCCCGACGTGCCAGCGATGGTGGGCCACGAGACACCCGACGCGCTAGACGTCATTTGATCGAACGCTGTGCGCAATCCCCGTCAGCGCCACAGGCCTCTAAACAGCACCACAGGCCTCTATGAGTATTTGAAAATCACTCCGCCGCAGCGGCCGCTGGCTTGATCACGCCAGCAACCTCGGGCGACTGGGTGACGATCTGGTCGGCGATCTCACGCCGATGAATCTCGACATCCCGTGGGAAGTCAAAGGCAATCCGCACCCGTTCGCCCTTGATGGACGCGATGCGAACGACACCGATTGGATTTCGCGGGTCGCCGATGACGACTTCCTCGCCCTCGCGCCGAGTGATAACGAGCATAAACAGGCTCCACCATAGCTCCACCGAACCCGTTCCTTGGGCCAGTGCCACCGGTGCAATGTATACCAGACGAGCGGCCGAAAGGGAAGTGGATTCCAAAAAACGTGGTGGCTACCGGACGTCAGACTGAGGCCGCTCGTTTGTTCGTATCGTGTTCGCGTCGATTGAGGTCTGGAAACATCAAAACGTGGACGAAACGTGGATGGAGTGTTGGAAAGGTTGCAGTTCTCGGACACTTCATGCCGTCCTGCCGTCCTGCCGCTTCAGGGTACTGCCTCAAGCCGTTGAACCTCGGGCACATGCGTCCGCAGGTTGCGCTCGATTCCGAGCCGAAGCGTCATGTCGCTCGATGGGCAGCCCACGCACGCCCCGTGAAGGCGGATCTGGACCACGCCCTCGGGCGTCAGGTCGACGAACTCCAGGTCGCCGCCATCGGACTGCACCGCGGGCCGGATGAGGTTGATGACCTGCACAACGCGGTCGCGCAGTTCGGCGGCCTGAGTTGGAGAAGCTGGCTGAGACATCGCGTGGAGTGTACGCCGGAGAGTGAGCAAGGTGCCCAAAGGCTCTACACTCCGCCCACATGGCAGAACACACGATGAATCAGCTTGGACGGGTGGTGGGTGTGGCGGCATTTCTGGCGGCGGCAACCATGACCGGTTGTGGGAGCAGCAGCAGCACACGAGCGGCGGATGATCCGCTGATCGTGGCTCTCAACCCGACGCAGACTCCCCAGACGCGTGCCAAGGCCGTGAACGAGGCGTATGCCAAGGCGGTCAACGAGTCGGACCGGATCGCAACGCGCTCGGCACTCTGGCCTTTGGTCTGGTCCGCCCAGGCGGCCCCCGAGGTGAAGGTCGCCATCGTGCAGGAACTCTTGCAGGAGAAGAACCCGGTTGCTGCGGGTGTGATCCGTGAGGATCTTCGCCTCATGCTGCCACACCAGTCCGCACCCGAGGTGGTAACACTGGTGTGCGAGGCGGCGGGCGAGCGCGGATGGACGGACTTTGTGCCCGCGATCGTGCGGAGTTACGCCCGTGTGGTGCCCGGATTCACCGACGCGAATCGCTCCGAGCGTGCGGCCCTCATCAAGCTTGGTGAGGGCAAGGACATCGAGACGATCGTCTTCGGCGTCTTCACGGCGCCGCCAGCCGACACGCCCGAGACCAAGCGCATGAAGCTCGAGGAGCAGTATCGCCTCGCCGCGTGGGATTTGCTCTCGAGGCTTGACGCGCCGGGAGAGCGTCGCATCAAGATGCTCGAATCGGCCGAGGCGAGCGTGCCATACGCGGCCGACGCTCTTGCGGCGTGGCACGACCTGCGAGCCCTGCCACAGACGGGTGAGGAACTGCGGTGGGTGTCGCGGCTTCACGATCCCAAGAACGCGGTGAACGCGACGTGGTGGGCGGAGGCTCGCTCGGCCATCGCCTCCCTCGACACTGCCAAAGCCTCGGGGCTTGAGATCAGGCACGCCGAGGTGATCCGAGCGGCCGCCGCGACAAAGCCCAATTGGACGGGGGCAACCAAGGAACAGCTCTTGAACGAGTTGCGGTCGCGCCTGAAGAATCGTGAGGTGCTCGAGCCCTCGCGTGGGCGTGACGACGGGAAGAACCGCATCAAGGAATCGCTCGGCGCATCGGAGGCGAGGCTCAGGTGGGCCGATCTCTTGACGATCCTGCTCGTCGATGATGCGATCCATAACGCGAAGCTCACGGCGGACGTCTTCACCTATGTGGGGTACGACAAGCGAGACACGACGACGGAATACGGCGGCGTGCTCGACGCGATGACGACGGGCGGCACGCTGGGCTTTGTGGCGACCCTCTACCAGCCTCGGCCCGGGCAGCGGGCCGGTGACGACCGGTTTGTGGCGTCCGACGACATGATCAACGCGAGCGACCGCTCGCTGGCGCACTTCCATTTCCACGTTTCGGACCGGTACAACTCCAAGTTCGCGGGCCCAAGCGATGCGGACCTGGACTATTCCAACCGCTTCGGCCGCTCGTGCCTGGTCTTCACCAGCACCGACTCCGAATCGCTCGACGTGGACTACTACCAGCCGGGTGTGATTATCGTCGATCTGGGGGAGATCAAGAACCCCGGCACATCGACGAAATGAGTCTCCCTTGGGTGACACTGCTCTACAGTGCGGTGCATTGAGCGAAGCGACACCGGTCTGGAGAGCGGTGCCACCAGTGCCTAATGCGAGCCGGGCTTGATGCCCGCAAACTCCTCGATGGCGTCCACCGCACGGCTCGCCGCGCCGCCCGCCATCAGGGGAGCCATCACCTGCCGCAGGTCGGTTCGCTGGCGGTCCATGAGCTCGGGCGAGCGGAGCAGGGCATCGGCCTCGCGGATGATGCGGTCGGGCCCGCCATAGTAGGGCACAAGCTCGACAATGATCCGCCGCCGCGCGAGGATGTTGGGCAGGCTGAAAAGTTTGGTCGCCAGGATGATTCGGCCCACAAAGTAGAAGAACGGGTTTCCCTTGCGATAGAAGACGATCATGGGCTTGGCCTGCCGCGCCACCTGCAGCGTGGTCGTGCCGCTCTTGACCAGTGCGAGATCGCACCAGCGAACGATGGCATTGGTCTCGCCCACGACCATCTGCACATCGTCGGGCCAGCCCCCGTGCCGCGCCGCGATGTCGCGCAAGGTGCGTTCGGCCTCGGGGTGGGCCGCCGCGACGGCACCGGTGAGATCGGCGTAGCGATTCTTGAGCCCGCGAAAGGTGTCAAGGATGAGAGGGAAGTGCTTCTGAAGCTCTTCGGGACGCGAGCCGGGGAACATGGCGAGTTTGGGCTGCCCGGTTGGAAAGCCCGCGATCTTTCGGTCCAGTTCGGCGGTGTCGAGCGGTCGATCAAAGAACGGGTGGCCCACGTACCGTGCCGGGACGCGCCGTTTGGTGAAGAAACTGACCTCAAAGTCAAAGAGGCATAGCAGCATGTCGGTGTGGCGTCGCAGCTTCCCGATCCGCCAGCGGCCCCACGCCCATATCTGCGGCGCCACAAGGTGTACGACGCGCAAGCCCGCCTTCTTGGTGATGTCGCATATCGGGTCGTTGGCCCCCGGCGAATCGACGGGCACATGCAGCGCGATCGGGTGCTTCCTGATCCATCGCCGGATGCGGGCCATCACGCGAAGATGTTGGCGAATCCGCGAGAGCCCAGGGAGTCCGATGACGGCCGAGTCGATCGTGCGTTCAACGACCTGTGCGCCCGCGGCCTCCATCTTGGGCCCTCCCCACGCATATATCGGGAGCGTCGGGTGCCTTCGTTTCAATTCGGCGATGACGATCGACGCGTGCTCGTCGCCGCTGGGCTCAAAGGCTGTGAAAAGGATCGCCGGCCCGGCCGGAGCGAGCGTGGTGGGGGAGTGCGAGGTGGATGAGCCGGTCGACAAGAGTCTCCATTGTTGACGCCGACTCTTGCGGGTTCTCGATTGCCCGTGAATCTACTTGCGGCACTACTTGGGAGCTTTGTAGAACGGCATCGGGACGATCTTCGCCTCCAGGATCGCTCCCTTGCCAGTGTCGATCTGCACTGCGGTGCCAACCTCCGTGTGCCCCTTGGCCACGAACGCCATTGCAATCGACCTGCCCAGCGTGGGTGAAACGCAGCCAGAGGTGACGGTTCCAAGCTCGCCGCCTTGCCCGCGAACAGCCATGCCTTGCCGCGCCGCCCGCTTGCCCTCGACCTCGAGCCCGATGAGTTTGTGCTTTGGGCCGCCTTCGGCGTGGGTCTTCTTCAGAGCTTCGATCCCGACGAAGGGCTCGCCCTTGGCGTCCTGGTCCTTGTCGAGCGAGATCGCAAAGTCGATGCCGCACGAAAGCGCGTTGATCCCCTCGCCAAGCTCGTGCCCGTAAAGCGGCATCGAAGCCTCGATGCGGAGCGTGTCGCGGCAACCCAGGCCCGCAGGGCGAAGAATCGCCGTCGGGCTCGCCAGATCAATGCCTTTCAGCAGCAGCTTTAGAGCCATATCAACCGATTTGGCGGGCAGGATCACCTCAACGCCATCCTCGCCCGTGTACCCCGTTCGGCTCACGATGAGCTTCATCACCAGCAGATTTTTGACGGCGAACCGATACCGCCTGAGCGCGGCGATCTCTGTCGAGAACTTGCCGATCAACTCCATCATCTTGGGGCCTTGGAACGCGATCATCGCCGTGGCGTCGGTCTGATCGTCGATCTTGGCGGCCAGATCGCCCGCCGATCGCACCTGCTCGAAGTGCTCGAGCAGCTTCTCCCGGTTGGACGCGTTCACCACCACGAGAAAGTCGTCGTCATCGAGCCTGTACACGATCACATCGTCGCGGACGCCACCGCCCGCGTTGCACACCAGGCTGTACCTGCATTGGCCCGCCTGCATATCGGAGATTCGCCGCGTGCAGACACGCTCCAGAAACCGGCGGGCGTGGCGGCCCGTCACCTTCACGCGCCCCATGTGCGACACGTCGAAGAGCCCGCCGCTGGTGCGGACCTGCTTGTGCTCGTCGAGAATCCCCGAGTAGTACAAGGGCATGTCCCACCCGGCGAACTCGACCATGTGGCCCTTGTGCTCGAGATGGAACGGATGGAGCGGTGTGCGCAGCAAGAGTGACTCCTCGTTGGATGCCAGAGTTTAGCGTGCGGCGGCCGAGTAGGCGGCGCAATCGGCAAGTGCTTCGAGCATGTCCTGCGGCTTCTCCTCGATCACCAGCGCGTCCTGCAGGCGTAGCCTCAGGAACGACTCGCGCTGGGCATGACGCAGGAACGCAAGGAGATTGTCGAAGAACCCATCAACGTTCAGCAAACCCACGGGGCGGGAGTGGATTCCAAGCTGCGCCCACGCAAGACACTCAAACAGCTCATCGAGCGTCCCGTAGCCGCCAGGGAGAGCAACGAACGCCTGCGACAGGTCGGCCATGACCATCTTTCGCTGGTGCATGGACTCGACGATCCGCATATCCGAAACGCGAGGGTGGGCAAGTTCTTTGTCAACCAGTGGCCTGGTGATCACACCAATGACGGTGCCCTGGGCCGAAAGTGCCCCGTCGGCGAGTGCGCCCATCATTCCGGTGCCGCCTCCGCCATAAACGATCGTGGTCCCCTGACGTGCCGCAAGCCTGCCAAGCTCGCCCGCCGCCGCCGCGAACGCGGGGCTCGCGCCCGCCGACGCGCCGCAATACACACACAGCGAGGCCAGCGCGTCCGGGGAGGTTGTCTGGGGGTCGGTGCTCACGCTTCGCCCACCGAATCGTGTGTGGCCGATGACTCGGTGAGATCACCCGAGCCTGGCATGGCAACGCGTTCGGCAGGGTCAACAATGTACCACTGATTGATCGCGCCGCAAGACTTGCACACCACGCCATAGGTGCCTGGTTTCTCGCCCGCCAGCCCCACGCCGCAGCGGAGGCATGTGAGCGTGTCGGTGTGGAGCCGGCCCGCCAGCGTGTTGATCGCCGTCGCCGCCGCCAGCACCGCGATGCCCACAACAGGCCAGGTTGGGATCGTCGTGAGGCTGATCGTCACGATCGCCGCCACCGCAATGCCAACGGTCCAAACCAGAACCCGGCGGCGGATGCGGCTGAACCAGTCTCGAGCGAATTGAACGGGTTTGTCACGCATGGTTGATCAACGGTAGCAGGGGGTTTCACGGGGTGCCGGAATCCTTCTGAGGACTTTAGCCGTTCCACTTCCGGGGGGCCTCTCCCGTGTACAGGCTCAGCGGGCGAATAATGCGGTTGTTGGCGTGCTGTTCCATGATGTGGGCACACCAGCCGCTCACGCGACTGGCGACAAAGATCGGCGTGTACTGAGGCACGGGAATCCCCATCGTGTAGTACGTCATGCCGCAGGGGAAATCGACGTTGGGGTGGATCTTCTTCTCGCGGAGCATGATCGCCTCGACCTCGTCGCCGATCTCAAACCACCGCAGGAAATCCTTGCCCTTGGCCGTCGCCAGAGCACGCCCGAGCTTGTTGAGGATGGGGGCGCGGTGGTCGCCGTTCTTGTACACACGGTGGCCAAAGCCCATGAGCTTGCGCTTGGTTGTGAAGGCGTTCTGCATGAAGTCGTTGACCGACCCCTTGCCCGCCTCGACATAGGTACGAATTTCCTTGAGCATCTCCATCGCCGCCTCGTTGGCCCCGCCATGCAGCGGGCCCTTCAGGGCTGCAATCCCGCCGCACACCGCCCCGTGCATGTCGCTGAGCGTCCCCGCGATCACGCGCGTCGCAAACGTCGAGGCATTGAAGTCGTGCTCGGCGTACAGAATCAGCGAAACATCGACGACGTGAGCCGCCGCGTCAGTCGGCTTCTCGCCCGACATCAGGTACAGCAGGTTCGCCGCATGAGAAAGTTTCGCGTCGCCCCCCGTCGCCTGGGCGACGATCGCCCGCCCGTCGATCACGTTCTGCATGTGCCCGATGATCGTCGGCACCTTCGCCAGGAGCCTTTTCGACTTGCGGAGGTTCGCGTCTGCCGCCACACTCTGGCAGTCCTTGTCCAGGTGCCCCAGAATGCTCACCGCCGTCCGCACCACGTCCATCGGCACCGCCGCACCGCTCTTGAGCCATGGCCCAGCCGACTTGAGAAACTCAACGACCGGCCCCGGCAGCGCCCGCTCGGCAACCAGCTCAGCCTTGAACGCCGCAAGCTCGCTCGCACTGGGCTTGTGCCCGATCAGCAGCACGTGGGCCACTTCCTCGAACATTGCGTTCTGCGATAGATCGTGAATCTCGTACCCGCGGTACCAAAGCCCGCCCTGCTCGATCGAGCAGATCGACGTCTCTCCGGCGATGATGCCTTCGAGACCCTTGGCGAAATTGGCAGCGGCATTCTGATCGGCCATGTCGTGTTCCTTGTATTCCCACGAGGTTGGGTGTTCCGAGGCGGTTTGCGGGCACTATAGCTCCGTCGCCACCCAATTTTGCCCAATTGCGAGAACAATCGGACTCACTTTCGCCCCACGATGTACGACACCCAGTCCGCGTCGAGCCCCTCGCCCGGGCCAATCGGCCTCACATACAGCCGCCCATCGCCGTCGATCGCATCGCCCAGCCGGTCGTACACCTCCACCTTGCGTAAACCCGCCTCCAGCATCGCGTCGGTCAGCTCGGGAATCGACCAAAGTCGCCAGAGGTACACAAACGCGTCGCGATACACCGTCGCACGCCACTTTCCCTTGGGCGTGACGCGAAAGCTCAGCGTGTCGGTGACCAGGCCCGTGAGCTGGTCAGCCTCAACCTGCCGCCACGTGTACTCGACCCGTTCGCCGGCGGGGCCCTTGAAAATCCGGCGCGTGGCAGTGGGGGAGGTGAACGCATCGCGCCCTCCATACATGTCGCAGACAAAGACGCCGCGTGGATTGAGCGAAGCCCGTGCGTTGCGGAGATACGCGACAAGCTCGCCGCGTGTGTGCCAGTAGCCGATCGGAAAGTTCGTCGCCGAGATGATGTCGGCCCTCGCCCCGCACCTCGCCGCATCCGCCGCGATCGTGCGAACGCCCGCCCCCTTCGCGTGCCACAACACCTTCGCATCGCTGTCCACCGCAATCGCTCGGCGACCGCTTTCCGATGCCGCCCAAAACCTCGCCGTCGCACCCGACCCGCAGAAATCCTCACGCAGCGTGAGTGGGGGCCTTGCTGCATTCCCAACGCCGCTTCCGCCATGCACCGCCGCCAGAAACCGAGTCAATCGCGGCGGGTCGGTCACGCAGAGTTCGTAGAGTTGCAATGGTGTCATGGCACTTGGTGGCACGCGCGATGGTACGATTCGCCGATGTCGTCTGGCGAAACCCCCACACACCCCACTCCCCCCCTCTCCATCATCCCCGCAGTCTTTCCGACAGACCTGGCCGTCGTCGTCGAGC
>JAYVUC010000114.1:0-15585 GCA_043788295.1 Phycisphaerales bacterium
GCGCAAAGGAACAAAGAAGAAGTAAACCCTTACGGTCGCAGTGGCGCGGGCTCGGTCAGGGACCCCGCTCTTAGCCCATCGCCTCATCGGGGCGAACTCGTACGTTGACTGGGGCCGTCACGCCGTCCTCCACTTCGTGCCCGATCCCCCCCTCCCTCACGCCGCGATCGCCATGCTCGTCGCGTGGCTCCACGGGCCGACTTCGCCTTTGGCGTTGGTCCAGCGGGCGAAGTAGGTGGCGGTTTTGCCTTTGTGTTCGGGTGCGAAGCGCGAATGGAACGCACCACGGGTGAAGACCCGTCGCAGCCTGTCGCCCCCTGGCTACCGCGTCGTTGGCGGATTCGTGGGCCACGAGCCCAGCGCGGCTTCCAGCGCGGCGATCAATACCGGCAGGTCGTCCCGCGTGGTCTTGACGAGTTCCGCGAGGTCGATGCCCCAGTAGACATGCACGACGATGTTCCGCATCCCGACGATCTGCCGCCACGGCACCGTCCCCACGCGGGCGCGACCGGCAGGGGTGAGGCGTGCGGCGGCCTCGCCGATCTCGGTAAAGCAATTCACGACCGCGCGCGTGCGCACCATGTCCGCGGCGAGCATGGCCGCGTCGTCGCTCCCGACGATCGCCCTCGCGTCGCGCGAACACTTCAGCATGTGCTCGAGGCGCAGGCGATCCTCGGGAGCCGGTGCTGCGCCGCCATCTTGTGGCTTTGCGGCATCACGCGGCATCGAGCATCCTCGCCCTGGCGAGCACGCCCGCCCGTTCAGCGGCGGGCACGCCGCCCAGCAGGGTGAAGTGGACCGTGCGCCCGAGCAAGTCGGAGAGGTCCATCTGCAATCCGCCCAGCGCGAGCAGGCCGGCGGGCTTGCGCGGATCGGTTTCGATCAGCAGGTCGATGTCGCTGTCATCGCCGAAGCGGTCGGTCAGGATCGATCCAAAGGCGTAAAGCCGCACCACGCCCGCGCGGCGGCAGGCCTCCGCGATGCGGGGCAGATCAAAGGTGATGCCATTGAGGTCGAGCATGCGGCCCATTGTATCGCCTCGGAGGCCCCTCCCCTCCCTCACGCCGCGATCGCCATGCTCGTCGCGTGGCTCCACGGGCCGACCTCGCCCTTGGCGTTGGTCCAGCGGGCGAAGTAGGTGGCGGTTTTGCCTTTGTGTTCGGGGCCGAAGCGGGACTGGTACTGGCCGCGGGTGACGAAGGAGAGGAACCGCGCCTCCTCGGGGTCGGTCGTGGGAGTGGCCCCCACCGCGCGGAAGAGGAGGAGGCCCACGGCCCCCGCGGGCTTGGCGCGGCGGCCGCTGGTCTCAAGGTCGGTGGCGCGCAGGTCGTGCGTACCCTGGCTCATGGCGATGAGGGCGATGAGCGGGGCCGTCGCCGGCGCGGGGATGGTCGAGCCGCCGCCGCTCGCCTTCCCTTCGCCGCTCGCGCCGCGGACGTGCAGGCCCAGGCCGAGCTTGAGGGCGGTGGAGACGGCGGGGTTCACGCGGATCGTGTTTGCGTAGGCGCGGACGACCTTGAGCACGTCGCGCTTGCGATTGTCCTTGGTCTTGACGGTGCCCCGGGTCCTGGTCGTCGGGCTCGTGGCGGCGAGATAGGCGGCGTGCCACGCGTCGAAGGCGTCCTTGATCGCCGCCCCATCGGCGGGGGCGAGGCCGTAGCGCGTGGGGGTGTCCACGATCAAGGTCCCGAAGTTCGCGAGCCAGTTGTCGAGCTGGGCCTCGCGCGTGGGGAGAAATCTGTTGGGCATGAGGGGGTCTCCGCTGCGCGGGGGGATGGGCCCGGGGGTGAGGGGGAAGGGGACGCCGACGATGTCGTATCGACCGGCAAGAGGGGCGGCTTGAGTTGCCCGGGGAAAGGCGACGGTTGCCCGGGGAAATGAGCCGGATTCCCGGGGATTTGGCGCGGAACGCACCGAGCATGAACCCGTTATCCGCCCCGGAGGGTCGCATCCCCGGGAATGCGAACCGCATTCGCGGGGATCGGTGGCGATGGCCCGGGAACCGGCCGCGGTTGCCCGGGCGCAAGCCCCCCGCGTGCGGGAATGGGGTTGAGTCGGCGCGGGCCCTGAGTTCGCAAGATCGAACGCGAGCAAGTCGCAAAATGTACGCCGCCTCCCCAGCCCGCTTCGGCGGGCTGGGGAAGGCTACCCCGGCATCTCCCACGGCGTGCCGGGTGTGTAGCCGATGAGGTCGTAGAGGTCCTTGCGGGTTTGCATCTGCGACAGGAACGGCTCGACGCTGCCGGCGCTTTTGAGTTGTTCCAGGGCTCGCGTGACGGCTCCCATGGCGACGCGGAGCAGGCTCACGGGGAAGATCACGAGCGAGTAGCCCATTTCCTGGAACTTGGCGAGCGGGATGATGGGCGTCTTGCCGAACTCGGTCATGTTCGCGAGCAGGTACGGGTGCCTGGCCTCGGGCAGGGCCGCCCAGAGCTGCCGGGCGAACGCCGCGAACTCGGCCTCGCTGGCGAGCCCCTCGGGGAAGATCATGTCCGCCCCGGCCTCCACATACGCCCTCGCCCGCGCGACGGCCGCGTCGAAACCCTCGACGCCGCGGGCGTCGGTGCGGGCGCAGATGATGAACCCCTCGCTGGCGCTGCGGGCTCGGTCGGCCCACTGCACCTTCTCCACCATGTGGTCCAGCGGCACGAGCTCCTTGCCGTCGAGGTGCCCGCAGCGCTTGGGGAACTTCTGGTCTTCGAGGTGAAGCCCCGCCGCCCCGGCCTTGGCGTAGTCGATGACGGTTCGCCGCACCATCTCCGCCTCGCCAAAGCCGGTGTCGGCGTCGGCGAGCACCGGCAGCCCCCCGGCGTCGGCGACCTCGCGGATCACGCGGCAGAAGTGTTCGAGGGTGAGCAGGCCCACGTCCGGCACGCCCGCGCACACGCTCGTCGCGGCCCCCGACACATAGCACGCCTCAAACCCGGCCTTGGCGATCGCCCGGGCCGCCAGGGCGTTGAAGGCTCCGGGGGCCGCGACACATCGCCCCCCACCCCCGTCCATCGCGGCCCGCAGGCGTGTCCCGGGCGTCAGCGGCACGTCGGCGAAGAAATCGTTGCTCATGGCGGCATCGTATCTGGGCGGGACGGAAGCGGGGAGGTGGGGGAGGTGGGGGAGGTGGGGGAGATCGCCTTCGCACCCGCGTTTCCCTACAGTCGGGCTCGGGCGGATAGCTCAACGGCTAGAGCACTTGCTTTACACGCAAGGGGTTCGGGGTTCGAATCCCCGTCTGCCCACTTTGAAGGCCCCTGGCACGGGGCACGTGGCACCAGGGTTCAGGACACGGATGAATCTACTCGATGCCTTGTACATCGTCGGGGTTGCGGCCTTGTCGCCCTGGTGGCTTCGCAAGTCGCGGGCCAACTGGCGCGAGCGGCTCGGGCACGCGGCGGTGCTGACGAGTTCTACGCCCGATCGCCCCCGGATCATGCTGCACGCGGTGTCGGTGGGGGAGGTGAGCGCCCTGCGGCACCTGGTGCCGCTTCTGACGCCCTTGTGCGAGCTTGTGATCTCCGTGGGCACCGACACGGGGATCGGGCGTGCCCGCGAACTCTTCGGCAAAGTCGCCCGCGTCGTGCGGTACCCGCTGGACTTCTCCTGGAGCGTGCGGCGATTCCTCGATGCCGTGAAGCCCGACGCGGTAGGGCTTGTCGAGCTTGAGGTGTGGCCCAACTTCGTGAAAGAGTGTGCGGCTCGGGGCATCCCCGTCGCGGTGGTGAACGGCCGATTGAGTGAGCGGAGCTTCAAGGGCTACCGGCGCGTGCGAAGCGTGCTGCGACCGACGTTCGCGCGGCTCACGTTCGCGGCGGTGCAGGACGAGGCGTACCGCGACCGGTTTGTCGCGATGGGTGTGCCGCCCGAACGCTGCACGATCACCGGCTCGATGAAATGGGACGCCGCGACGATCGCGGACATGGGGGTGGGGGTCGATGGCGCGGAGGAGCTCGCCCGTGAGCTGGGAATCGATCGCGGCAGGCCCCTCATCGTCGCCGGCAGCACGGCGGAGGACGAGGAGGCGATCCTGCACGCGGCGTGTCCGCCGGGCGTGCAATTGCTCTGCGCGCCCCGCAAGCCCGAGCACTTCGACGACGCGGCCCGGGCGTTGCCCGGATGCGTGAGGCGTTGGGCGAAGGGAGAGACCCAGGGGGTGGGGGCGGCACGCCCCGGCCCGCAATCGACGAGATTCCTGCTCGACACCATCGGCGAGCTGCGAAAGGCGTACGCGCTCGCGGATGTCGTTGTCATGGGCCGAAGTTTCGGCTCGCTCTACGGCTCAGACCCCATCGAGCCCGCCGCGCTCGGCAAGCCCGTGGTGATCGGCCCGATGGTCAAGGACTTCCAGTCGATCGTGACGACGATGGACGCCGCCCACGCGATCGTGCAGACGACCCGCGAGAAACTCGCCACCGAACTCTCGCGGCTCATCACCGACGGCGCGATGCGGATCAGGCTCGCCACCAACGCCCGGGCCTGCGTGCGTGCCAATCAGGGGGCGAGCGCCACGCACGCCACGCTCCTGCTCAATCTTCCAGCTCGTGCCGGGACGCCGGTGTGAAGGCCTGGTCCATGGCGGCCTCAGTCTTCCAGATCGCCGTCTGTCGGCAACGTGAACGCGTCGTCCATCGCGGCGGCCGAGGACGGGCGGGGCGGGCGGGGCGACTCATCGTCATCGATGCTCGTGTCGTCCTGGGCCTCAACCTCGTCCATGGAATCCGCGGGCACCGCCCGCGGGGCGGGTGTCTCCGCGCGGCTCAGCACATCGGCCGAGATCGTGTCATAGCACGACGCGAGAAGCCCCACGAGCGGAAACGTCGAGCCGATGAACGGGCTTGGCCCGAGCCGCCGCAACAGTGGATGCGCGACGGGCGGCGGTGCGATGCGGGTTTCGAGCTCGGCGATCTCGGGGCCGATCTCCCAGAAGCGATCGATCGAAGCTTCGAGCGGGATTGGCTCGACATCGGAGACGCCCTGCACGCGGCCGACGTAGAGCCCGCCCCCGCGCTGCCCTACGGCTCGCATGTGGCGGAGGCGATCGAGAAGCTCGGGGCCCGGCAGGCCGCGAACACGGAACATGAGGAACGGATCGGTCGCGAGCCGCTCGGCAAAGAGATACGCGGTGCAGACGACGTGCTTGCACCAACCGCTGGTGGAAACCGCGGCGGGCGATTCAGCAACGGCCTGTTCTGACGCGGGTGGCGACGCGGCAAGCTGCTCGCTCAGCGACGCCATGCCGACGACGCTGCCCGGCTGCTGACGCTTGCACGTGCAGCTCACGGCGACATCGGCGGTGTCTGTGGGGAAGAGTTTGATGCCCAGCGGCACAAACTGATCCTCGATGCTCGTGGGCAACTCGCCCGCCAGCAGCTTGGCCGCGTAGACCGCGACCTCGGACATCGCCTGCACGACCCTGAGCCACTGCTCATCGCCAAACGTGGGGAACACAAGCTTGACGGAGTACGCACGGTCCGACCGCCCCTGCACCGACGCGACAATCTGGCTTGTCTCGATCGTGATCGAGCGTGTCTGCCCCATTCTCGCGTACGAGAGGCCTTCCACAAGATCGGGCCCGCTCGCCACCGATTCGACAAGCCTGACCCACCGCTGGGCTGCCCAGCTTGTCATCCACGGAGCAGCCTCGCCCGCGCCCAGGGAAACCTTGATCCCGCCGCGAACTTTCTTGGGGTGCAGCCGCGGCGGAATCTCGCGCCGCTGCCCAAAGCCCGTGGGCGAGCCTTGCATCGGGCCGGGTGTGGCGGTGGGGCTGGGGTTGGAACCTGGTGTTGGGCTGGGCGTTTGGCTCATCGTGCTCGTTCACATCTCGTCGATGATCGCATCGTTGCGAAGGGTCAAAAGGTCGCGGAGCTGATCGGTGTTGAGCTCGGTGAGCCACGTCTCGCCGCCGCCGATGATCTTCTCGGCCAGCTCGGTCTTCTGCTCGATCATCTGGTCGATGCGTTCCTCGAGCGTCCCGCGCACGACGAACTTGTGCACCTGCACGGTGCGCGTCTGCCCGATTCGGTACGCCCGGTCGGTCGCCTGATTCTCAACCGCCGGATTCCACCAGCGATCGAAGTGGAAGACGTGCGTCGCCGCGGTCAGGTTGAGCCCGACGCCGCCAGCCTTGAGGCTCACCACGAGAATCGGCGTCTTGCCGTCGGACTTCTGGAATTGGTCCACCATCTGCACACGCTGTCCTTGTGACGAGCCACCGTGCAGGAACAAAATGTCGCGGCCCAGGTGGTGCTTGAGCATCGACGTGAGGATGTGCCCCATCTGCCGGAACTGCGTGAAGATCAAAGCCTGATTGCCCTCGGCCAGCAATTCCTCGGTCATTTCCAGCAGGCGGATGCATTTGCCCGAGCGTCCCGGGGCGGGCGGCCTCGACATGTCGGGCGTCCAGTCCTTGAGCATCTGGCTCGGGTGGTTGCAGATCTGCTTGAGCCGAATGAGCCCCGCAAGCACCATCCCGCGACGCTGGATGCCGTCGGCATTCTCGACCTCGTGCAGCATCCGTCGCACGCAAATCTCGTACAGCTCGGCCTGCTCGGCCGTCAGCGGCGCGTACTCGCGGCTCTCCAGCTTCGCCGGAAGATCGGCCACCACGTTCGGATCGCTCTTGAGCCGCCGAAGAATGAACGGCCTCACGAGCCCCTTGAGCTGTTCGGCCCGCGACCGGTCGCGGTAGCGCTCCACAGGCACCGCGAATCGCGTGCGGAAGTTGCCGGGCGAGCCCAGATATCCCGGGTTGAGGAAGTCCATGATCGACCACAGCTCGCTCAGGCGATTCTCAACGGGCGTGCCCGTGAGCGCGATCCGCTTGTCCGATCGCACGCCCCGCACCGCCTGGCTCTGCTTGGCCGCGGGGTTCTTGATGTACTGCGCCTCGTCGAGCACGATCCGTCCCCACTCGACCGACTGGATCAGTTCGCGGTCGCGGTGTACCAGCGTGTACGTGGTAATGACCATGTCGCACTGGGTCGCCGCGTCGATGAACGCCTTGCCGAGCCGCCGATCGGCCCCGTGATGTGTCACAACCCGCAGGCTCGGGCAGAACCGCTGCGTCTCGTGGATCCAGTTGCCCACGACCGACATCGGGACCACAAGGAGCGTCGGCAAAATACCATGCGGCGTGGGCACGGCAGGATCGAGCGACGCCCCGCCCGACGTGATCCTGGCCTGCAACGCGTGCTCGCGCTCGAACGCAAGAAGCGCCAGGAGCTGGATGGTTTTGCCCAGCCCCATGTCGTCGGCCAGGCACATCGAAAGGCCCATCCGCTCAAGGAACAGGAGCCACGCCAGCCCGCGAAGCTGATAGGGTCTGAGCGTCCCATGGAATGTGAGCGGCGGATCAACGGGGATCAACTGCTTGTGGGCTGCCTCGGCGTTCATCAGACTCGCCACCCAGCCCGTCGCCTCAAGCCCTGTCACGGCGATGCCCGTTGATTTCACGTCCGATGCGTACGCCAGACGCAGCGCATCACCCACGCTCATCTCGCCGCCGTTGCTCTCGCGGATGAACTTGATCGCCGCATGCACATCCTCGGGTCTGATCTCAACCCATCGCCCATTGACTTTCACGAGAGGGCTGTTCTTCTTGGCGATCTGCTCGAACTCTTCGAGCGTGAGCGTTGTCTCGCCCAGAGCGATCTCCCAGCGGTATCGGACCAGCGCTCCAAGCCCAAGCTGCGCAGGCTTGACACTCGACCCCGCCGCATTTGCCGCAGCCATACCCGGCTCGATCGCATCGCTCTCGATCTTGAGCCTCGCCCCAAGGCGCGAGGTGGGCGAGTCCCACCAGTCGGGACTCTGCACGCCGAATCCTTGCTCGCGGAGCAACGGGCCGATCTCGCGGAGAAACTCATAGGCCTGCTTCGTAGTGAGTTCAATATCGACCGGCTCGGCGTCCTCGAGCGCAGCCTCCAGTTTCTTGTACATCCGTGCCGCCCGACCAAGCTCGCCCAGCAGCAGTTCTTGCGGCTGATCGATCCGCCGTCCGGTCACTGTGAGTGAGTCGGTCGGCAGCCCCCAGATGTCCGCCGCGTCGACGATCAGCGTCGGCAGATCGATCGACTGCAGGTGGAAGCTCAGGCTCCAGGGTGCGTCCTCGGGCGAGGTTGGCCCGATGGGCTCGGCCACGCGGAAAAGCAGCCGCCACGCCGAACTCGCCCCGCGCTCTTCAAGCACCGAAAGCCATTGCCGCATCCGCCGGGCGGTTTCCTGTCGAACGGCCGGCGCACCGGGCACGTCGTCGTTGGTGTCGAGCAGGCCATGCAGCATCGCCACGGGCTGATCCTTCGATGGATCGCGCGACGACACCGCGTCGAAAAAGGACTCGCTCACCAGCGACCGCCGTGCCCAGCCGTCCGCGATCCGACAGATCGCATCCTCGACAATCGCCCATGGCGAGTGCGCGTTCGTATCGACCGCAGCCCGCGCGGAACCCGGCATGGCGGCGACGAGCTGCGACACGCGCTCGGCCGCCTTCCCGTCCGAAAGCCAGGGCTGCCAGCCCGCGATCGTCCGCCCATCGGGCCCCTGCCTCACCACGGGCACGAACCTCTGCTCGGCCAGCAGCGCGAGCGTCAGTCGAGCTGCCACGGCGAAGTACTCGATGCTGGGCCCGATGATGAGCTTGCCCTGCGATGGACGATCCGCCTCCTCAATAAGCCACTCAACCATTGGCGGCATATCGACGGGCGAGATAAAGACGCACGGTGCCCGGAAGTGAGCGATCGCAGGGGCGACACCATTCGTTTCGGGCGTTTGCCCCGAAAGCAGAATCAGCGGACGGCTTGGAAGCGGTGCCCCGTGCAGCGCAGGAATTGCGAGCGTGACTTCGCCCGAAACGAGCGGAATCGCCGGCGCGGCCAGCAACGCGACAAGCTCGGCCGCCGGAATCACGAATGAATGCGGGGGCGCGCCCTCGCCCGCCGAAGCGTTCTGGGCACCGGATGCCGGTGGATGCGCCCCGTCGCGCTCGGCCCAGAGGCCCAGGCGTCCGCCCGTCCAGATCGCGTGAATCACAACAACGTGCGCCAGAGAAAGGGCTCCCAAAATACTCGGTCCCTCGCCGGGCGTCCCTTGCCCGAATCGCGCGATGCGACCTCACACCTCAACTGAGGGCGCTGGGACTCGAACCCAGGACCCGCGGCTTAAAAGGCCGCTGCTCTACCAACTGAGCTACGCCCTCATCATCCACACCGTGAAACCCACACCATTCGGCGTCAATTTCCCGGCCTGCCGCCCGGTTGGATTGTGTCCGGTGGGTGGCAGAGGCGATGATAGGGACCAAATTCGCCGAAGTCGTCGCTCAACACCACACGTCCCCATGCTTTGACTCCACGCCTTCGCGTTCTACCATTGGGCCTTCGGAGCCGATCACGACGGAGGGCTGCTTGGTGCAGCCTGAGGCGTGAACAGGGGCTTGCCCAGCGCGGCTGGTGGCAGGTCCAGCTCCCCGTCAGACCGGTGCTTTGCCGGGGTTGGCGTCGATGCCGCGGTTTCCGTCGCTCGCTCACTGTGTCACAGTGGGTTGACGAAGGGCCGCAGCCGAAAGGCCCTTGGTTCGCTGGTCGCTCTCGAAAGGGCCGCTCAGCGTGAGTGTCGGAGTACAGAACGGCCGCCCAATCGTGCGGGCTCCATCTGTCATCGTCGTTTGGTCATCGTCGTTTGATCATCGTTTTTGGGCGATGGTGTAACGGTAGCACAGCAGTTTTTGGTACTGCTTGTCATGGTTCGAATCCATGTCGCCCAGCTTGCTCTTGTTCGTCGAACAGCAACATGATGTTCACCACCGCCAACAACCTCTCCGCGATCATCCTCGCCGCCGGCAAGGGCACACGGATGAAGTCCGACCTGCCCAAGGTCGTCCATCCCGTGGGCGGCCGGCCCATGGTGTGCGCGGTGGTCGATGTCTGCCGCCAGGCCGGAGTGGGCCGCGTCGTCGTCGTCGTCGGGTACCAACAACAGAAAGTCCGCGAGGCTCTCGCTGGATACGACGTCGAGTACGCCGTGCAGGCCGAGCAGCTTGGCACCGGGCATGCCGTGATGAGCGCAGCCCCTTTGTTCGACGGTGCAACACCAGGCGACACTTCGCTCGTGCTCTGTGGCGACGGCCCGCTCATTCGCCCCGCAACCATCCAGACCATGCTCACCGCGAACCGATCCGCCAGGGCCGCCGCGACGCTCGCCACAAGCGTGATCGACGACCCGACGGGCTATGGCCGCATCGATCGAGACGCCGCCCGCCGCTTCCGTGCGATCGTCGAGGATAAGAACTGCACGCCCGAGCAGCTCAAGGTCCGCGAGGTCAATCCGAGCTACTACTGCTTCGACACCCTCGCGCTTTTCCAGACGCTCAAGCTCGTCAAGCGCAACGAGCGCAGCGGCGAGTACTACATCACCGATGTCCTCGAACTCCTGCTTGCAAAGGCCTGCCGTGTCGAGGTGATCGAGGCCGTCCCACCAGAGGACATCCTGAGCATCAACACGCCCGATGATCTCGCACTCGTCGACTCGATCTTCCGCTCACGCGGCATCGCGCCCGTATCGCACTCCGCTGATCGAAAGGTGGCCCGGTGACGATCACCAATATCTACAGCGAGCTCAAGCTCTTCTCGGGCCGCGGCAGCCGAGTGCTCGCCGAGCGTGTGGCCGCCCACATGAAGGTCCCGCTGGGCTCTGCCAAGACGATCTCCTTCCCCGACGGCGAGCTGATCGTCAAGCTCGACGAGGACGTGCGGGGGCGAGACTGCTTCGTCGTCATCTCGACCTCCGAGCCCGTGAACGACAACCTCATGGAGCTTCTGGTCTTCATCGACTGCCTCAAGCGTGCCAGCGCCGCCCGCGTCACCGTCGCGATTCCCTACTTCGCCTACGCCCGCCAGGACCGCAAGGACGAGGGGCGCGTGCCCATCACAGCCAAGCTCGTCGCCAACCTCATCACCAAGGCCGGGGCCGATCGCGTCCTCGCCATCGACCTGCACGCCGCACAGATCCAGGGCTTCTTCGACATCCCCGTTGACCACCTTTCCGCGACCCCGGTCTTCATCGACTACTTCAAGTCGATCCGCTCGACCCTCAACGATCTCGTTCTCGTCAGTCCCGATGTCGGCAACGTCAAGGTCGCCGAGGGCATGGCCAACCAGCTCGGCGGCGATCTCGCCATCATCAACAAGCGTCGCCTCAGCGGCTCCAAGGTCGAGACCGGCAACCTCATCGGCACCGTCGAGGGCAAGACCGTTCTCATGTTCGACGACATGATCTCTACCGGCGGCACAATCGTCGAGGCTGCCAAGCTCGTGCTCGACCGCGGCGCCAAGCAGGTCATCGCCGCCGCAACACACGCGGTGCTCGTCGGCCCCGCCATGGAACGCCTTTCTTCCGACATGATCTCCAAGGTCGTCGTCTCCAACACCATCCCTTGGCAGAACGGGCATGGGGAAGAGCATGAACAAGGCCAGGCCAGCGACAAGTGGGCGCTCATCCGCCACAAGGTCGTCGAGCTCTGCGTCGGGTCGCTCGTCGGCGAGGCGATCCTGCGAATCCACAACAACCAGTCCATCTCAGCCCTCTTCCGTCAGTCGGCGGGGCCCAAGCGTTAGTCGTTTCGATTCATCCAACGTCACACACACACATCCGCAACCCGAATCAGAAAGAGGATCAAGCCATGCACGAGAAAGCCCCATTGCTCCAGGCCAGCACCCGCGACAAACTCGGCAGCCGTTTCTGCCAGCGCATCCGCAAGGCCGGCAAGCTCCCAGCTGTCGTCTACGGGCACGGCCAGGACCCCGCCCCCATCGCCCTCGATTTCCACGAGGCCGTGGGTCTCATCAGCAAGGGCGAGAAGGTCTTCCGTCTCGATCTCGCTGGCACGTCCGGCAAGGGTGACGCGCAGATGGTCCTCCTGAAGGACCTCCAGTTCGACTACCTCGGCACCCACATCGTGCACGCCGACTTCGCCCGCGTCGATCTCAACGAGCGCGTCCGCACCCGTGTCGCGATCCACCTCCTGGGCGAGGCGATGGGTCTCAAGCAGGCCGGCGCGATCCTGATGCACCCCACCAACGAGGTCATCGTCGAGTGCGCGGTCAAAGATATCCCCGAGTTCTTTGAGATACGCATCGACCATCTCGACCTGGACCACTCGATCACTGCGGGCGAGATCAAGTTCCCCATCGCCGAGATGAAGCTTATCACGGAGAAGAACGCGATCCTCGCGCAGATCATCATGCAGCTCGAAGAGAAGGTGGGCGAGGCCGCCGACGCCGTTGCCGGTGCCGCCGAGCCCGAGGTTCTCACCGCCAAGAAGCCCGCCGAGGGCGAGGCCGCTGCCGCAGGCGCCAAGGACGCCAAGGGCGGAGCTGCCGGTGCCAAGTCGGCCGCCGGTGCCAAACCCGCTGCTGGCGCCAAGCCCGCAGCCGGTGCCAAGCCCGCCGCCGCCGCCGCCAAACCCGCTCCCAAGAAGTAACCCACGCGGGTTGAACCCTGGAACCACCAATGAAGCTCATCGTCGGCCTTGGCAATCCCGGCCCCCAATACCAGAACACGCGTCACAACGCGGGGTTCATGGTGGTCGACCGGCTTGTCAAGGCCCACGCGGGTGGGGCCCCGGCCAAGGGCCAGTTCAACGCCCTGTGCTTCGATGCCACCCTCGGCGGCGAGCGTTGCCTCCTCATGAAGCCCACCACGTTCGTGAACAAATCAGGTCAGTCCGTCGGTGCGGCCATCCGCTTCTACAAACTTCAACCTTCAACCGATCTGCTCGTCATCGTCGACGACATCTACCTGGACGTGGGTGTTGTCCGCATCAAGCCCAGTGGCGGAGCCGGTGGGCACAACGGCCTCATCGACATCGAGCAAGCCCTGGGCGGCGACGCCTACCCGCGACTGCGAGTGGGCGTGGGTGCCAAGCCCGCCGTGATGGAGCAGGCCGATTATGTTCTCTCCAGATTCCGCGACGACGAGAAGCCGCTGCTCGAGGGCGGGCTTGATCGAGCGACCAAGGCCGCCGTGGCCTTCGCCGCCAAAGGGCTGGATTCCGCGATGAATCAGTACAACGCCCCCGACAAGCCGCCCCGGGAGAAGCCGCCAAGGCCGCCGGGGTTGGGCGACAAGCCTGGGCTCGGCGGTCCGAATGCGGGTACGCCGAATGCCGCAGGCTTAGAACGCAGGTCCGAAATCTCAAATCTCAGATCTGAAATTCCAGATCGCAAATCAGAACCGATCAATAAGACCACGACAAGCTGAATCACGCGGACTTCGAGCCCGCTTCCCACACACGCAATCCCGTCACACGCCAACCACAAGATCAAACCAGGTCCACAAAGGAAAGAACCATGCCCACCGCAACCAAGACCACCGACAAGACCGCAACAGCCAAACCCGCCGCCGCCAAGGCCGATACCAAGGCGGCTCCCGCCAAGCCCGCCCCAGCAAAGACCGCCCCCACCAAGACCGCAACCGCAAAGGTTCTTGCCTCGGCGACCGGCTTCGTTCCCGAGCGGCGCACGACGATCTACGAGGCGATGTTCCTCCTCACCCAGGGCGTCGCTGCCGATTTCTCCGGCGCGATCGCCCACATCCAGGAGATCCTCGCCCGCGGGCAGGCCGAAATCATCGCCATGAAGAAGTGGGACGAGCGCCGCCTCGCCTACGAGATCAAGGGCAACAAGCGGGCCGTCTACATCCTCTGCTACTTCAAGGCCCCCAACGATCAACTCGGCCACATCGAGCGTGACTGCCGCCTGAGCGAGAAAGTCCTCCGCTCCATGATCCTCCGCGAAGAGACGATGAACCTCGAGCAGATCCTGGCCCTCGATGGCCGCAAAGAACTCGAGGTCGAGGCCAAGCTCCGCGCCGAACGCGCCGCCGCCGGCCCCAACGCCCCCGAGCTCCCCGTCACCCCCGTCGCCACGATCCCGACCGAGCCCGAAGGTGACGGCTACCGGTGATCTGATGGCCCAGTTCTCCGAACTGGGCTTCATTGACCTTCGACAGTTCTGTTCTATGCTTGTTCGTATTCTTCCCTTCGCACCCCTGACGGAGACCACCTCATGCCGAATCTCAACCGCGTCATGCTGATGGGCAATCTCACACGCGACATTGAGTTGAAGTACACAGCGGGAAATCAGGCCTTGGCCAACATCGGGCTCGCCATCAACCGCAAGTACAAGACTGCAGCGGGTGAAGAACGTGAAGAAGTCACGTTCGTTGACTGCGAAGCATGGGGAAAGCAAGCAGAGGTACTCGCTAAGTACCTTTCGAAAGGCAAGCCGTTGTACATCGAAGGTCGCCTCAAGCTTGATCAGTGGGAAAAGGAAGGTCAGAAACACTCCAAGCTCAGAGTTGTCCTTGAAGGGTTTCAATTTATTGACAGCAAGGGTGGCGGCGGCAGTGGCGGCGCTGGCGGCGGCTCCGACACCAGCTATTCCCAGGATTCATCCGAAGGCGGCGGCTACCAGCGCAGCCAGCCCGCCCGTTCCTCCGCCCCCGCCCCCAAACCCAGCACCGGCGGCCACACTCCCGTCGGCGAAGAAGACATCCCGTTCTGATTCCAACCCCTCGTGCCGAGTGCACTTTCCTCCCCCGATCGTTGAGGCCGCAGCCTGTCGCCGCGAGCCTCTAACTTTCCCGACCCGGCGGCGTCGAATTGCCGCCCTCGAAAGGACAGCATCCCATGGCTCTCAATATCGAACTCCTCCTCATCGAAAACGTCGAAGCCCTCGGCATCGTCGGCGACGTCGTCAAGGTTCGCACGGGCTACGCCCGCAACTTTCTCCTGCCGCGAAACCTCGCGACCCAGCCCAGCCCCGAGAAGATCAAGGCCCTCTCCGGCAAGCGCGCCGAGGCCGAGACCATGCTCGCCGAGCAGCGCCGCCAGCGCAAGGATCTCGCCGGCAAGCTCCAGGGCGTCGAGGTCACCCTCGTCCGTTCCTGCAACGACCAGGGCATCCTCTACGGCAGCATCACGCAACAGGACATCGCCACCGCCCTCGCCGTCATGGGTCACGGCGTCAAGCCGCGTGACATCCGCATCAGCCAGGTCATGAAGCGCGTGGACAGCTTCGACGTGCACGTGAAGCTCGACAGCGACCTGGACTCGATCATCAAGGTCATCGTTCAGCCCGACCGCAAGCTCGAGCTCGAGCGTCACGAGGCCGAGGCCAAGGACACCAAGAAGCCCGCTCAGGCCCCGGAGCCCGCCGAGGAAGCCGCGCCCGCCGAAGTCAACGCGGACGGCAAGCCCGAGGCCAAGGAGGGCGCCAAGCCCGAGGGCGGCGAGAAGAAAGAGAAGAAGGTCAAGAAGGATCGCCCCGAGAAGAGCGACAACAAGCCCTCGAAGGAAGCTGCCGCCGAGGCGGCCGCAGCCGCCAAGAGCGTCTGGGGCAAGCCCATCGACGACTCGGCCAAGAACCTCATCCCCGCCGCCCGCCCCCGCCGCGAGCGCCGGTAAGCCGCCACCCAAGGCGTTGCATCAACCGTACCAACCGAGCCCCCCACCGAGCCCCCGGCGCCAGCCGGGGGTTTTTCGTTGGTGCTCGGGCGGCATCGCGCTCCTCCAAGACGCCGCACTCCTGGGTCACC
>JAYVUC010000115.1:0-10079 GCA_043788295.1 Phycisphaerales bacterium
GTTTCGGCGGGCATGCCGACGAGCCAGGGCATCCAGTATTTGGCGAGTCGTTCGCCGCCGAGCATGTCCCACGGGTGGACAAAAACCGAAGCACCGAGCTGCGCTGCGAGGCGCAGGACGGGGCGGAGGAGCGGGTCGTCGAGGTTCTGGCCGTTGACGTGGGTGCCGATCTGGATGCCCGAAAGGTGCAGATCGTTGATGGAGCGTTCGAGTTCGCGGCAGGCGAGATCGGGATCCTGAAGCGGCAGCACGGCGAGACCGAGAAACTCCTTCAGAGCCCCCGGCGCAAGCCGGGGGGTGGACATATTGACAACTCCCGCAATGTGATCGTTCAGCAGGCGATGCAGGTCGTACGCGTCTTGTGCCTTGGCCCAGTGGCTGAACATGACGGGAACGGTGCTGAGAACCTGCGTCGTGACACCGGCGGCGTGCATTTCCGCGCGCCTGAGCGCCGGGTTCCAGATATTGGCGGCGACCTCGCGGAAGGGCTCGAGACCGCCGCCTTCGAGCGTTCGGCACATGCGGCAGCCTGTGCCGGTGTGCTGAAGCTCGATCCAGCCGGGATAGCCGGCGCGGGCGGTCCAATCGGGATACCGCTGCGGAAGAATATGGGTGTGGAGGTCGATTTTCATGAGCGCACGGACTTCTTGACCGCCTGTACTTTCTTTCCTTTGAGCTCGATCGCACCGGCACGCTGAATGATGTGGCCACACGCCTTGCATGTGCGTTGCCTGACCGCGCCGCCCCAGAATGCGTTCATGATGATCCTGAGATCTTCATCGATCTTGTTGAGCACCCACCGCGCCTCGTGGACAAGATCGTCACACTCGGGGCAATACCAACGGAGTGCGTCGTGCCGCGGGTTGCCATCGCTGTCGACGCCGCGGGGGAACTCGACGATGAGCCCGAGTGTGCCAGCGGGCCGTTGTGGGCGATGCGGCACCCAACGGTCGAGAAGGAAGAGCTCGCCCTCCTTGATAACAACATCGTGCGGAGCGGAGCCGTCGAGCGGGCGAATACGAACGGCAATATCGCCCTTGAGCTGCAGGAACAGCTCCTCGGTTGGGTTGACGTGGAAGTCGTTGCGGGTGTTGGGTCCGCCCGAGACGAAAAGAACCATGTCCTTGCTGCCGCAGAAGAGCTGCTTGTTGCTCACGGGCGGGATGAGGTCTTTCTGGTTGGCCTTGATCCACCGTTGCAGGTGGATGAGTGGGAAGGAGAGGCCGCGGGGGATGGCGGGGGCCTTTGGACTCTTGAGCGCCTTGGTGGGAGTGTTGGGGGTGGTGGGCGGCTTGCTCATGGCACCATCCTACCGCGCCGAACTCGATCGCTCTGGCGGCGAGAGATCGGGGCATTCGACCGCCTTGGCTACCATCAGACCCGGAGACTCAATTGCCCGAAACGAAGGCCCCTTCACGACTGACCGGCCTCCTGCTGATCGTTCTCACGCTGGCGTGTTGGACCACGATCCCGCTGTATCTATCGCATTTGAAGGGAATACCCGACCTCGCGGGAGTTGCCGATGCGAAGGGCGTGCTCCCGCCCTTGATAGACCCTTGGACAGCCAACGGGTGGCGGTATGGCTTCTCGACACTTCTCTGGGTGCCACCGCTGCTCTGGGCGTGGTCGCGGCGGTCGATGCCCGCGGGGCTCTTTCGGGCGGCCTTTGTGCCCAGCGTGTTCAACGCGGCGGCCCAGGTCTGTTTCGGGATCGCACCCTACTACGTCAGCCCCGGCCTGATGACGTTCAGCCTGCGACTCAACATCGTGTTTGTCACGGTGGGAGCCGCGATTCTTTTCGCGGCCGAGCGGCGGATCATCAGGTCACCGGGCTTTCTGATCGGTCTGGCGATGCTCATTGCCGGGACCGCGCTCACAATCGCCCTGCAGAAGGGCGGACTGGGCGGCGGCACGGGGTTCGGGATTTTCATCAGCTTTATGTCGGCGGCCCTCTACGCCGCGTACGCACTCGCGGTTCGCAAGTGGATGCACGGGATGCCGCCCATGCTCGCGTTCGCGGCGGTGAGCCAATACACCGGTTTCGTGCTCGTAGCCTTGATGCTTTTCTTCGGGCGAGATCTGGGCCGGCACGCGGTCGAGCTGCCTGGCGGAACCATGGGCCGCGAGTTCGTGATGCTGCTGATCTTCGCGGTCGTCGGGATCGGGCTTGGGCACACGCTGTACTTCCACTCGATCCAGCGGCTTGGGCTCGCGGTATCGGCGGGCGTGACGCAGCTCCAGCCTATCACCGTTTCGATCGGGGCGATCTTCGTTTTTCCTGACAAGCCCGACGCCCACCTCACCGGGCCCCAGTGGGCCACGGGCGTGCTGGCGATCACCGGCGCAGTCGTGATGCTCTACACACAGCACAGGCTCGCGAGGGCGACTGTCAAGCCCATCGACGAGTTTGACACTCTACCGGTCGATGGCGACGTGGCACTGGTCGCTCAGAGCAACGACAAACCGTCGAATTAGGCGGCGGAAGTGCGACCAACGCTGCTCCCGTCCCGACGGCCAGCTACCATCGCCGCCGCAAAGGAGCCGATTCATGTCAGTCGATCTTGTCACGGGAAATGCGATCATCGGTCAGTCGGGCGGGCCCACAGCCGTCATCAATCAGTCGCTCGTGGGCGTTGTCGAGGGGCTTCGACAGGGACTCTGGGCGGCGGGTCGCGTCAAGACAATGTACGGGATGCGGCACGGTGTGAAGGGATTCGTGAAGGACGATCTCGTCGATCTGACGACGATCGATCAGGATCGGCTGGATCGACTCGCCGCCACTCCATCGGCGGGGCTAGGCTCGACGCGCGACAAGCCCGACAAGGCGTACTGCGAGCGCGTGCTTGCGGCGTGCCGCAAGCATGACGTGCGATATTTCTTCTACATCGGCGGCAACGACAGCAGCGACACGTGCCGCATCATCTCGGAAATGGCCGCGAGCACCGGATGGGAGATGCGGTGCTTCCATGTGCCCAAAACCGTTGATAACGACCTGATGGAGAACGATCACACGCCGGGGTTTCCAAGTGCTGCCCGGTTCGTCGCGCTCGCGTGCATGGCCGACGTGATGGACAACCTCTCGCTCCCGGGGATCAAGATCAACGTGGTGATGGGAAGGCACGCCGGGTTCCTAACGGCTGCGTCGGCACTGGCACGAAGGCGTGGCCCCGATCTGCACCCGCTAGACATCGCGGCCGATGGCCCGCAGCTTATTTATCTGCCCGAGGTGGCGTTTGACCTCGACCGCTTCGTATCCGACGTGGACGCGGTGTATTCCAAACGAGGGCGATGCCACATCGTGGTTTCCGAGGGAATCCAGGACAAGGACCATGTGGCGATCGGATCGAAGCTGATCAAGGGCGGGCAGGTGGACGCACACGGGAACGTGCAGCTCTCGGGCTCGGGTGCGCTCGGCGACCTGCTGTCGGATTTGCTGAAAGAGAGGCTGACGCCTGCGGGTGGAAAGCCCCCGCGGGTGAGGGCGGACACGTTCGGGTACGTGCAGCGGTGCTGGCCCGACCCGTCGCCGGTGGATGGGCGCGAGGCGAGGCGTACAGGACGGTTCGCAGCTCAGCTCGCGCTCATGGGCGAGAGCTCGGGGAGCGTGGCGATCGCGCGGACGGGCAGCGGATCGGCCTGCTGGAAGGGCGCGCACGAGGGTGAGGCCTACGCATCGGCGTTTCGGCGCGTGGAGCTTTCGGCTGTGGCGGCCAAGACACGCCACATGCCCGCGGAGTTCATCAGCGGGACAAACGATGTGGGCACCAAGTTCATCGAGTACTGCCTGCCGTTGGTGGGCGAGCTGCCGGTATTCGAGCGGCTTTGAGCGGTGGCCCGGTTCTCCGAACCGGGCATGAGAGCGGCGCTTTTGAGCGAGCGTTTCGTCCCGCCCAACGGAACAACCCTCATGGCACGAGCACAGCCACAGTCAGCACCGTGGCCTGCAATGCGGCGAGACTAACCTTTCCGACGACCGCAAGGGCCCGTCCTGCGGCCGCCCCGCCTCCGGCTGCCGCAGACTGCTTCCAGGTCTTGTCGGCCATCCCGCGTTCGACCACGATCGTGGACAGGCCCGCCCCAAGGAGCGCGCCTGCGAGGGTGCCTAGGACGGGGAGGAACGGCAACAGGATCGTTCCTGCAAGTGCCCCCACGAAGGACCCTACCACCGCCGCCGTCATGCCAGCCTTGCTCGCACCGAATCTTTTCGCGCCAGCTGCTGACGCGAAAGTTTCAACCACCTCACCCACCGCCGCGATCAACGCGATTGCTCCGACCGTCCACCACGACATGAGTGGCTCGCGGGCCACGAGCTGCCCGATGAGGACGACAAGGACCGTGATCCACATGCCCGGCAACAACACCAACGTGAGGAGCACACCAGCCCATGCCGCCGCGATGATGCACGATCCGATGAGATACTCCATACACATCCTTGTTCGGAATCAGAGGGCGGTCCGTTCATGGCGCCCGCGGCGGATAACACTATCGGGTCGGGGCTGCGGGAGGGCCTTGTCTTCCCCACTCTTCGAGCAAATCCCCAAGCTCGCTCGCAACGCGCGAGATGGTCGTGGCGGGCAGATGTGCGAGCGGATCGTCGATGAGCCTGACGCGGCCGTGCAGCACTGCGGGAATCGCGCCTGTCCCTGCACGGCCGAGCGAGGCAGCAAGCTCGGGTACTGAGGGGTGTGCCGCATCCGCGTGTCGCGCCCGCGGACCGATCACGACGATCGCGTCAGGATGAAGCGCGATGACGTCCTCGGCGTCGAGCGATTGGTAGGCCGCCCCATTGATGAGCGCCGGGGAACCTCCGATGGCGACGAGCATGTCTTGGTGGAGCGAGCCGGGGCCGAACGCGGCGATCGGGTGGACGGATGCCAACAACAGGACACGCCCCGCGGCGGCGGCGTGCGGTCTTGGGGCAAGCGACCGTTCGAGACGTGCGATGGCGGCGCGGGCGGTGTCGGCCTTGACGCCCGCGGCTGAGAGTTCGTCGATGATTCCCTGCGCGGTGGTGCGCACATCTGCGAGTGAGAGCGGCTCGAATCGCCGGACTTTCCAACCCCGCGCGGATGCCAGCCCCGAGAGCCTCTGCGGCACGCCACCGATCCCGAATTGACCGAAGATGAGCGTTGGCTGGACAGCTATGACAGCCTCGTAGTCGATCTGCCCGCCCACGGTCTCTCCGCAGACCGGCAGGGCGGGATCGAGCGCGAGATCCCACGCGTGGCGCCCCACGACGAGAGAGTCGAGCTCGAAGTCGTGCAACGTCGCGCCGATCGCCGGGCTGAGGGCGACGACGCGAGGCGTCGGCGCGGTCGGCGGCGGCGTATTGCGATTGCACGCGGCCTGCGTCAGCGCAAGCACGATCGCCGCGAGAAGCCGCCGGCGCACGCGGATCAAGGTCCACCGCCGGCAAACCGTGCCGACACGCGATCGCGGAGGGCGATGAGCTGCTGGGCGTCGTAGAGCGCGAAGGGCCACGTGCGATCGTTCGCCACCATCGCGTCCGCCAGTCCGTCGCGAAGCTCCGTGGCACGCCGCGTGAGTGCTTCCAACCCCACTGCGTTCTCGAGCCTGATGCGCGACAAAAGCCTGTGCAGCTCGTCGAAGGAAGACCCCGCGTCCTCGCCTCGCCGTCGCCTGTGCGCAATCTCCTCGACAAGATCGTGCTTACGGCGGCTGGCCCACGCATCCCCAAGCACACTGGGCTCGTGCCGCGCGTGATGGGCCTGCCACACCGCCCTGCGAACATCCTCGCCACTCGGGGGTGGCTCGCTGCGCAGTGGGAGGACACAGGTGCAGGTGGCCACGACCGCAGGGGCGAGAGTCCAGCCAAGCCAGTCGCCCACCCAGCGTTCGGTGGCGCGGTCATAGATTCCACCGCCCAGCCCGTGAATGAAAAGGTCACACCCAAACTCGCGGAGAATCGCGGTCGTGAGAAGTGCTCGGGGCGCAAGCTCGGCGATGGGAATATCACCAAGTTGGTTGGCGAACACGCGTCGCCGCGGCTGATTTGCCGCCAGACGCCACAGTGGCAATTCGCCCCGATCGGTCGCCAGCGGCCTGAGGCCCGCGTCGGGCGAGGCTGCGGCCGCTTCGTTGTAGGTGTCTGTGCAGGCGGCGAAGTCACTCCGCATGCGCTCGATGATGCTGGCGAAAGCGTCGGTTCGTGAGATGACGCTGGCCATGCAAGGCGTGGGCGGTTCCACCACACTGCGGGCGAGCTGCGCGACAGCGGCGGTGAGCTGCGCCGCGAGCGATGGCTCTGCGGCGTGCCGGCGCAGCCCGTCCCTGATGCTGGCCAGGCCGCAAGCAACGCCCGGCGTCGCAGCCGGACGCTCACCCCAGTTGGGCGCAAGGTCCGCTTCGGTCCAGGGCGGTCGGCTTGCAGTGGGAGTGTCGGATGCCCCCAAGAGCCTGCCCACGTTCCATGACGCTGTGATGAGCCGACCCGCGGGGCTGCCCGTTCGCGAGGGATACCGGATCAGCCCGGGCTCGTTGGAATCCTGATCGACGACGATCCATACGGCGGCCGCAGCCGTCTGCTTTGCCACCTCGCGCAGGGCGATCATCTTCGTGAGAATGCCCGGGTGCCAGACTTCCGCCTGATGGCCCGACATCGCGACGCGACCCTGCCCACTGAGCCCTATCTGCTTGCGAAATACGGACGCATCGCCGGGCGAAGGCCGTGAGGTCAACAGCACTTGCCACGCGTGGGGCTCGGGCTCAAATCGCACGACTGGCGCGGTCCACGAAGAGCCTGAAGGCGATGTTGGGGGAGAAGGGGCCGTGCTCACCGCCCAGTGTATTGGGCGGCGAGCCCCCACGACGCGACGCGGGGCAAATCATCTCTATATCGCGCGATCTCACGGTGCATCACCGAGCGATAGTGGGCAAGCCGCACGTCCGCGTCGTCGAGATGCGCACCGAAACTCCGGTTGGGATCGTTGTAGATGAGCTCGACGGGGATTTCGGAGATGCGCAGGTCCGTGGCCGCTGCCTGAACCCAAAGTTGCATCGGAAACGCATAGCCGGGCTCGGTGAGGTCGAGCTTCGCCAGTGCCTGGACGCGATGGGCCTTGAACCCGCAGAAAGAGTCGGTGAGGTTGAGGTTCAGCCTGTCGTTCAACTCGCGCGTGATTTCCGTGTTGACTCGGCGACGCTCGGGCGGCACCGCCCCCACCGCCTCCTGCCCCGACGAGTACCTCGACCCGCTGAGAATGTCGGCGACTCCCTGCTCGGCGGCATCAATGAACGCCGGAATCTTGTCGGGCTCGTGCTGCTCGTCGGCGTCCATGGTCACGACCCAGTCGTACCCCTCGGTGGCCGCGAAGCGAAAGGCGTCGATGAGGCTCTGCCCGTACCCGCGATTCACGCAGTGGCGGATCACATCGACGGGCAGCCTGCTCACAATCGAGGGCGTGGCGTCGGTGGACCCGTCATCGACGACCAGAACATTGCCCGCGTGTCGAAGGACTCGCTCAAGAACCTCTTTGACAGACTTTGCCTCGTTGTACACCGGAATGGCGATGAGTGTGCGCATGTGCGATCCTACTTTGTCCGATCAGACGCTTCGATCAACATCGAAATGATAGGCGGCTGGCCAACCCGAGGTAAAGAGGCCCGAGCAATAACCCCAACCGCCTGACGCCGGTCGCATCCCGCCTTCAGCGGCCCGCAACCTCAATCCATTCTCGCCTGGGAATGTCGTGCAGCATCCCTTTCATCCACGCGTCCTTCGTGCCCTTGCCCGCAAACCATTCTTCCGCACTGAACGATGAATGGTCAGGGAAACTTGCGATCGCCCAGAATGAAAGACGGGAGGCCATGGCGGCGGTCGTCACCTTCGCGTTGGTCGCGCCGTGAAGCTGCGTGCCGTCGCCAATGTCCGCACGTCCGCAGAGCGTGTGGCCCGATGCCCCCACCTTGCCGGTTCGCTGATCGATCACGTCTCCCATGAACGCCTTCGCCATCATCGCGTCGACCTTTCCCGCGTTCTGCGTGAGCAGTTCGGCCCATCGCTTGCGTCGCGTCTCGCAGCCGTTGTTCGGGTCGTTGGGGTTGTAACCTGGTGCGTCCTCGCGTAGCACCTTCGCGTCCTCCGCGATGTTCGATCCGCTGTACCACCCCTGTTTCGAGCGACTGAAGACCACGTTTCGCAGCGCGAGCTCGAGCTTGCCGATCTCGTTGGCCTTCAGGTCGCCGATGAGCCAGGTGTTCGAGTAGCCGCCGTTGTTGCCCTTCTCAAACCAGCGATAGACGTCGTCGAGATTCTCCGAATACTGAGCCGCAGAGCGTGCCCGGACAAACTCGGGTGTTCCCTTCTCATCAAAGCCCTCGCACGGTGTGGTTGTTTCGGTGATGAGAATGCCCGCGTCGTTGATGAACCAGTCGGTCCCCGAATGGATGTACCCGGGGAAGCAGTCCATCACAAAGCGATGGCCCTTCGCGGGAGTGATGTCAAGGATGATGGTTATGCGCTGGCCCGTCAGAAAGCCGTCCCACATGCTGTGGGCCATCACGATCTTCCCGTCGGCCGTGGTCGAGCCTGTCGCGATGAACGCGCTGCAATGATCGGGCTTTGGCTGATTCTTGCCACGCTGCCCACCGCCCTTGGCGGCGTCACGGCGCTTCTTCTCTTCAGGGGCGTAGTTCCACGCGAGTTCCATGTACGCGTTGTACGTGACGAGGTCCACGTAGTCGTATTTGAAGCCCTTCTCGTTGATCCCCTTCACAATCCCCATGATCTCATCGTGGTATTCCTGCGGGATCTTGGGGATGCAGATCCGCTGAGCTGAATTGCGGTAGAAGTTCCAGTCGAACCCCTGCCCGTCGTGGTCGAGTTCGAGCTTCACAGCCTTGATGGCGTCGTCGATCTCGGCCGCGAGCGCACGCCCGTGCTGGAGCCCGATCTCCGAGGGCTTGCCCGAGAGCTTGACGATCTTCCACCCCTCGCGTTCGGTGACCCCGGGGCCGGAGCCCAGGCCAAGCTCGGCCATCCTGACGTCAGCACGTTGCACGACAGCGGGCGTGCAGGAGACACAGACCGACGCCGCGACCAGAAGAAGCCCGGACCAAAGACGGATTTTCATGCGGGGAGTGTACCACGGCCTGCCCTCTCTACACTTGCACCCATGTCGCAGCCGAACCCAACCAGCCACACAACACCGCCAAACGAAACACCCTTCCGCTACAACGCCCTGCTTGCCAATGCTCTGGAAGTGAAGTGGCAAGTCGCGTGGGATGCTGCGGGGACGTTCGTCCAGCCCAATCCCGGGGATTCCGGCTTTGACCGGGGCCGCCCCAAGTTCTACTGCCTCGACATGTTCCCCTACCCATCGGGTTCGGGGCTGCATGTGGGCCACCCGGAGGGATACACAGCGACAGACATCATCTGCCGATTCAAGCGGATGAAGGGATTCAATGTGCTGCACCCGATGGGGTGGGACGCCTTCGGGCTGCCGGCGGAGCAGTACGCGATCCAGACGGGCGTGCATCCGGCGATCACCACGCGAGCAGCGATCGAGAACTTTCGACGGCAGTTGAAGCGGTTTGGGTTCAGTTACGACTGGTCGCGCGAGTTTGGGACGATCGATCCAGGGTACTACAAGTGGACACAGTGGATCTTCCTGCAGTTGTACGACGCGTGGTTTGATGCAGAAGCAAAGCGGGCCAGGCCCATTTCCGAATTGGTACAGCGCGAGACCGCACTGGGCCAGAAGCGCCCGGGCGGCGCGTGGTCCTCGCTCACGGAACAGGAACGCCGCACGTACCTCGGCGCACGCCGCCTCGCGTACATCGGAGTGCAAACGGTCAACTGGTGCCCCAAATTGGGCACGGTGCTGGCCAACGACGAGGTGATCGACGGCCGGAGCGAGCGGGGCGGGCATCCGGTGCTGCGAAAGCCACTGCGACAATGGATGTTTCGCATCACGGCGTATGCCGATCGACTGCTGGATCAATTACGGGCGCTGGACTGGCCCAATTCAACCAAGGCGATGCAGACAGAATGGATCGGGAGGAGCGAAGGGGCGGATATTGAGTTTGAGATTGAAGGGAAGGACGTTGCTTCGCTGAGG
>JAYVUC010000116.1:0-5453 GCA_043788295.1 Phycisphaerales bacterium
CCCTACCCTATGGGCATGGCTGCTCCTTCCACCTCCGAACGTCTTGCCGCACAGGTCCTGGTCGTCGAGGACGAGCTCGACCACGCCGAGACGATGGCCGAGGCGCTCAAGAAGCCTGGGCACGTCTGCACAATCGTTCACTCCGTCGCCGCCGCGGTTGACGAGCTTCGCCATGGCGCGTTCGACATCATCGTCACCGATCTTCGCATGCCCGGATCGGCCGGGCAGGAGGGGGCCGCCCCCGACGGCGGCGACGCTGGGCTCAAGGTTGTTGAGGCTGCCCGGCGCCTGCAGCCCTCGGCCGAGGTCATCATGGTCACGGCCCACGGCGACGTGCCGACGGCACGGGCGGCATTCAAGCTCGGGGCGTACGACTTCATCGAGAAGCCCTTGGACCTTGAGGTTTTTCGCTCGCTCGTCAACCGCGCGGCCCAGACGGTACTGCTGCGCCACGAGTCTGGCACCCTGTCCAATCTCGTGCAGAACCAGGGCTTCGAGGGCATCGTCGCGGGCAGTGAGCCCATGCGGCGCATTCTGCGCACCGTCAAAACTGTGTCCGCGAGTATGTTGCCCGTGCTTGTCACCGGCGAGTCGGGCACGGGCAAGGAGCTCATCGCCCAGGCGATCCACCGCAACAGCCCGCGTGCCAAAGGGCGCCTCGTCGCGATCAATTGCGCCGCCGAGGCCGAAAGCCTGCTGGAGGACAAGCTTTTCGGACACATGAAAGGCGCGTTCACCGGGGCTGAGAAGGACCGTGAGGGGCTCTTCGAGTACGCGAGCACCGGCGGCGGCGGGCAGGGCGGAACGCTTTTCCTGGACGAGATCGGCGACATGCCGCTCAGGATGCAGGCCAAGCTGCTCCGTGTTCTGGAAACCGGCAAGGTGATACGACTGGGCGCGAACGAAGAGCGCACGGTCGATGTCCGCATCGTTTCCGCGACCAACAAAGATCTCAAGGCGATGATCGCCAGGGGGGAGTTCCGCGAAGATCTCTTCTTCCGCATCAACGGCGTCACCGTTGCGATTCCGCCTTTGCGCGAGCGCCGCGAGGACATCCCGCGCATCGTCCGCCACGCCGTCACGCGGTTTCAGAACCAGCTCGCGCCCAACATGCAGCCCATGGACCTCACCGACGCCGCAATGATGAGGCTCACCAGCTACGCGTGGCCCGGCAACGTGCGGCAACTCCTCAACGTCGTGCAGAACATGGTCGTCATGGCGATCGGCGAGGAACGCCCGCAAGGCTCGGCCATCGTGCTCGACGTGCGCCATATTCCCGACGAGGTTCGCATGGGCGATCACGATGAGCCCGAAACCCGCGAGGAACTCACCCCCACCGGCTCGCTCGCGGGCACGAGCCTCGAACAAATCGAGAAGCGCGCGATCCGCGAAACACTGCGCCTCACCGCCGGCAATCGAGAGCAGGCCGCCAAGATGCTCGGCATAGGCGAGCGCACGCTCTATCGAAAGCTCAGGGACTACGGCCTGCGGTGATCGTCAGAGCCCGAAGCGCAAGGGTGGGCGTGCGGAGTCCCTTCGTGTCGAATAACACGACCGGTGTCCCTGCGCCCACCCTCGCTTGCGCTTAGGGCTCTGGAGGTCGGGCTCTGCGGGTCAGCTCTGAAGCGGCACCCCGCCCGCGCCGTCCGCCACGAGAGCTGCGGCGATCACCAGATCTCCGTCGTTGAGGCTCACGCATCGGACACCCTGTGCCGCCCTGCCCGTCTCGCGGATCTCCGCCGCCGACGTGCGAACGAGCTGCCCGCCCTTGCTCACGATGACGACGTCGTCGTTCGCACGCACGCCCAGCGCCGCCACCGCGCGTCCGTTGCGGTCGCTGGTCTTGATATCGATTCTCCCCTTGCCGCCGCGGCTCTGGCTTCGCATCTGCCCGCCCTCGGTCTGCACGCGGTACTCATCAACCGGCGTGCGTTTGCCGTAGCCGTTCTCGGTGATGGTGAGCAGGCACACCGACTTGTCGAGCGTCACAACGTCTTCTGGGCTCGTGCCCGCAGGGTCGGGCGTCATAGGAATAGCGATGACGCCGATGACCTGATCGCCTTCGTCGAGCTCGATTCCCTTCACGCCCGCCGCAGCTCGGCCCATGAGCCGCGCGTCCTCTTCATTGAACCTGATCGCCATGCCGCCCGCCGTCGCAAGTAGAATGTCGTCGCCCCCGCCGGTGAGCGTGACGTCGAGCAGCGCGTCGCCCTCCTTGAGGCCCACAGCGATGATGCCACCCTTGTTCACGTTGCGATAGTCCTTGAGCGCGGTCCGTTTCACGATGCCCTGGCGGCTCACGAACGTCAGATAGTGGCTGCCTGATTCGAAGTCCTTCACGGGCAGAAATGCACGGCACTTCTCGCCCTCACGAAGCTCCAGCAGGTTCTGCAGCGCACGTCCCTTGCTCGTTCGGCCCATCTCGGGCACCTCGAATACCCGCACCTTGAACACCCGGCCCGTGTCTGTGAAGCACAAGAGCTCGTCGTGCGTGCTGGCGACGAAAACATGCTCGATGAAATCTTCATCTCGCGTCTCGCCCGCCTTGATCCCCTTGCCGCCACGCCCCTGCTGGCGATACGTGTCCAGCGGCACTCGCTTGGCGTACCCCTCGCGGCTGATGGTCAGCGCCACGTCGGTCACGGGGATCAGCTCGGCGATGTCGTAGTCGCTGCCGCCGTCCTCGATCTGCGTCAGACGCGGGCGATCGTGGCGGGTTCGCATTTCCTGACAATCGGCCTTGATCATCGTCCTCACACGCTCGTCGCTCGCCAGGATCGACTCATAGTCCTCGATCTGGGCGGCCACTTCGGTGTACTCGGCGATGAGCCGCTCGATCTCGAGGCCCACAAGCTGGATGAGCCGCATGGCGCCGATCGTCTCGGCCTGAATCCGCGAAAGAGCGAGCCCATCGGAAGCTTCCGCGAGCCGTTGCCTGAGGCGCTCGGGCAGCTTGGCTGCGTGCGGGTGCGTTGCGGGAATCTGGAATCGTTGCTCAATAAGCCCGCGAATGGCCTCCTCGCGCGTGCGGCTCGACCGGATGATGCGGATCACCTCGTCGATGTCGCACACCGCGTAGATCATGCCCTCCAGCACATGGGCACGCTTGCGAGCCTCCTGCAGCAGGTGGGCGGTGCGGCGTCGGATCACGTCGCGGCGATGCTCGATGTAACAGTCGATCATCTCGCGGAGCGTCAGCGTGCGAGGCTGGCGGTTCACCAGCGCGAGGCTGTTGATGCTGAACGTGTCCTGGAGCGGCGTGAACTCGTAGAGCTGCTTCTCAACCACGCGCGGGTCCGCGCCCTTCTTGAGATGGATCACGACCTTGGTCTGCACGTCACGGTTTGATTCGTCATTCACGTAGGTGATGTCGGTGATGCGTTCGTCGTTTACCGCCTCGACGATTTTCTCGACCAGCGACGTCTGCGCCAGCATGAACGGGATCGAGTCGATCACGATCATGTCGCGGTCGCCCCCGCTCCCCCCCTTGCCGTCGATCTTCTCGAAGTGGCAGGTGCCGCGCAGGGTCACCTTGCCGCGGCCTGTGGTGTACGCGTCGACAATGCCGCGACGCCCGAGTACGATGCCGCCGGTGGGAAAATCGGGCCCCTTCACGCCGCGGCTCACGATTTTGCCCTCGGTGTCGGTCACGTCCTGCATCAGTTCGGCAAGCTGAATCTCGGGCCTATCCAGCACGCGCACGATCGCGTCGAGAATCTCCGTCGGGTTGTGCGGCGCGAGGCTCGTCGCCATGCCCACCGCGATTCCGACGCCTCCATTCACCAGCACATTGGGAAATCGCGCGGGCAGAACGGTGGGTTCCATCATGCGCCCGTCGTAGTTGGGCTGAAAGTCCACTGTGTCGAGCTTGAGATCCGCGAGCATGTCCATCGCCGCGTGCGTCATGCGGGCCTCGGTGTACCGGGCGGCCGCCGGCGGATCGCCCAGGATCGAGCCGAAGTTCCCCTGCGGGTCGATCATCGGCACCCGCGTTCGCCACTTCTGCGCCAGCAGCACGAGCGTCGGATACACCACCTGCTCGCCGTGCGGGTGGTAGTTGCCGCTGGTGTCACCGGCGATCTTGGCACACTTGTAGTGCTTGGACCCGGGCCGAAGATTGAGATCGCTCATGGCGACGAGAATCCGCCGCTGGCTGGGCTTCATGCCGTCGCGTACGTCGGGCAACGCCCGGTCCATGATCGTCGACATTGCATAGGTGAGATACGAGTCCTGCAACTCGCGCTGGATGTCCTGATCGATGACATTTCCGCGCCAGGCGGGGTCGCCGGGCTGAGGGGGAAGGGGGGCGGCGGGGGATTCTGAACCGGGGCTTTCGGGGGTTGACATGCTGGCGAAATGGTAGCCAAACGCCTAGACACGGGCATCCTGCCTGTGCTTGCCGTCCGTCAATTTCGCCATATTCGCTCGGCAAGTTTCAGGCTCAAAATGCGGCTATTTCGTCCGCCCTCCACTGCCGCACCAACGCCCAAGAAGCCAGTGCGTCGGCCAGAATATGGCCACCGGCAGCACGACCATCAGCATCGAGAAATAAAGACCCGGTGCCATCCAGGTCTGAGCTTTCGCGTCGCTCATGCCGAAGACGTAGTTGATGTTGACGGGAATGTTCCCATCCTCGGGGTGCGAGCCCGGAGCGGGCATCAGAAAATAGCAAACCAGCATCAATGCCCACGCGAGCAGCGTCCACACCACCAAGGCCCGTCGGTCGTATCCAAGCCGCCGGACAAGCCACACAAGTAGCAGGGGAAGCCAGCCGTGAAAGAGCGAAAGGCCGCGAAGAAACAGCGACTTGTCGGCGTCGAACATGTACTCGGCGATGTGCAGCGGGTGGAACCCCGCGAGCCCGGCAATAAAATCCACGATCCACAAGACTTGCGGGATCAGAATCCCCACCGCCGGCATGGAAACAAGCAACGGCGAATCAAGCCACACCCCCGCAAGCGTGAGCAAGAGCGCGATGTCGCAGAAATAGAGGAAGTTCGTGTGGCCGTAGCTGCGGAGATAGACCGGTATCAGGACGCACAGAAACGCTGTGTACAGCACCTTGACAGCCATCGGCACCCGTCGCCGAATCTCGCGTTGGTGTTCAGTCGGCTGTTGCATCTCCATTCCCCGTGTATTGCCACGAACTTCCCGATACCGGCTTCACAGGCCACGACTCGAAGGCGGTCGCCGTGGCGGCGTTGCTGGTGGCGGGGTCTTATCGCAAGCGGAATCGGCGAGCCGTCCAAGATCGAGCGGTTGGGCATCCGCACCCTTGGGGACACGGGCTTTCGTGTCGTGGAACCGGAGAATTGACCAGTGCCCTCGCCGGGAACGCGCCGCGTCGGCATGCTCCCCATCGCGTGCCCGCGCATCCGTTGATCCTCCCATCCCTTTCGCGGCTGCGTGCCCTTGCCCTTCATGATGTCCACCATCGTGTGCTCGCCGGGGTC
>JAYVUC010000117.1:0-17321 GCA_043788295.1 Phycisphaerales bacterium
GGCTCGCGGGTGTGCTGCGCGATGCCGGGTACACCGCCGAAATGCTCGCGAAGGTCGGCGTCCTCTCGCGTGGCCGCGAATCGCTGCCGCACTGGGAGCTCAAACGCCGGTCCGAAGGTGGGGGGCCTCTCGAAGCACTCATTCGTGTCTTTGCGCTCGGGCTTGCTGAACCCGTCGCGTCGCTCGAAGGCGTCTTTGGCCGCCCACTGCTCGCTTCGCTCATCGACTCCGGCATCCTCATCGCCAGCGGCGACACCCTCCGCGCCGAGGCCGCCCTTATTCCCACGGCCGACATCCTCTTCTTCCGCGACTTCGCGCCCGAGTCCGGCCCGGGGGCCGCTCCGCCGCGCGACGATCTTGTTCTTCCCGTCGGCAAGGCCACGCTGCTTGTGGCCCAGCTCACCGTCCGCCGCCGCGCACGTCTCGCCCTCGACCTGGGCACGGGCCAGGGGTTCCAGGCCGTCGCGTGCGCTTCGCACTGTGACCGCGTCATCGCCACCGACATCACCGAGCGCAGCCTCAGCTTCGCGGCCATGAACGCCCACCTCAATGGCGTCCCCCTCGCCTCCACCCCAACCGATCGCGGCCTGGAAGTCCGCCTGGGCGGCTACTTCGAGCCCGTCGCCGATTGCCGCGGCCGCTTCGACCTCATCGCCTGCAACCCGCCCTATGTCATCACGCCGCCGCAGAGCGTCGTTGGTTTCTCCGGCGGTGGGGGTGGTGGCGGTGGTGGGGGCAACGCGAAAGGCAAGCAAGAAGGCGATTCCATCGTCTCCCGCATCGTCCGCGAGATCCCCACCTACCTCGCCGATGGCGGCTTCGCCACACTCGTCATGAACTGGCAGCACACCACGCGCGACGACTGGCCCCTGCGCCCGCAATCCTGGCTCGGCTCCAGCCCCGTCGACGCGTGGCTCATCCGCTCAAGCACCATGACCGCCCGCGACTACGCCATGCAGTGGGTCGAACGCTTCGCCGGCTCACCCGATCGCGTCGAGCCCGCCGAGGTCGACCGCTGGACTCGCCACTACGAATCCCTGGGCATCACCGCCATCAGCTTCGGCGCGATCATCATCCGCAAACGCTCCCCCACCCCCACCGGCTCCTCATGGTTCCGCGCCAGCGACCTCGAGCTCGACCTCAAGCAAGGGTTCGCGGGCCGCCAGATCGAGGATGTCTTCGCCGGCTCCACCCTTCTCGCAGGCCTCAAGTCCGGCGACGATCTCCTCGCGATGAAACTCCAACCCGCCGCCGCCCTCATCATCCGCGACTCCCGCACCCTCGACGGGAATGCCTGGCACCGCACCGGCGCCACGCTCACCCGCGCCGAAGGCCTCCCCCTCGATCATCCCAGCGACCCAGCCACCGAACGTTTACTCCAACTCTGCGACACCCACCGTGATGTGGGAAGTGTCCTTGCAACGCTCGCCGCCGAATCCAGAGTCCCCGTGGATACAGTGCTCCGTGAAGGCCTCGCCGCCGTTGCCGAACTCCTCCGCGACGGCCTCCTGATCCCGGCGAACCCGGAGGGCACGTGATGAACATGAACATTGCATCGAACCTGCGTGCGGCCGCGTGCGTGCTATCCGCTTTCGCGCCTCTCAGCCTTGCGCAGCAACCCGACCCCGCCGTCCAGACCGTCGCCGAGCGCTCGAGCTACCTCAAGACCTCCACCCACGCCGAGTGCGTCAGCCAACTCGACGCTGTCGCCGCCGCCTCCAAATTCGCCACACGCCTCGACATGGGCAAGACCGTCGAAGGCCGCCCGATCCCCGTCATCGTCCTCGCCGATCCCCCCGTCCGCACCGCCGAAGAGGCCCGCGAGGCCACCCGCACGGGCAAGCTCGTGGTCCTTCTCTTCGGCAACATCCACGCGGGCGAGGTCGACGGCAAGGAAGCCCTGGGCATCCTTGCCCGCGAACTCTCGATCTCGCCCACGCCCACGACCAGCCATCCGCTCCTGAAAGACCTCGTCGTCGCCATCGCCCCCATCTACAACGCCGACGGCAACGAACGCTTCGCCCCCACCAGCCGCAACCGCCCGGGCCAGCTCGGCCCCGAGGGCGGCTGCGGCCAGCGCCACAACGCCATGGACCTCGATCTCAATCGCGACTTCATCAAGGCCGAAGCCCCCGAGACGCGGGCCCTGCTCGCCTTCATGAACGAGTGGGACCCCGCCCTGGTCGTCGACTGCCACACGACCAACGGCAGCAACCACCGCTACCTCATCACCTTCGCCGGGCCCAAGTCCCCCGCGGGCGACCCCCGCCTCCAGTCGTTCTCACGCGAGCGGTTCTTCCCGCACGTCGCGCTGGAGTTTGAGCGACTGACCCGGCGCGAGGTCTTCTGGTACGGCAACTTCGAGGGGGCCTTCGGCGACGCCAAGCCCGGCCACGACCGCTGGGAGAGCTTCCCCGCCGAGGCCCGCTTCGGCACGACGTACATCGGCCTGCGGGGCCGCATGTCGGTGCTCTCGGAGAGCTACTCGTACGCGAGCTACCAGGATCGTGTCCTGGGCACGAACCTCTTCTGCCAGACCGTCCTGCGTGCCGCGAGCACGCAGCACGACGAGATCCGCCAGCTCGAAGCCCAGATGGATGCCGACGCCGTGAAGGTGGGGGGGGGAGTCAAGGAAGTCGCGATCCGCTCGAAGCTCACCGCGTGGCCCGGCAAGGTGAAGGTCCTGGGCTTCGAGGAAGAAATGAAGGACGGCAAGGTCCGCTCGACCGACCGCCCCAAGGACTACGACTGCGAGCTCTGGGACCGCTTCGAGCCCACGCTCTCCGTAACAGTCCCCGCCGCCTACGTCATCACAAAGCCCACGCCCAAGATCGAGGAAACCCTCCGCGCCCACGGCCTCGAATTCACCAAAACCGCCGCCGAATCCACCGCCCCCGCCGAGATCTACCGCATCGACTCCGCCAAAAGCGCCTCCCGCCTCTTCCAAGGCCACGCCCTCGTCGACCTCCAGGCCACCCCCCGCCCCGCCAAAGCCACCATCCCCGCCGGCTCGATCGTCGTCCGCACCCACCAGCGGCTTGCACGTTTGGCCGTGTACCTCCTCGAACCCGCATGCGAAGACGGGCTGGCGACATGGAATTTCTTTGATGCACCAACGCCCCTCAAGACTGGCGAAGACTTCTCCGTGTTCCGCATCCCCGCTGCCTCTGATATCCCAAACTGAAGGTGGTCCGGTTCTCCGAACCGGGCCCTTCGTGGTATTCATGCTCTGAGGCGGTAGCACAGCACCCCACATACCGCCAGCAAGGGTTCGCGCACGACCACCCTTTGCACCATCCAATGTCTTGGGGTAGTCCGGCGCTCCGAACTGGATCTTGGTTACAAACCTACAATCGCGAATGCCGCACGAATCTTGGAAGACCGAATCGCCACGATCCCTGGGTGAGCTTTTCAAGAGCATCGCAACGCAAACGCTTCTCGCGGCTGCCGCGGGCGACGACGGTCACACCTTGGCGTGGAGAGGAATGCCAGATATTGACTGGGACCTCGAATCGACTCTCGATCGCCGCCTCCGGCAACGTCTGCCCGGCGCGACATACGAAGAGGCCCTTGGACATGAGGCCGCACTATTGGCGGCCTTTGTGCGACGCGCGTTTCCGCTCGCAAGCAAGGAGGATCAACGCTGGCTTCAAAGTCTTGAGGGAGTTGCAGTCTGGAACGCGATGGCCATGGGTCGCCATCACGGTCTGCCTACGCGATTGTTGGACTGGTCGTGGAATCCGCTGGTGGCGTGCTACTTCGCTTGCGTCTCAAACGGAGACCGAGATGGTTCGCTGTGGTACATCAATCAGACGGAAACGGAGGTTCTTCTCAAAGGTGGCTGGGATCGGTGGGGAGTTCCCGTCTACGACGGTCGGCCGGAACACCGCGCGATCGAGGCGACCGCGTTCCTCCCGAACGGGCCGACATGGGTAACGAAGGCTCACCATGAAGCACCCTTCAAACGCATGGAACGCCAGGCCGGATTCTTTACAGTTTGCAGTCGCCTCCGCACATCACACGACGCAGGAATCGCCGAGATGGACCCGGCGGGCACAATCACTCGTGGCCGAATTCTGATTCGGAAGGGCTTGAAAACCGACGTCTTGAATCGCCTCGCACAAATGGGCGTGCACGCTCGCGGCATCGATTACCCGCACTTGGACATCTCTTGCCACGAGATCGCCGGTTCTCCGTGCCATATCTGACGCGTCCTGATGTTATGTATCGGGCGGGATGGCGGACACTCTGGAGCACAATTCCGGCGGCACAGGTATGCCGAGCTCTTGAGCTAGTCGCACTCTTGATGAGCGATCCAAATCAAGGAGCCCGGTAAGATCATCTCGCTGTCGATTGAAGAGTTTTACAATCGCGCTGTGTCGCTTGTCAGCGTCGCGGTAGTTGCAGATCAACATCAGCAGGGTGCTGTCGGCCTTTCTTATGACGCGTTGCGCCTGCGCGACGGAAGGGTCAGAGCGAAACCGATCCGCGATAGCCAGATGCTGTACAACTCTGACCTTCAAGTGAAAGTCAAGTCCGAAGACTTCCCATTCCTCTTTCAAGGAAAGGGGCTGTTCTCTGAATAACTGCTTGGACGCTTTGAACAGTATTGCGCTGTCGACCAAGGCGAGTAACTCTTCCACAACTGCTCGCTGTTCGTCCCGCGTGACACTTATGTACCGGCTGGGGTGATACGGAATCGGATCATCCGGAGTGTCAATCGATTCGGGAAGTCGCATGTCCACTGGGGTGCGAAACACCTCAAAATGATCGTCGTTGGCCAAGTTCCAGAGAATCGCAAGTCGCGCATTCGGTCGGACCGCCAACACCCTCAGCGCCATCGACTCGCGTTCGACGCGGTGACGTCGCACGGTCTTGTGGGTTGTTCCACGATTGGAGCGGTGTCGCTCCACGATCGACAAAAGGTCGTTCGGAATTGCCGGTGAAAGCCTAAACGTACCGATTGGCAAGCTTCCAAAAAGTGCCGTGGGGCTTCCAATCGCGACACCGTCATCCCCTCGCAACGGCTCGAACTGGATATGACCTTCGGCAGTCAATTGTCGGTAGAGAGAAGGCGGATGCTCATAGTGCCAGTTGGACGAGTGGATGCGGCCGTCGGCGATGTCGGCGAGAAGCTCAAGCTCCGCGTGAGTCAAGGGCGCTATGCCGAAAGCTCGTTTGAGTTGTCGAAATAGTCCTGTCATTTCACTCAATGATACCAGAGATGGCTGGCGGGTGGCATTGTCCCGAACGTGTGCCGTGGGTAGTTTGTCTGAATGGCATTCCGCCGGAGGAACGGCGAGGACAGTGGCACGTCGCGAAGTCACCCACCCGTCAGACAGGGTCGGTACCACCCGCCCCCCTGCCTCACACGTCGGAAACGTCGGCACTTGGATCCGTTGCGGGCCAATTCTCCCGTCGCCTTTACAGGGGATATTGTCGGGGATGCTCTTGTCTCCGGAACAGTGGAAGTCCAAGGTAGTCGGCGGTCGCGTTTGGAGTGCGATTCTGATTACTTCGTCACTCGTGACGATCGCGTTTGGTGGCGTGGCCAAGGTGTTTATGTGGGTGTCTTGGGGCCTGACGCCGACAGAGTACCTTGCCCTCGGTCTTGGCCTCGGAGTTGTGTTTCTTGCTGTGCTATCGGTTCGGTTGTACTTTGAGACCGTGAGTCATTCCGTCCAAGGCGACGCGTCCGAACGGTTCCGGAAAGACGCCGAGACAATCGCCCTCAAGATGGTCGCGCTCTCAATGGCCGACGAGATCGCAAACTCGGCGCTTCAGGCGCTGCAATCGCGGGCCATTGAACTATTCAGGACCGCACAGAACGAAGGGATATTGCCCACGAGCATTCCCCTTCGGACGCACCCGCTTGGAAATCTGCACGCGTGGATGGCGCTTTACGGGTATGGCGAAAGAACTTGGGCGGGTATGGTGGAGTCTCTGCGATTCATCGGCCCCGAAGTTTCGGCGGCAAGCCCAGACGACGCGACCAAGCGATGGGCGGTTTTGCTGCACGACCCGCGCCAACTCCCGCACCTTCGGGACTGTTCAGTTTCGCTTGTGCGGGCGGTCGCGAGGGCGTCTCCAGAACCGCGCCTCAAACCAAGGAAGGCCGACTAGGGCAGCTTGCGATAGCTTCCCCGAGCATTCTTCGGCAGGTGGCTCTGACTATAAAGCGTACCACGGCCTTGCCGTTCCGGCTGCGGAATGCCATTCAAACAAGCTGGCCTTTCCCACGACATTCGGACACCGACAAGTCCGGTGGTGTGCCCACTCCACAGAAGCAGATCCAGCTTCGGGCGTGATGGGCGTGTGGCCCCGACTTTGTCTATCGGACGACTACCATGCGCCGGCGCATAATCGTCGTGCGCCGGCCGGGAATGAGCTTGCGCGGGCTGGCATTCGTTGTGCGCTGACCGGGAATGGTCGTGCGCGGGCTGGCAGTCGTTTTGCGCTGACGGGCAGTGGCCGTGCCCTGGCTGGTGGTCGCTGTGCGCCGACCGGCAACGACCTTGCAGTTCCAATGTGGACGTTTGCGCGGAGCGGAGCCAGAGTTGGAACCGCTCTGGCGACGGAATAACGCGGGCGGACGCTGCGGAAATCACAATGCCCCCAAGCCAGGAAATCAGAAGCCAATCCCAGTCCTCGCTCCGCGTCCCTCTGCGCTCTCTGCGGCCTCTGCGTTCCATTCCTCTCTTTCCGTTTGTGCGGGCAGTGCGGAGTGGGGATGGTGGGGGTGGTGGGGGCTCGCGCGGGCGATAAGCGAGATCGGGGGGTGGCGAACGTGACAACCACTGGCGGCCGCCGCGGCGCGGGTCGATCACAAACCCTGCCGCGACTGCGCGCCCGGGGTGGGTCCTTGTGTTCGGCGTGTTCACGCCGGGGACCGCACGTTCGGGCGAGATCGGGCGGCACATGCGAGATCCAGACATGAGTGAATTGCCACGCACAAGGCAGGAGCGCCTCGAGTACTTCGAGGCCAGGACGTTGCTGTGGAACGCCAACGCGCTGACCATCGGCCTCTCGGCGGCCCAGGCGACGGCGATCAAGAACGCGGCGATCGCCAACCGCGCCGACTTCAACGCGATGGAGATCGCGCGCGGGGCCTCCAAGGCCGCGACCAACACGTTTTACACCACCAACAACACGATGTACGACCTTGGCCGCGATCTGATCAGGACCATCAAGTCGTTCGCCGAGACGACCAACAACCCGCTGGTGTACTCGCTGGCGAACATCGCGCCGCCCACACCTCCCACGCCCGTGCCCGCACCCGACGTCCCCACGGACTTTGCGGGCGTGCTCAGCCCCATCGGCGTCGCGACCCTCTCGTGGAAGGCTACCAAGAGCGGGGCCAGCAGCGGCATCTTCTTCGTCGTCGAACGCCAGCGCGCGGGCGAGGCGGCCTTCTCCACGCTGGGGGCCAGCGCCGAGAAGAGCTTCATCGACCCCGACCCCAGGGCCGCCAGCGGCAGCGTCTACTACCGCGTGAAAGCAGTGCGCGGCGTTGACGAGTCGGTATGGTGCCAGCCGGTGGTCTTCAACATCGGCGGCGGGAGCGGAGTCAACGCGGCCCCAACGGCAGGCTTCGTCGGCGGGACTCAGGCGATGGCCGCCTGACCCCCACCTCCTTCAAATCAGTGGCAAAGTGAACGGGCCGGGCGCGACGAGTGCCCGGCCCGTTGTCGTTTGACGCTGAGGAGGCACATCGCTGGTGGCACACCGCCAAATCCATGCCTCCCCCCACGCCCTCGCCTAAACTCCCCGATGCGCCGCTGGGGCCTTTCTCCGGCGGCCGCACCCTGAGGACCGCACATGCCCCGCACGCAGCTTTTCACATCCGAATCCGTCTCGATGGGCCACCCCGACAAGGTTGCCGATCAGATTTCCGACGCCGTGCTCGACGCGATGCTGGCCGACGACCCGTTCAGCCGCGTGGCGTGCGAGACGCTCTGCTGCACCGGGCTGGTGGTGGTGGCGGGCGAGATCACGACCAACACGTACGTGAGCATCCCGGACCTTGTCCGGGACACGATCCGCGAGATCGGCTACACGTCGGGGGACATGCGATTCGACGCCGACAGCGCGGGCGTGATGGTGGCGATCAACAAGCAATCCAACGACATCGCGATGGGCGTCAACCGCGAGGGCGCGGGCGACCAGGGGATGATGTTCGGCTACGCGACCAACGAGACGCCCGAGTTCATGCCTCTGCCGGTGCTGCTGTCGCACCAGCTCGTCGAGCGCCAGGCCGATGTCCGCCGAACCGGCAAGATCCCCGGCCTGCGCCCCGACGCCAAGAGCCAGGTCACCGTCGAGTACGACGGCCCCGCGTGCGGAGCGGGCAAGCCCGTTCGCGTCGACACCGTCGTTCTCTCGACCCAGCACGACCCCATGTGGAACGACCGGCAGGAAGAACTCAAGAAGCAGGTCGTCGAGCACATCATCAAGCCCGTGCTTGGCGCCTGGTGGAACGCCGGCATCACGATCCACGTCAACCCCACAGGCCGCTTCGAGATCGGCGGGCCCCACGGGGACACGGGCCTCACGGGCCGCAAGATCATCGTGGACACCTACGGCGGGATGGGTCGGCACGGGGGCGGGGCCTTCAGCGGCAAGGACCCAACCAAGGTCGACCGCTCGGCTGCGTACATGGCTCGATACATCGCCAAGAACGTCGTTGCCGCAAAGCTCGCCGATCGCTGCGAGGTGCAGCTCTCGTACGCCATCGGCGTCGCCGAGCCGACCTCGATCTACATCGACTGCTTCGGCACGGCCAAGATCGACGAAGAGAAGATCAGCAAGGCCGTCCGCGAGACGTTCGGCCTCACGCCCCGCAAGATCATCGAGGCTCTTGGGCTCCGCGCCCCGATCTACGGCCCCACAGCCCGGCACGGCCACTTCGGGCGCGCTCCCGGCAGCGTCACGTACAAAGGCAAGAAATACGACACGTTTACGTGGGAACGGACCGACAAGGCCGACCAGCTCAAGAAGATCTGTTCCTGAGAGCAGTCGCGGAAAGTTCGCCGATGATGGATCACTTTCAAGGGCTGTTCAAGTATGAAACGTGGGCGTCGTCGCTCACGATTGATTCGATCGATACCGTGCCGCAATCGGCCCGTGTGTCGCCGCAGTTCCAGCGTGCGATACAGGTGATGGCCCACATCCAGATCGCCCGTAGCGTCTGGCTCGCACGGCTCAAGGGCGAGGCGTGGCAGGTGGACGACTGGTTCCCCGCGTGGCCTGTTTCGGACTCGCGCCGAACCGCTCTTGAGCTTGATAAGGCGTGGGGCGAGTTTCTCGTGGCTCGCACCGAGGCCGATTTTGGCAACGCATGCCGCTACAAGAGCAGCGAGGGCGTGGCGTACGAGAGTTCGGTGGCCGACATCGTCTCGCACGTCCTGAACCACTCGACGTACCACCGGGGTCAGATCGCGCGGCTCGTGAGCGAGGCGGGCGGACGCCGCGCGGGCACCGATCTCATAGCGATGACTCGCAAGACGGTTTGACGGTTACTTTGTGACCGGCCCGCGGCCATCGAAGTAGGCTGTGGGCGTTCGCACGCCGGTGTCGAAGAGAATCTCGGCGAGGCGCCCGGGCGCGACGTACTCGATCGTGCCGCGAACCTCGTATGAGCCGCCCGTCGCCGCAGAACCGGTAATGACGGCGGGTACGGTGACGCGCTGGGTGCCGAATCTGCGGATGGTTGCCTGGGGCGATCTGGTGCCTGTGAAAACAGTCCGCCCGTCGATGGCGAGCGAGTAGCCGATCTCGCGGAGGGGCATCGCCTTGTCGTTGGCGTTCTCGGCGTCGATGTCGATAGCGAGCACGGTGCCCTGTGGCGTTCGATCGACCTCGCGCACACCCACGACGCTCAGCCGCGGCGCGGTGTCGGCACAGCCTGCGAGAAAGGTCACCGATGAGATCGCAAGTAGCGTGGCAAGCGAGCGGCTGGTCATGCCGCAGTGTAGCGGTGGTCAGTCCGTGCCGATCATGACAAACTCGGGGTCGCGGGCGACGGCATCTCGTGTCTCGGCGTTGTTCATCACGACCACGTCATGGTTGTAGTTCATCCACCGGCCCGTAAGCCAGACCAGGGTTGCCAGGCAGACCCATGCCCCAAGCTCGCCCACCGCGAATCGGCGCGTGTAATACAGGAGACCCACCGAGGTACCGGCGGTAAAGAGCTTCCACGCGATGACGACCCAGATCGAGCCCAGGCCCATGATCGAACGGGCGATCGGGTTGATCTCGACCATCCCGAGGGTGGTCGCGTAGAGCAGGGTGAGGTCAAGGTCGACGAGGCTCAGGGCGACGACCGCCGCGAGCACCGACGTGACCCGCCAGGGACGATGAACGACCATCCTCGACGCGAGCGACCAGACGCTTGCCCGTCCGCAGTTCGCGCCCCGGCCTGGAAGTTGGTGTAACAAGGACACGAGGGTGGCAATCGGCCCAAAAATCGGAACGATTGAACATTCGGCGGGTCAAATCCGCTAGACTCTTGCGAACTCGCGTTCTCGGTCGTCCGAAAGGGAATACAAGGCACCCCCGCCCTCCCCACTGCCCCGCCACCCTCAACCCCACCCTTCCCCGGAGTGCGTTCATGTCGGTTGGGCTTCGATCCATCGTCATTTCCGCGATCGTCGTGGCGGCGTCGGGGTGGCCGGTCTCGCGGGCGGCCGCGCAGCAGTCGGCGGTGTTTGTGGACGACTCGGTGGCCGCCGCAGAGTCGTTGCAACGGATTCTGGAGTTGATCGCCGCAGGCAATGTGGCCGAGGCGGCCCGCATCGCTCAATCGCTGCTGGACACCGAGGGCGATCGCGTGGTTGCTTCGGCGGGCGATGCTTCGATTTTCATCAGTGTTCGCGCACGAATCCACGAGATGCTCCTAACCAACGCGGCGCTGATGGAGCGATATCGCGCGGCCGAGGAACCCCGGGCCCTGCGTCAGCTCGCCGCAGGTCAGCACGCCGCAGCCGAACGACTGAGGCTCCTGACGCCGTCGGGATTCGATGCGGCGATAAGGCTTGCGCAGGAGCATCTCGAATCGGCCCGGTTTGACGCGGCGTACCTGACGCTCGCCGCGCTCGAAACACACCCCGACCGCAAGGCGGACCCCGAGCGAGCGAAGCGTGCGGTGGCGGCGGCCGCGGAGTTGTCATGCTACCTGTCCGCGCCGAACGCGAAGGCACTCGCGGCCCGCTTCGCGGGGGCCGCCGCACCGCTCTCCTCCGCGGCGACGATCGTGCCGCCCGCAGCCTCCCTCGCCGTTTCCCGCAACGCGACCGTGGCGGCCGGGCCTCTCCTGGAAACCGAGGTGGCCAAGGATCCATTGGCATCTGTCGGCCTGAGTCGGCTGGAACAGGTGGCACCGCGGCCTGCGATAGTGGGCTCGGCACCGGCGTCGTGGGCATTTCCTGGAGTCGTGGGCGATACGGTGTACCTCAACGACGGGCTGTCGATCGGGGCGTGGGATCGTGCGACACTGGTGCCGCTCTGGCACTTCGTGCCCGCGTCGCCCACGGGCGAGCCCGAGGTGGTGGAGGAGAATCCGCGGACACCCCTCGACATCGCCGCCCGGCAGTTCGAGGAGTGCTCGACCGTGACGGTGGCATCGGGCATCGTGGTGGCGACCACGGGCTTCGCCTCGAGCAACTATGGCCGCGTTCACGACCCGCGGACCCACGCGCTCGACGCTGGCACGGGCAAGGTTCTGTGGTCGGTCGATCCATCCTCACTTGACAAGCAACTGGTTGAATCGAGCGTGCGCGGTCCGGCTCTTTTGTCGGGCGACACGGTCGTGCTGACCCTGGGCCGGCTTTCAACTGGGCGTCGGATCGCGGCCAGCATGATGATCGGCCTGGACGCCTCGACGGGCGGCCTGCGATGGATCAGGCCGCTCGCCAACGTTGGGGTGTCGGTTTATTCACGCCCGTCCAAGGTGTCGGACTTCGCGGCCTGCGAGGATGGCGTCGTCTACAAGGCCGATGCTCTGGGCGTTGTCGCGGCGATAGAGGCCGCCACCGGGCGCCCCGTATGGATCCGCAGAACATCCACGGTCGCCCCCGCAGACGGAAATCTGTACGGCCTGGCGGAACGCCAGCCCTGGTCGGGCGGCACACCGATCGTCGAGGCCTCCTCGATCATCGTTCTGGAGCCCGGCACGGGCGACATCGTGCGTCTCGACCGCGCGTCTGGCGCGCTCATTGAACGCCGCAGAGCGGATCAGGCGGGGTCGCCCAAGTATCTCGTCCGCGTTGAGGATTCGCTCGCTGCGGTCGGCACCGGTCTCGTGAACTTCATTCCCCTGGCCAACTTGGCAACGGGACAGGGACGCCTGGGACCTGCTTTCCGCGATCCCGCCGCGGCGGGCCGCGCGTTCGCGGCTGGCTCCAAGCTTGCGGTACCGGTAGTCGGGGGAATCTCGCTCATGAATCCCGCCAATCCGGGAGAGGTTCGGTTCATCGAGCTGGCCGAGTCGGGCAACGCGGTAGTGACTCAGGGCCAGCTTGTGGTGGCGACCCCATCGAACCTCACTTCGCACCTCTCATGGGCCGCCGCGGAACCGCGCCTTCGCGCGTGGATGGCCCAGCGACCCACCGAGACCGCCCCGTGCCTCACATACATCAACATCGCGTCGCGCGCCGGAAACTACGGGGGAGTCCCGGGCGTCACCGACGCGCTACTTGCGATCGTCGACGCCGATCCTTCCGACCCGGCTCGACAGACGGCGCGGCGCGATCTTTACCGCGCACTGCTCTCGATCGTCCGCGGCGCACAGCATCCCATGCCGGGCGGGGTCGCTTCTGACCTGTCGCTGATCGACCCCCTGCTCTCGCGGCTGGCGCGAGCGGCCGACGCTCCAGAGGAACGCGCTCTTGGGTTTCTTGTGACCGCAGGGGTCCACGAAGCACTGGGCCGCACGTCCGCCGCGATCGACGCGTATCAACAGGTTCTGCAAGATCCCGATCTCGCGAGCGCGCCGATCGACACGCTGCTGGGCACCGGGCACGGCGATGTCGCGTGGGATGCGGCCCGCGACCGCCTGGCAGCCTTTCTTGGCAAAGCGGGCTATCGCCCCTACCAGGGCTTTGCGGCGCAGGCCGCCCGCGAGCTCGCGGACCTTGGACCGTCCGCAACTGCTCCCGCGCTCGAACAGCTCGCGCGCCGGTTTCCGCTCGCCCCGTCGGCCTGTGCCGCCCTGGTCGCCGCCGCGGACTTGCACAAGCTCAAGGGTGCTCGCGCGGCCTTCGCCGCGGACCTGGGCGCCGCTGTCGAGAGCGCGTCGACGATAGCGCGGCTCACGCGCGATGCTCCCGTCGCCGAACTATCCAGTGCCGCCGGTCAACTCGTCGACGTGCTGATCGAGCGAGGTCGCCTGGGCGAGGCACACCGACTTGTGAAGCGACTGTCCGCCGAGTTGCCCGGGCTCAGTCTCGCCGGCTCTGTCGGTGCGAAAGAACCAGCCAAGGTGCTCGAAACGCTGGCAAGGGCACTCGCCGCGCTGGACCGCCGCGCGGACCTCGCGGGATCGATCGATCGGCGGCCACAGACACTTGTCGGCTGGACGATCGCCAAGCCCAGACTCACCACCGGAGCCGCGCGAGCCACCGACCAGCTTCCGCTCTACGCGCTGGGCGAGCGCGTCGCGGGGCTCTGGGCTCCTCGGGCCGAGGATGGCCGCCTCGCGCCGTTGTGGGTGCGCGCGTACGAGCACGACATCGAGCGCCCGACATTTGTGCGTGTCGACTGGGACTCCACCTTTCTGTTCTGGCCCACGGGCCCCGCAGGCCCCAGCGTCGAGCGCGTCACGTCCGATGGGACCACACGGTGGCGAACGCCCGGTTTCGATTCGCTCTTTCCCCCCGAGCCCGCGGCACCCGTCAATGCTCCTGAGCCCGTCAGGTTCACCGCCCCGCTCGACGGGGACGTCGATCGTGACGGCATTCTCGCCGATATCGACGACCGAACGGCGGTGCTGATCAAACGGTCGGGGCGGGCGATCGGGATCGACCTTGCGACGGGCAAGGTCCTGTGGGCACGCAGCCTGGGCATGAGCGGTGTGTATGACGCGGCGCTGGTTGGAGGCCGGGTTATCGCCATCGGATTCGGCCCGCGCGAGTCGGTGGCCGCCGTTCTGGTCGCCGATGCTCGCACCGGCGAGATGAGCCTTGCGCTGGGTACACCCGACGCGCCGCTGAAATCCCGCACGCGATGGGTCCGTGAGGTTGCGGGACTGGCGATCGTCGCGCTTGAAACCTCTGTCTTTGCCCTCGACCCGGTCACGGGCGAACTGAGGTGGACCCTCTCGGGGAAGAGCGCGCAGGGCTCGATCGACGCCTGGGCCGTGGGAGGCCAGGTGTTTCTCCTGGCAGCCGACCAGAGGATATGGACGATCGACGCGGCCACAGGCGAGGTTCGCAAGGAAGACCTCAACACCGCCAGGCGGCTTGGACAAATCGAGCGCGATCGCCCGGTCGATGAGCCCGCGAACTTTGTGATCGCACTTCGTCCCAGGGGTTCGGCGCTGGTGTCTGAAAACGGGCTGGTCTGTTACGACGAAGCGGGAAAGCTCGTCGGCTACGACGCCGCAGGCTCCGAAGCCGTACGACGGCTCTTTGCGGCGGGGGAGGAGACGGTCGCGTTTGTCGAGGCTGCCCCGGGGCCCGAACGAAGCGAGAGGCGTGCGACGGGGCTTCAGCTCGTCTCGATGCCCAGCGGGAAAACGCGCGTCAAAGAACAGTTGGTGCTGTTCGACACGCCCAGCGCGATCGCGGCGATCGACGGGCACATCGCCGTTTCCGCCGGGCCCGTCACGGTGATACTTTCGCTCACAAAATAGCCGCGAGGATCGGGCCGCTCACGTGTTTGCCTGTACCTTTGCCGGCTTGGTCACGACGACGACTTTCGCGCCGCCCGGCATCTTGGCGGCGGCCGCCTCGCCCAGCTCGATGCTCTCGCGCATGAGCCGCCCGACCTTGAACTTGACGGTGACCTTGGGTGGCACGCTGACGCGCTCGAGCGTCTTGGGATTCTGCGCCACCCTGGCTGCCCGACGCTTGATCTCGAAAACACCAAAGTCGCGGAACTCAAGCCGGTTGCCGCGCTTGAGCTCGACGATCACCTGGTCGAGAAACTCCTGGATCGACTTTTTGACCGACGCGCGAGGCTCGCTCGTGCGCTGAACGATCCGGTCGATCATGTCTTTCTTTGTGAACGTTGCCATGGCCAATGACCCCTCGCCGCCGCCAGCGGGCGCGTCGGAATGCACAGACAATTACCCCTGCCCGAAGCCACCGTCCTGCGTGGCGCCAACTCTCAAAGCGTTCGATTGCTCGCCAGCCCGCACACTACCCGAACGTTCAGCCGTTCGGGCCTGTGGGAAGGGAGTATCACCCTCCCGATCGCTCGCGTCAACCCATGAACCAACAAGAACTTATCCCCGTGTTATCCACAAATTGTCCCAGCCGTTCTGATCGCTCAAAAACGAACTTCAAACCCGACAAACAGTCCGGCGGCACCCCCGTTGAGCTCGAACTTGTTGGCGTCCTTTCCTGAGTAAAGGTTGAATCGCATGTTGCGATACCCCGCTCGGATTCCCACATTTTCGATGGGCCGGTACAACAGCCCCACCGTGATCTCCAACGAGGCGCTGCCGTGCTCGCCGGGTAGATAGCCGAAAGTGGATTCGGCGTCGATCGAGAAGCCGTGTGCCATGTCAATGTCGGCGCGGGCACCGATGATGGGCTCGGCGAAGAGCTGATTGGTCGTGGCGACGTTCGCGGCCACATTGCCAAAGCCCATGCTCAGGTCGTACATTCGCACGCCAGCCAAGAGCGTGGACTCGACAGAGAAGGTCGGCTTGCCATCGGACGCCTTTCCAGTTGACCAGGTGCCAAAGCTGTAGCCGCCCATGAGCTGCGCAGACGCGAGGTCGATAGAGGATCGAACGGTGCTGCCGGGGGCGAACACGAATGAGCCGAATTGGCCGGCCTTGCTGGCTATTCCGGTGGTATTCACCGACACGCCGAAGGCCGATAGCGAGACTCGCCAATTTTCAAAGCCCATCCGTACCGCGCCCATGGGCGCGAGCCGCGGCTTATCTGCGCCGATCTCGCTGAGCTTGCCCCCCGTAGCACCGACGGGTGCGCCCGGAAGTTTCACTTGACCCGAGAGCCCGACGTACCAGAGGCTGGGGTCGAAGCGAAACTTGTAGGTGGTTTCTTCTTTGGTGAAGCCGTTGGAAGTGAGCTTTTCCGCCTGTGCCGGGCCGGCAGGCTGCAATGGGGCGGCGGGGGGAGGCGCGACGCTCTGCTGAGCACAGGCGCACGCGGCCCAGAGCGAGAGGGTCGAGAAAGTGACAGTGGCGGGCTTGTTCAACATGGAGCGTCTCGCGGGCGGTGGGACGGGTGATGCAGCGGGAGGTTTTGGTCTGCCGGGGCCTGTCGTGGTCGGCGTATCGCGTGGGGAGAGTAACCACCAGGACGCCACTCCGCGCTCGGCAGGCCTAGGGTCGCCCGGTGCCCAACCACCCCTCGCTCAAACTTCAGGACGGTGTGATTCTGGCGATCGAGACCAGCAATCCGTCGTCGTGGACACCCGATTCTGACCCGGCACACCTGGTGATGCCGGGAATTGCAGCACTGGTGGTCTCAAAAGGCCTGTCAGGTCCGCTCGCTATCGAATCCTGCGACCCCCGCGAGCGAGACGACACACTGCTGCCGGCGATCGACCGGCTGCTGCGATCGCTCGGTTGCGGGCCAGCGGATCTGCGCGCAGTTGTTGTCTCGATTGGACCCGGCGGGTTCACCGCGCTGCGCATCGCGGCCGCCGCCGCGAAGATGCTGGCGATCTCGACAGGAGCGGCTCTGTTCGCCGTTCCATCGGCCCGTGTCGCCGCGCAGGCCGCATCGTCCGGGTCTGGACCCCTTGCGGTGGCGATTGCGTCCAAGGGCGACGACGCGTGGGTCGAGTGTTTCGCGGACGACGAGGAACACACACGCCTGGGTGAGCCCGCCATCATGAACGCGGGCGACATGCCGACACTCGCAGCCCGCGGCGTGGTTCGGCTCATCGCGGATCGTTTCCTGCCGACAGCGATGCGAGAGGCCGCGGTAACGCTCGGCCTGGCAATCGAGCCGCCCACGTTTGCCGCGGCGGCCTGCCTTCGGGCTGCGCGAGCGACCGATCGGGTCTCGCCAGCAGCACTGACGCCGATCTATCCAAGGCCTCCCGAAGCGGTGCGCAAGTGGCGAGAGATACATCCGGACCAATCGCGAGTCCCCCCGATGTTATTGCCCCCGATCCCGTGAGCG